>CAKTJX010000001.1 GCA_934569045.1 uncultured Oscillospiraceae bacterium
GCGGCCCACTGGTCAACGTTGTCGGCCATGGGGCTGGACGGGGTGATGGGGTAAATGCCAGCAACCTCAGTAAAGGCATAGCTGACGTGGGCGGCAGCAGTATTGCCGTCCATGGTTTTAAATTTTCTTGCCAAAATGAAATACCTCCTAAAGGATTCAAGTTTTGCGTCTATATATTACCACGAAACAAACCAGTTGTAAAGCCAATTAGAGACAAAAAACCGAAAATTTCATATACCTATTTTCTATACCGACAAAAATAGGCATATAGAAATACAGATATGGGCATCAGAAAATAGAATAGGGATTGTTTTTTGTAAAAAGATCGGGTATTATAAATAAAAATAAGGAAAAATTGCATAGCTGCTGTTTTTCCCGGAGGGAGAGAATTTTATGATCTGCAGCATCCGAACGCTGGGGGTCTCCGGCATTCATGGCGCGCCGGTCACCGCGGAGTGCTATATCTCCGGCGGCTTGCCTGCGTTTGACATTGTCGGCCTGCCGGACGCCGCTGTGAAAGAGGCCCGGGAGCGGGTCCGTGCGGCGGCCAAAAGCTCCGGGCTCAAATTCCCGGTAAGCCGCATTACCGTGAATCTGGCCCCTGCCAGTCAGAAAAAGGCCGGCACGCACTACGATCTGCCCATTCTTCTAAGTATTCTCTCCGCCTCCGGGGAGATTCGCCGGCCGGCCCACGACTGCGCGTTTCTGGGAGAACTTGGCCTGGACGGGAATCTGCGGCCTATTTCCGGCGTTCTTCCCATGGCGCTGGCCGCCAAGCAGGCGGGCATCCGCTATCTGTTTGTCCCGGCGGAGAACGCGGCGGAGGCGACCCTTGCCAGAGGACCTATGATTCTGCCCATCCATTCGGTGCGGGAGTTGGCGGATGGGCTCAACGGTCTGCAAGAGCTCCCGGAGGAGCCGTTGTGGGTGCCGGAGCCCAGCCAGGAGCCCATGCCGGATTTCCAGGATGTACTGGGGCAGGAGAATGTAAAGCGGGCGCTGGAGGTGGCCGCGGCAGGCAGCCACAACGTGCTCCTCATCGGCCCGCCGGGCTCCGGAAAAAGTATGCTCAGCAAGCGCCTTCCCTCCATTCTGCCGGACATGACCTGGGCAGAGTCATTGGAGGTCAGCCAGATCTATTCAGTGCTGGGCCTTCTGGACCGGCAGCATCCGCTTGTGACCCAGCGCCCATTCCGGGCGCCGCACCACACCGTGTCCAATGCCGGGCTGGTGGGCGGCGGCAGCAATCCCCGCCCCGGGGAAATTTCCATGGCGCACAAAGGTGTGCTGTTCCTGGATGAGCTGCCGGAGTTCCGAAAGGATTCTCTGGATCTGATGCGCCAGCCATTGGAGGACGGGAAGGTTACCATTTCCAGAGTTTCCGGTTCTGTGACCTATCCCGCGGAATTTATGATGGTCTGCGCTATGAACCCCTGCAAATGCGGCTGGTATGGAGACCCCAGCGGACGCTGCCGGTGCAGCCAGCAGTCCGTAGAAAATTATCAGAGCCGCATCTCCGGGCCTATGCTGGACCGGATTGATATTATTGTAGAGGTGAACGCCGTAGAGTTTGAGGATCTGCGCAATCGGGCCAAGGCAGAGCCCTCCAGCGCCATCAAGCAGCGGGTCAACGCGGCACGTCAGCGTCAGATCGCCCGGTTCGGAGAAAACAGCAGTATGTGCAACGCCCGCATGGGCCCCGGAGAGATGCGTACGTACTGCGCCCTCAGCGGCGACTGTGCCACGCTGATGAAGCAGGCCTTTGAGTCCATGGGGCTGACCGCCCGAAGCTATGACCGGATACTCCGGGTGGCCCGGACCATTGCGGATCTGGATGGCAGCGAGGAAATTCAGGTCCCCCATATCGCGGAGGCCATCCAGTACCGTGCCGTCAGCCTGGGCCGCCAGGGATAGTTTTGGATTCACGGCTGCCTGATTTTTGTCGGGCAGCCGAATGCTGTTCAAAACAGCTTGCTTTTATCTGGAAAGTTGGATATAATGATTCAAAAATTGCGCATTCCGCGAAGTGCGGACGCGCCGGGAAAGAGAAAGGAAACCGTATGAACGAAATATTTCTTTTAAAACTGGGGGAGATCATTCTCAAGGGCTCCAATAAGCGGCAGTTTGAGAATAAGCTGCGGCAGAATATCCGCCGGAGAATGAAGCCCTACGGAAATTTTGATGTATACATTCTCCAGTCCACTGTCTATGTGGAGCCCCAGGATGATCAGGCAGATGTGGAAGGGGCCTGGGAGGCTTGCAAGAGCGTGTTCGGCGTCAACAGCATCTGCCGCTGCCGTCCCTGTGAGAAAAATATGGATGCCGTCTTCGAGGCGGTCGAGGCCTATCTGGGGGATGACCTGGACTGCGCCGAGTCCTTCAAGGTGGAGTCTAAGCGCTCTGACAAGCAGTTCCCTATGAGCTCCATTGCCATTTCTCAGGAAATTGGTGGCCGTCTGGCAGAGGCGCACCCCAGCTGCCGGGTGGACGTGCACCATCCTGCCTATACGGTCTATGTAGAGGTGCGGGATCTGTCCGCCTATGTCCATGGGCCGGCGCTGCCCGGTGCAGGCGGTCTGCCCACCGGCGTTGGCGGACGAGCCATGTGCCTGCTGTCCGGCGGCATCGACTCTCCCGTCTCCGCCTATATGATGGCGAAACGGGGCGTGGAAATTGAGTCTGTCCACTTCTTCTCCTATCCCTATACCTCTCAGCTGGCAAAGGACAAGGTTCTGGAGCTGGCTAGGCTGGTCACCCGCTACAGCGGCAAGATGACGGTGAATATTGTCTCCTTCACGGAGATTCAGGAGGCTATCCGGGACAACTGCCCGGAGGAGTTCTTTACGCTGATCATGCGCCGGTTTATGATGGATATTGCTCAGCGCCTGGCCCGGGAGGATGGCTGCGGCGCGCTGGTCACCGGTGAAAACCTGGGGCAGGTGGCATCCCAGACCATGGAGGCCATGACCGTCACCGGTGCGGTGGTGGACATGCCCATTTTCATGCCCCTGGTCGGCATGGACAAGGAGGAGATCATCACCATCGCCCGAAAGATCGGCACCCTGGAAACCTCCATTCTGCCCTATGAGGACTGCTGCACCGTCTTTACCCCCAAGCATCCCAAAACAAAGCCCACCCTTGGGCAGGTGCTCCACGCGGAGCGGAAACTGGACCGGGAGGCCCTGATTGCCCGCGCTCTGGAAAGCGTGGAAAAGGTGAAGGTGGCTTACCATGATGACCCTCTGCTGTGAGGTGCTGAAGGCCCTGAAAGGCAAGACTCTGGTCACGGCCGAAAGCTGCACCGGCGGCGGTATCGGCGCGGCTCTGACCGCTGTGCCCGGAAGCTCTGAAATCTACAAGGGCGGCATCATCAGCTACACCAATTGGGTAAAACACAACCTGCTGGATGTGGATCAGGGCCTTCTGGACCACGTCGGCGCGGTTTCCGCGCCAGTGGCAGAGGCTATGGCGGAGGGGGCCAGAAAGGCCCTGGAAGCGGATATCGCTGTTTCCGTCACGGGCCTGGCGGGTCCCGGCGGCGATGAATTCGGCAATCCGGTGGGCCTGATTTTTATCGGCTACAGTGATGCGAAGAAAACTATATCCAAAAAATTTCTGTTCTCCGGTGACCGGGAGCAGATTCGCCAATGCGCCATTCAGGCGGCATTGACCCTAGTTCTGGAGAATGCCTAAAAAGCATAGAGGAGCGCCCCGGCTTTTGATTGGCCGGGGCGCTCGCTGTATCATTTTACCCTTCGTCGTCCTCGATCTGGGTGGGATCGTAGTTCACCAGAATATCGTGCTCGGTCAGCGCCGAAACATCGGGGATGACATTGCCATAGACATTGACCTGTACAAGATGGTAGCATTCCGCCAGCGCGTCAACGCTTGTGATCTTGTTATAGTCCATGTATACGTAGGCGATATTCGGCATTTTCCCGATGCTGTCAATGGACTCCAGTGCATTGTAGGAGCCATCAATCACCTGCATGGCGCTGTTGGAGGCAAACTCCGGCAGCTCGGAAACGCTGTTATAGGAGAAGTCCAGCTTCTCTAATGTGCTGATTCCGGTCAGGGCGGACAGATCCTCAATGCTGTTGTTTGAGATCGTCAGGGCCTTCAGAGAGGCGCAGCCGGACAAACCGGACAAATCGCTGATGCCGTTGTAGTCCAGGTTCAGCTCCGTCAGCAGGGGCAGGGAAGAGGCCGTGCTCACATCATTGATCTGGTTGTTCGAGGCGTTCAGCGTTTCCAGCCGGATGCAGCCGGACAGCGGCGCGATGCTGGCCAGCGCGTTATAGGACACATCCAGCGTGGTGAGCTTGCCCAATGTCCCAACGATGGTCAGATCGGTAATGGCGTTGTGCTGGGCGTGGAGCTGCTCCAGATTCGATAGGCTGGACAGCGCGTCCAGATTCCGAATGGTGTTGCTGCTGATATCCAGGCTTTCCAGCCCAACCGCGGCGTTCAGCCCGGACAGGCTGCTGAGACCGCAGCCGGAGAGGACCAGCTCCTTCAGCTGGGGCAGCGCCGCAACGGTTGCAATGCTCTCCGCCGGGAACCGGCAGCTGGAAAGATCCAGCTTTTTCAGATGGGTCAACTGGGAGAAGTCCTGCAGATTGGACATATTCCGCCCGTTGACGGTCAAGGTTTCCAGGAAGGTCAGGTAGCTCAGATCCTCCAGCGTCCGGGCATCGGCGGGGACGGTAAACTCCGTAATCTGCCACAGATCGTTGGTGTAGAGCACATGATCCTGCTCCAGGCCCAGGCTGTCCCGAACGGCCTTCTCCATAGAGGCGTCCATGAAGATGGCTGGTTCAATCACGCCGCCGATGGTATAGCCGAGAACCGTCACCGGGCTCACAAGGCCATTTTCGCCAACGCTGATGGCGTAAATCTGGGTCTCGCCCAGAGACAGGGCAATGGGCTCCGCGTAGGGCGCGTCCGCAATGGAGGGGTAGTCCCCGTCCGTCGTATAGTAAATGGTGCCGGAAGAGGTGCTCAGCGTGATGCTGATATACTGGCTGTAGTAGCCGGATTCATAGTCAGCGGTGGGCGCGGTGGGGCGCAGCTCCTCCAGCTGCTGCCGGATGGTGGGATCTGTGATATTGGCCAGCATGGACACGGCATCCAGCAGCTTGTCCTGCTCGACATAGGTCTTGCACAGGGCCATATACAGCTCCTTAGTGGCACCCGCCCGGATGGCCTTGGAAAGTGTCACTTCCGCTTTCGTATAGTTGCCGGAGGCCTTGTACTGATTGGCCAGCTCGATGGCTACATTCTCATCCTGACCGGAATAGTTGTAAGCCAGATTGTAAAACCAGGAGGAGAGGGCGTTATTTCCCTTTAGGTCGTTGTTTCGAGCCTGCTGTAGCAGCATATCCCGGGTAAAGTTCCGGTCATAGACAAACAGATACCATCCGATGCTGATAACCAGGACACACACCAGCAGCAGCGGCACCAGAATGTGGATCAACTTTTTCATATTAAAAGCTCCAATCTTCGGGAATCTTACCGGTGATTATACAACATTTCAATAAATCTGTCAAGTACGCCAGTTTTCTCCGGGAATGGCGGATTTTTTACTGCTTTTTTGCCTGCTTCATGCTCAGGCTGATCCGGTGGCGCTGCTCGTCCACACCCAGTACCATCACATCCACCACATCGCCCACCTGCACCATTTCACTGGGATGCTTCAGGCGGCGATTGCAAACCTCGGAAATGTGCACCAGGCCGTCCTGATGCACGCCGATATCCACAAATACACCGAAATCGATCACATTGCGCACAGTGCCTGTCAGCACCATGCCGGGCTTCAGATCCTTCATTTCCAGAACGTCCTTGCGCAGAATGGGCTTCGGCAGCTCGTCACGGGGGTCCCGGCCGGGCTTTGCCAGCTCTTTGGCGATGTCCTGCAGGGTGGGTTCGCCTACACCGCAGCTCTCCGCCGCCTTTTTCACGCCATAGCTTTCCAGCTGCCGGGGCAGTTGGGCCAGATCGTTGCAGGGAATCAGCTTCAGCAGGGCTTTGGCAGCGGGGTAGGACTCCGGGTGTACGCCGGTGTTGTCCAGAATTTCCTTACTTTCAGGGACCCGCAGGAAGCCCGCGCACTGCTCAAAGGCCTTCGGGCCCAGTTTGGGTACTTTCTTCAGCTGGCTTCTGCTGGTAAAGGGCCCGTTTTCCTCCCGGTAGGCCACAATATTTTTCGCCGTTGCGGCAGTCAGGCCGGAAACCTGCTGCAACAGACTCCGGGACGCGGTATTGGCATCCACGCCCACGGCATTGACGCAGTCCTCCACCACGGCACCCAGGGCCTCGTCCAGCTCTTTCTGGGGGCAGTCGTGCTGGTACTGGCCCACGCCGATGGCCTTGGGATCGATTTTCACCAGCTCCGCCAGAGGGTCCTGCAGTCTCCGGGCAATGGATACCGCGGAACGTAGGTTCACATCGTATTCCGGGAATTCCTCAGCGGCCAGGGGAGAGGCAGAATAGACGGAGGCACCGGCCTCGCTAACGATCATATAGCTTGCCTCCGGGAAGGACCGCAGCAGCTCTACCGTCATGGCCTCGGTTTCCCGGGAGGCGGTGCCGTTGCCGATGGCGATATGCCGAACGCCATGCTTGCGCATCAGCGCGGAGAGGGCAGCAATGGCTTCCTGCTTTTTCCGCTCGGAGAAGGTAGGGTAGACCACGCTGGTGTCCAGCACCTTTCCGGTGGCAT
The DNA here is from genome assembly GCA_934569045.1 of uncultured Oscillospiraceae bacterium. Taxonomy (GTDB): domain Bacteria; phylum Bacillota; class Clostridia; order Oscillospirales; family Oscillospiraceae; genus Faecousia. The sequence goes on from CAKTJX010000001.1 coordinate 6,722, forward strand.
CCACAACAGCGACTTTGCAGCCGTTGCGGTATCCGGGGTCCAGGCCCATGGTTACAAAGCCCTTGACCGGGGGCTGCATCAGCAGCGGCTTCAGATTCAGCGCAAAATTGTGGATCGCTCCATGGCTGGCCCGATCTGTCAGCGCATTGCGGACCTCTCGCTGGATGGAGGGGAAAATCAGCCGGTCATAGGCATCCTCCGCGGCGGCCTTCACCAGCTGGGAAACCTGCATGGTGGGTTTCAGCGCCGCGCGGCAGACCAGAGCGGGGCCCTCGTTTCCGGGCAATGTTACACTGACCTTCAGAATGCTCTCCTTTTCGCCCCGGTTGATGGCAAGAATCTGATGGTCCAGCACCCGGGAAATGCTCTGGCTGAAGTCGTAGTAGAGCTTATACACCGTGTCTGCCTCCGGGTCCTCGGCCTTGCTTGCAAGGCTTCCCCGGCGCATGCACAGCTCCCGCAGATCCTTTCGGATCTCCGCATTGTCAGAGAGATTTTCGGCAATGATGTCGCTGGCCCCCGCAATGGCGTCTTCTATTGTGGCAACGCCTTTTTCTTCATCCAGAAATTTCTCTGCCAGCTTCTGGATATCCTGTCCGTCCTGGGCAAAAATCGCCTGTGCCAGCGAGTCCAGACCCTTTTCCCGGGCAATGGAGCCCCGGGTCCGGCGCTTCTGCTTGTAAGGGCGGTACAGATCCTCCACTTCTGTCATAGAGGCTGCCGCGTCAATGGCCTGCGCCAGCTCCTGGGTCAGCTTGCCCTGATTTTCAATGGACTTTTTGACCTCATCCCGGCGCTGCTGCAGGTTGCGCAGGTAGGTCAGCCGCGTCTCCAGATTCCGCAGGGTGGTGTCGTCCATGGCACCGTGCATCTCTTTGCGGTAGCGGGCAATAAAGGGGATGGTATTTCCCTCGTCAATAAGCTGAATCACATTTTCAATGTATTGCTGCTTCTGGTTCAGTTCCGCAGCCAGAATCTCTGCAATGCTCTGCATAAGAAATCTCCTTTGCGTATGATTTTTCCCATTCTATCACAAATTTCCGAAAATGCAACGAAGAAATCCCCGGAGGCTCCGGAGAAACGGTTGCAAATTGCGGGAAAGAATGCTAAAATAGCGTAGATTGACTGAATCGAAAAGGAAATGAAACTATGGAAGAAAGCAACATTACATTTGAAAGTCTGGGCCTGTCGGAGGCCATGCTGAAGGCGCTGGAAAAGAAGGGCTACGGCTATCCCACCACCATCCAGGCCGAGGCCATCCCATATTTTTTGCAGTGGCGGGATGTGATTGCCAAGGCTCCCACCGGCACCGGCAAGACCTTTGCCTTCGGAATCCCCATGATTGAGCATATTGATCCCAGCAGCGAGGATGTACAGGGGTTGATTCTGGCTCCCACCCGGGAGCTGGCGATCCAGATTGGTGACGAGCTCCGGGGCCTGCTGACATATTACCAGAATATCCGGGTAGCGGTGCTTTACGGCGGCGCGGGGATCGGCAGCCAGATCAAGGCCATGGAAAAGAAGCCCCAGATTGTGGTGGCGACCCCCGGCCGCCTCATGGACCACTATAACCGGAAGACCATCCGCCTGGATAAAATTCAGACGGTCGTCCTGGATGAAGCGGACCGGATGCTGGATATGGGCTTTTTCAAAGATGTGACCCGGATTATTGAAAAGGTCAAAAACCGGAAGAACCTGGGCCTGTTTTCCGCGACCATTTCTCAGGAGGTCATGACCGTCTCCTGGATGTACCAGCGGGACGAGGTGGAGATCACGGTAGAGCCCAAGCAGGAGGATCGCCCGGACATTGACCAGTACAGCCTGACCTGCACCCCTCTGGAAAAGGCGGAAACCACCCTGCGGCTGATCCGCAGCCAGGGCTATGAGCGGGTAATGGTATTCTGCAATACAAAGCATATGTGCCAGCGGCTGTGCGATGACTTCCAGCGGGCAGGCCTGGACTGCGAGTGCCTCCACGGCGATATCCGCCAGCAGCAGCGGGAGAAGACCATGCAGCGCTACCGCTCCGGCAAGCTCCCTGTGCTGATTGCCACAGATGTGGCCTCCCGCGGGATCGATGTGGACGATGTGGACTGCGTGATCAACTTTGACGTGCCGGAAGAAAACGAGTACTATGTCCACCGCATCGGCCGTACCGGCCGCGCCAAGCGGAAGGGCATTGCCTGGAGCATCATCGGCAACTTCCCCGAGAAGGCAAAGCTGGATGAAATCGCCAAATTCTCCAATTACACCATTCAGTCCATGCTGCTGTCCGCGGACGGCCAGCTGACCAAAGAGGAGGTCAAAGCGCCTCCCGCCCTCAAACGGAGATTCCACTGATGGAGCATTGGGGCTTTCTCCTGCTGTGCAGCCATTTGGGAAATCCGCAGCGCAGGCCCTTGACAACCGCGCAGCTGCGGACCCTGTCCCAGCGGGTGCTCTCCGGCAGCCCATTGGAGGAGGCGCGGGAGCTGTCAGAAAAGGATCTGCTGGCCCTTGGCTATTCCGGTGCCTTCAGTCAGCAGATTTTAGAGCTTTTGGCGGATCAGGCCCTGCTGGAGCGATATCTGCAAAAAGCCAAGGCACGCCGGTGCACTCCGCTGGCTCGGAATATGCCGCAATATCCCGCCGTCGTGCGGCGAAAGCTGGGCAGTGAGAGCCCAGGATGCCTTTGGGCCAAGGGGGATCTTTCTCTGCTGGAAAAGCCCATGGTTTCCCTGGTTGGCTGCCGGGAACTGCTGCCGGAAAACCGCGCCTTTGCTGAGGAGGCGGGCCGTCAGGCCGCCCGCCAGGGCTTTGTGCTGGTATCCGGCAACGCGACGGGTGCCGACCAGGCTGCCCAGGAAAGCTGCCTGGCAAACGGCGGGCGGGTCATCAGCGTGGTCCCCGATGCGCTGCACAGCCATCTGGAGCGGCCCAATCTGCTCTACCTCAGCGAAGAGGATTACGATGCCCCCTTTTCTTCGCTCCGGGCTCTGCGGCGGAATCGGATTATCCACACGATGGGCAGCCTGGTATTTGTAGCACAGTGCCGAGAGGAACATGGCGGCACTTGGAACGGCACCACGCAGAATCTCCGATCCCATTGGACCCCGGTCTATGCGTTTCAGGATGGAAGCCCGGGGGCGGAGGCCCTGGAGCGGCAGGGTGCCGAATGCATCGGGAGAGAAAGTCTTTCCAATTTCGCGTCACTCCCGTCCGCCAGACAGTCAGAAATTGGAAATATTCTGTGAAAATTTCCAACTGACCTGGATTTTTGGGGCCGTCTGTGCTATACTAGTAAGGTATGTGTTTATCCGCGCCGTTTCTTCGGGAACGGCGCTGTAGGAATTTCAATTGGAAGGTGTATATTTATGACAAAGATTGATATCTATTCCGGTTTCCTGGGTGCGGGCAAGACCACACTGATCAAAAAGATGATTGCGGAAGGCTACAAGGGTCAGAAGCTGGTGCTGATTGAGAACGAATTCGGCGAAATCGGCATTGACGGCGGCTTCCTGCAGGATTCCGGTATCAACATTACGGAGATGAACTCCGGCTGCATCTGCTGCTCTCTGGTGGGCGATTTCGGCAGAGCACTGGAAAAGGTCATTGGCGAATACCATCCTGACCGGATTATCATTGAGCCCTCCGGCGTGGGCAAGCTGTCCGATGTTATTGGCGCTGTGAACAAGGTCACCGGCCCCGATGTGACTCTGGGCTATACCGTAGCTGTGGTGGATGCCGGCAAAGTGAAGGTCTATACCAAGAACTTCGGCGAATTCTACAACAACCAGGTGGAAACCGCTTCCACCATCGTCCTGTCCCGTACTGACGCGGTTCCCCAGGCCAAGCTGGATACCGCTGTGGAGCTGCTGCGGGAGCACAATAAGGTTGCTACCATCATCACCACCCCCTGGGGCGAGCTCACCGGCGCGCAGCTGATCGAAGCCATGGAAGGCAAGGCCTCTCTGGCTGCCGAGCTGGCACGGATGGAGACCGAGCATCTGGAGGCCGAGGAAGAGGAGCACCACCATCATCACCATGACCATGACGATGATGAAGACGAGCATGCGCACCACCATCACGACCATGACGAAGAGGAGCATGAGCATCACCATCATCATGACCACGATGAGGATCATTGCTGCTGCCATGACGAGGATGCGCACGAACACCACCACCATGATCATGACGAGCACGAACATCATGAGCACGACGAGAACTGCACCTGCGGCTGCCATGACCATCACCATCATCACCACCATGCCGATGAGGTCTTTACTTCCTGGGGCACCGAAACTGCCCGGAAGTTTGAAAAGCAGACCATTGAGCGTGCGTTGAAGGCGCTGGACTCCGGCGATTACGGCATGATTCTCCGCGCCAAGGGCATTCTGCCCGCGGTGGACGGAACCTGGATTCACTTCGATTATGTCCCGGAGGAAACCAACGTCCGTACCGGCAGCGCCGATGTTACCGGCAAGCTCTGCGTCATCGGCTCCAAGCTGGATGAGGCGGGGATTGCGCAGCTGTTCGGGGTGTAAACATGGCCATCCAACAGATTCCCGTTTATGCCTTTACCGGATTCCTGGATTCCGGCAAAACCAAATTCATTCAGGAGACCCTGGAGGACCCCCGGTTCAACGCCGGAGAGCGGACCCTTGTCCTGATTTTTGAAGAAGGGGAAGAGGAGTACGATCTCTCCACCTATCCTCAGAAAAATGTTTATCTGGAGGTCCTGGATCAGCAGACCGTCAGCACAGAGCAGCTGAAAGCCCTGCAAAAGAAGTACAAGGCCGAGCGTGTGGTCGCTGAGCTCAACGGCATGCAGCAGGTTGGGGATCTTTATATGCGTTTCCCTGATACCTGGGCCATCGCCCAGGAGGTCATGTTTGCCGATGCCACTACCTTTATGACCTATAATGCCAATATGCGCAATCTGGTCATGGACAAGCTCATGGGTGCCCAGATGGTGGTATTCAACCGCATGACACCAGGCCAGGATGTAATGCCTTTCCACAAGCTGGCAAGAGCAGCCAACCGCCGGATCGATATTCTCTATGACTACACCGATGGCACTACCAAGTTTGACGAGATTGAGGACCCGCTGCCCTTCGATATCAACGCCCCGATTATCGAGGTGAAGGATGAGGATTACGCCCTGTGGTATCGGGATGTTTCCGAGGAGCCGCAGAAGTATGACGGCAAGACGGTTCACTTTAAGGCCCAGGTGGCGATGCTGCGGCGGGACAAGAACGGTATGTTCGCCCCTGGCCGGTTTGTCATGACCTGCTGTGTGGAGGATATCCAGTTCTGCGGCATTCCCTGCCGCTATGAAGGTTCCGGCTCTCTGGAATCCCGTTCCTGGGTTATGGTCACAGCCAAAATCGGCGCTGAAAAGCACCCCCTCTACAAGGGGGATATCGGCCCCGTCCTGACGGCCATCCGCGTAGAAACCGGTGCGGAGCCCGCGGACCCGGACGTGGCAACGTTCTGAAATAAATCCCATAGGGGCGGCAGATTTGCCGCCCCTATCTCACTCTACCGGGAAAAGGAGGAATTCAAAGTGTATCAGCCCTTAGCGGACCTGCTGCGTCCGGAAACCCTGGACGATGTGGTGGGACAGGAGCATATTCTGGCCAAGGGTGCGGTTCTGCGCCGCCTGATCGAGTCGGGAAAGATCCCCAACATGGTTTTCTATGGCCCCAGCGGTACCGGAAAAACCACTGTTGCCAACATCATCGCCAAGCAGACCAACCGTACCCTGTTCAAGCTTAACGCCACCACCGCCTCCACGGCGGATATCCGGGAAATCACATCCCAGCTGGATACCCTGCTCGCCCCCAACGGCGTGCTGCTGTATCTGGACGAGATTCAGTCCTTCAATAAAAAGCAGCAGCAGTCTCTGCTGGAGTACATTGAAAATGGAAAGATCACGTTGATTGCCTCCACCACGGAGAACCCCTATTTTTATGTGTTCAATGCCATTCTCAGCCGATCCACGGTTTTTGAATTCAAGCAGATTACCAAGGATGCGGCATTGAAAGCCGTCCAGCGTGCGGTTGCCTTCATGGAGCAGCGCACCGGCCTGACGGCCCAGCCGGAGGAAGGCGTTTTGGATTATATCGCGGGAACCAGCGGCGGCGATCTGCGAAAGTCCATGAACGCCATTGAGGTGCTGTTTTCCGCTGCCCAGCCCCAGGGAACGGTGCTGCCGCTTACCATGTCTGACGCCGTAGCTGTTACACAAAAGAGCGCCATGCGGGCAGACCGGGATGGGGACAACCACTATGATCTGCTCTCCGCCCTGCAAAAATCCATCCGCGGCTCTGACCCGGATGCCGCCTGCCATTATCTGGCGCGCCTTCTGGAGGCAGGGCAGATGCAGTCCGCCTGCCGCCGCCTGATGGTCATTGCCGCGGAGGATGTGGGGCTGGCTTATCCGATGATCATTCCCATCGTAAAATCCTGCGTGGATATGGCGCTGATGCTGGGAATGCCGGAGGCCCGGATTCCCCTTGGAGACGCGGCAGTCCTGATGGCAACCTCTCCCAAGTCCAACTCCGGCCATATTGCTTTGGACGCGGCGATTGCCGATGTGCAGAAGGGGAAGGCGGGTCCCTTCCCGCGGCACCTGCAAAATGTCCACGCCGATACCTTTACCCAGGAGCGGGAGCAGGGGTATCTATACCCCCATGACTATCCCAACCACTGGGTGGCCCAGCAATATCTGCCGGACGAGTTGGTGGGAACGCATTATTATCAATACGGCCCCAATAAACTGGAGCAGGCGGCCAAACAGTACTGGGACGCCATCAAAAAGGAGTGACAGCATTGGATATCCGCGTAAATGACATTCTCACCATGAAAAAAGCCCATCCCTGCGGAGAAAAGCGCTGGGTAGTTCTGCGCACCGGCGCCGATTTCCGGCTGAAGTGCCTGGGCTGCGGCCATGAGCTTATGACCCCCCGCTTTAAAGCGGAGAAGAATATCAAAAGCGTAGAACGCAAAGAGGAGTAACCCTTCAAAGTTTTCAGGGACGGCTTGATTGCCGCCCCTGTTTTTTATCTGAAATACGTCACTGCGCTGCTGCCGGGGGAATAGCGCCAGGAATCCAGGTGGCCGGAGGTGACAAAGAATTCCGGCTCTGCCGGGGGCAGGGGAGCGGGCAGCTTTTCCAGGATGTTCAGCTTGATTTTGTGCTTCTCCGGCAGGATTGCCCGCAGGAAAACACTGACGCTGTCACCCACCTGCACCCCATCTGTGGGCTCGGCCAGACCGGATAGATTCGGCGTCAGTTCAACGAAGATTCCGTAGGGCATTTTGCTCCGTACGATGCCCGGAACAGTCTGCCCCTGGCGAAAGCCCTGGATATTTTCCTCCCAAGTGCCCAGAACTTCCCGTCCGGTCAGGACAATGCGGCCAAGCTCCTCCTGGATTTCCAGGACAGCCGCGCAGATCCGCTGTCCCGGCACATAGCGCTCCGCACTGCTGCGGAGTCGGGATACACAGCAGCGGCAGGTAGGCATCAGCGCGGTAAAGCCGCTGCCCAGATCACAGAACAGTCCGAATTCCGCCGTGCTTACCACGCACCCCTGGACAATATCTCCGGGAATCAATGTATTTAAGTAGTAGCTGCGGGCATCCAGCTGGGCAGCCCGGCGGGATAAGCGCACCGTGCCGTCCCCCGGGAAGTCCGTCACCAGAAAGCTTACGGGCTTTCCGACCCGGGAGAGGATCGCATAGTCCTTTATGGTTCCTTCCCGGATGCCCAGGGCGGCCTCCTCCCGGGGGATGATCCCGGTTTCTTCCCCCAGGTCCACATACAGGTTGTGCTGTTCATCACATTTGACGCACATGGCCCGAAAAATCTGCTGGGAACCCAGTCCCCGTCGGAGTGCGTCAATCCCTGGCGGCGTGGCGTATAGCCCCTCCGGGCTGTATGGATGCATGGCATCTCCCCCTTTTCTTCCATCCATAGAGTATATGCGCGGGATTTTGGAACATGTGTCCGGGGTTCGGACGAAGCGGGACGGAACTTGCGGCCCGTCGGCCTTTTGCTGCGACCGGATTCTTGTCCCCGCCGCGCTATACTGAAATGGCATTCGGTAACCGCCGGAAGGGAAGGAGGAGCCATGTATCTGGATCTGTGGATGCTGCTGAATTTTGCCGTTGACTATCTGCTCCTGCTGGGGGCCAATCAGCTCTCCGGTTTTCCGTCGGACCAGCGGCGGCTTCTGTTCGCTTCCGCTCTGGGCGGGATCTACAGCGGGGGCTGTCTGGTTCCTGGCTTTGGGTTCCTGGGAGCGTTCCATTGGCGCATGGTCTCCCTGGGACTGATGGCTCTGCTGGCCTTTGGCTGGCGGAGAAATGCCTGGCGGCGGATGGCCGCATTTCTTCTGCTGAGTCTGGCATTGGGCGGCATGGCGGAGCTTGCGGGGCAGGGCAGCGCCGGACTGCTGCTGGTCTGCGCCGGGCTTCTGTGGCTGGGCTGCACATTGCTTCTGCGGGGAGGGCTGTCTCAGCGCCGCTTTGTACCCCTGGACATCACCTGTGGGCAGAAGGCGGTCAGCCTTACGGCCCTGCGGGATACGGGCAATACCCTGCGGGACCCCGTTACCGGGGAGCAGGTTCTGATCATCGGTCAGAACGCCGCCTGCACCCTTACAGGGCTTACCCCGCAGCAGCTGGAATCCCCTATAGAAACCCTGGAAGGCCACCCGCTTCCCGGCCTGCGGCTGATTCCTTACCGGGCCGTGGGGCAGCCGGGGGGGCTCCTGCTGGGGATGCGGATTCAGGATGTTCTTCTGGGGGGCACACGGCAGCCTTCCGTGGTAGCCTTTTCCCCCGGCAGAATCGGAGACGGAAACTATCAGGCATTGGCGGGAGGGAGCTTATGAATCTTTGGCAGTGGATTATGCAGCGTCTTCAGGGAATGGAACAGACCATTTACTACATCGGCGGCAACGATGTACTGCCGCCCCCTCTGAAAGGAGAGGCAGAGCGGCAGGCCATTGAAGCCCTCTCCCGGGGGGAGGAACAGGCAAGGCAGACTCTGGTGGAGCACAATCTGCGGCTGGTGGTCTATATCGCCCGCCGCTTTGAAAATACCTCCACCAACCTGGAGGACCTGATTTCCATCGGCACCATCGGTCTGATGAAGGCCATTTCCACCTATCGGGCGGACAAGAACATCAAGCTTGCCACCTATGCCTCCCGATGCATTGAGAATGAAATTCTGATGCATATTCGGAAAATCTCCAATCAAAAGGCGGAAATATCCCTGGATGAGCCCATTAATCTGGATGGGGAGGGGAATGAGCTGCTGCTGTCTGACATTCTGGGTACAGGGGAAGAGGATATTCTGGCACCCCTGGAGGCGGCGGCGGACCTGACAATGCTGCGGCAGTCCTTAGAAGAGCTGTCGGACCGGGAGCGGGAAATCGTGGATATGCGTTTCGGCCTGAACGGCCGGCAGGAGCTGACCCAGAAGGAGGTCGCCATCCGCATGGGAATCTCCCAATCCTATATTTCCCGCCTGGAAAAACGGATTATGGGAAAGCTGAAAAAGGCGTTTTTAAAGCAGATGAGCTGTGCTTAAGAAAAAGTTATAAATGTATCGATCAATTTTATACGGATACCGCTTGTAAATCCGGGAATGAAATGGTATAATCCGTATAAAATGATATCGATAGGAAATCGTATCGATACAAGAGGAGCGAAGAATTCTATGGAACGCAACGTAAAAGTGTCCAAGGCAGTTTTAAAGCGCCTTCCCGGTTATCTCGCCTATCTGAAGAGTCTGCCGGACACAGCCCCCGCCAATATTTCCGCAACCGCCCTTGCCAACGCCCTGGATATGGGCGAGGTGCAGGTACGCAAAGATCTGGCCATTGTCTCCGATGGCGGCCGCCCCAAAGTCGGCTATCAGCGGGAGGCACTGATCGATGATATTGAGCAATTCCTCGGCTACGACAACACCACCGATGCCGTGCTGATCGGCGCCGGTAAGCTGGGTTTGGCGCTGATGGCCTATTCCGGCTTTGAGGCCTACGGCCTGAACATCCAGGCGGCCTTTGACGTAGCCCCCAGCATCGAAAAAACAGAGGACGGGCAGCCGGTTTACCCCATCTCCAAGCTGGAGCACTACTGCAAGCTCCACAAGGTTCTGATGGGTATTATCACCGTTCCCGCCTCCGCCGCCCAGGAGGTGGCCAATATGCTGATTGCCGGCGGTGTCAAGGCAATCTGGAATTTTGCCCCCACACATCTGGATGTGCCGGCCAATATTCTGGTGCAGAACGAGAACATGGCGACCTCTCTGGCTGTGCTTTCCGTTCATCTGCGCGCTGCCATCAAAGAGGAAAAGAAGTAAAAAATGCGCCGCAAGCTTTTCAGAGCAGCTTGCGGCGCACGTCTTAAAATTTTCAAGGAATCTGTTTTTTCGGGGTGCCGCATCCGCGGCCCCCGGATTTTTACTTTGCAGGTTTGAAGCTGTCCTTCAGGCTGACGGAGCGGTTGAACACCAGATGCTCCGCGGTGGAATCCTTGCTGTCGGGGCAGAAGTAGCCCAGACGCATGAACTGATAGGATTCTCCGGCCCTGGCTTCCTTCAGGGAAGCTTCCACCTTGCAATTCTTCAGCACCTCCAGAGAGTGGGGGTTCAGGCAGGCCAGGAAATCTTTTCCAGCAGCATCAGGATCGGGATCGTTGAAGAGGTTGCTGTACTGGCGGACCTCGGCATCGTAGCAGTTGTTGGCATCTACCCAGTGGATGGTCGCGCCCTTGATCTTCCGGCCATCGGCGGGATCGCCGCCCTTGCTGTCGGGATCATAGGTTGCCAGAACCTCGGTTACCTTTCCGCTTTCATCCGTAACACAGCCGGTGCACTTGATTACGTAAGCGCCCTTGAGCCGGCACTCCGGGCCATCGGGGTACAGGCGCTTGTACTTGGGAATGGGCTGCGCCAGGAAGTCGTCCCGTTCGATCCACAGATTTCTGGAGAAGGTGATCTCCCGGGACCCGGCCTCCGGATCGTTGGGGTTGTTCTCTACCCGGAAGGCCTCGCTCTGCCCCTCGGGATAATTCGTAATGGTCAGCTTGACAGGGTCCAGCACAGCCATAACCCGCTTGGCAGTCTCGTTCAGATCTTCCCGCAGGCAGTGCTCCAGGAAGGCAAACTCAATGGTGTTGGGGGACTTTGCTACGCCCACCCGGTCACAAAAGTTGCGGATGGAGGCGGGGGTGTAGCCCCGGCGTCGCAGGCCGCAGAGGGTAGGCATCCGGGGATCATCCCAGCCGGAAACATAGCCGTTCTCCACCAGCGCCCGGAGCTTCCGCTTGGAGAGCACGGTGTGATCGATGCCCAGCCGGGCAAACTCGATCTGCCGGGGATGATTGGGCACAGAAACATGCTCTACCACCCAGTTGTACAGGGGACGGTGGTTCTCAAATTCCAGAGAGCACAGGGAGTGGGTGATGCCCTCCAGCGCGTCCTGAATGGGGTGCGCGAAGTCGTACATCGGGTAGATGCACCACTTGTCCCCCTGGCGGTGGTGGTGCATATGGCGGATACGGTAGATAACGGGGTCACGCATATTGAAGTTGCCGGAAGCCAGATCAATTTTCGCCCGGAGGGTATACTTATTGTCCTCGAATTCACCGGCACGCATCCGTGCAAACAGATCCAGGCTCTCCTCAATGGGCCGGTCCCGGTAGGGGGAGACTGCGGGGGTATTCAGATCGCCCCGGTACTCCTTGAACTGCTCAGGGGTCAGCTCGCAGACATAGGCAAGTCCTTTCTTGATCAGCTCCACGGCGTACTCGTAGTCCTTTTCAAAATAGTCAGAGCCATAGAAGAACCGGTCGCCCCAGTCGAAGCCCAGCCAGTGGATATCCTCCTGGATGGCCTCTACGAATTCCACGTCCTCTTTCGTGGGGTTGGTGTCGTCCATACGCAGGTTGCACAGACCGCCAAACTTCTCGGCGGTGCCAAAATCAATGATCAGCGCCTTGCAGTGGCCGATGTGCAGGTAGCCGTTGGGCTCCGGCGGAAAACGGGTGTGGACGGTCTGCCCGGCAAACTGCCCGCCAGGGGCGATATCCTCCTCAATAAAGGCATGAATAAAGTTTTTGCTTTCCGTGATTTCAGCCATATCAATCTCTTCCTCTCTGAAGGTTTCTTAAAATATAATGTGGTATTATAACCGATTTTCCGTCTGAATGCAATCCTAATTATCGATCCGCGCAGAAATAGTTGGGCGGATTATGAAATAATTAAGAATTCTCGAATTTAGTGGTTGTCAATTTGCCATTTGTACGCTAAAATAGAGTCGATACCATATGGGGCCGCGGCTCCCTGTGGGACAGAGAGAAGGAGTGATCGATTTTGTCTCAAATCAAATACAAGCGTATCCTGCTGAAGCTCAGCGGTGAAGCCCTGGCTGGTGAGCAGCATCGGGGCCTGGACTATAGTGTGATCCACCCGGTGTGTGAGGCCATCCGGCAGTGCCATGAGATGGGCGTGCAGATTGGTCTGGTTATCGGCGGCGGCAATTTCTGGCGGGGTGTGAAGGACGGTGCCGACAAGATGCAGCGTTCCCACGGGGATGCCATGGGCATGCTGGCAACCGTCATGAATTCCATTGCCATGGCGGACGCCCTGGAGCAGCACGGTGTCCCGGCACGGGTTCTCTCCGCCGTGGAGATGAACAAGTTTGCCGAGTATTTCACCCGTGACACCGCGGACCGCTACCTGAATGAGGGCAAGGTGGTTATCTTTGCCGCCGGCACCGGCAATCCCTATTTCTCCACGGACACCGGCGCTGTGCTTCGGGGCGTGGAAATCGAGGCGGACGCCATCCTGATGGCCAAAAATGTGGACGGCATCTACTCTGCCGATCCCAATGTAGACCCCACCGCTGTCAAGTTTGACGAGCTGACCTACGATGAGGTTCTGGCCCGTCATCTGAAGGCAACGGATACCACCGCCATGACCCTGGCGATGGACAACCATATGACCCTTGTCTGCTTTGCCCTGAAGGACCCCAACAATATTCTCCGCGTTGCCTGCGGAGAGAAAATCGGAACCATCGTAAAGGAGGACTAACCAAATGAGCGTAGATTTCAGTGAATTTTCCAGAAAAATGGACCGCACCCTGGATCATCTGGGGGAGGACTTCGATGCCGTCCGGGCAGGCCGGGCCAATGCCAAGGTTCTTGACCGGATCACGGTAGAATACTATGGCAGTGAGACCGCCCTGAACGGTGTTGCCACTATCTCCTCTCCGGATGCCCGCACCCTGGTGATCACCCCCTGGGATACCAAGATGCTGAAGGAGATTCAGAAGGCGATCCAGACCTCTGACCTGGGCATCAACCCCCAGAATGACGGCCGGGTCATCCGTCTGGTATTCCCCCAGCTGACGGAGGAGCGCAGAAAGGATCTGTCCAAGCAGGTCAAGAAGTATGCTGAGGACGCCAAGGTCGCCATGCGGAATATCCGCCGGGATGGCATGGATTATGTGAAGAAGCTGAAAAAGAACGGTGACATCACCGAGGACGACCAGAAGAAGGCCGAAAAGGACCTGCAGGATATGCTGGATAAGTATATCAAGAAGGTGGATTCCGCTCTGGCCGCCAAGGATAAGGAACTGATGTCCATTTGATTTTCTCACTTTGTGTTCGCCGCCTCCGGGCGGCGAACACAGTGTCCTGCCAGAATTCCCGTTTGTATGCGGGGCTCGCCCCGTGGTATTTCCCATTTTTTCAGAAAGAGGTGCTCGCATGGCGCTGGAAAATGAAAATCTCCCGGCACCGCCCCGGCACATTGCCATTATCATGGACGGCAACGGCCGCTGGGCCAAGAAGCGGGGGCTTCCCCGCACAGCCGGTCACAGCACCGGCGCGGAGGCCTTCCGGCGAATCGCCAATTACTGCCGCAGCCTGGGGGTAGAATATTTAACGGTATATGCCTTCTCCACCGAGAACTGGAAGCGTTCTCAGGAGGAAGTGGGGGGCATCATGCTCCTGCTCCGCAAATACCTGGAGGAAGCCCTGATGGACATGGAAAAGAACCGTGTCCGCTTCCGCTTTTTTGGAGACCTGTCCCGGCTGTCGCCCCAGCTGCAAAAGCTGTGCCACGATGCGGAGAATCGCTCCGTAGAATATGACGTTCAGGTGAACTTCTGCCTGAACTACGGCGGGCGGGATGAAATCGTCCGCGCCGCCAAAGCCTTTGCCGCGGAGGTCGCGGCAGGGAAGCGGGCTCCCGAGGAACTGACCGAGGGCCTGTTTGAAAATTATCTGTACTCCGCCGGTGTACCGGACCCGGAGCTCATTATCCGGCCCTCCGGCGAAATGCGCACCAGCAATTTCCTGCTGTGGCAGTCCGCCTATTCAGAGTATGTCTTTATGGATGTCCTCTGGCCTGACTTCGGCCCGGAGGATCTGGACAAAGCCATTGCGGAATATCATCGGCGTAACCGCCGTTTTGGAGGCGCATAACCCATGAAAACCAGAATTATCACAGCGGCAATTGCCATCCCTTTGCTGCTGATTATCCTTTTGATTGCCCCGGAAATCGTGGCTGCCATTGTCTTTGGCACGTTAATGGCCATCGGGACCTACGAATTTTTGTACCGTACCGGCCTGGTGCGGCGGATTCGTATGGTGATTTACAGCTGCATTGCTTCCTTTGCCCTGTCCATCTGGAGCTACTACGGCGGCTTGCAGGCCTACCTGCTGCTGGGGCTCATTGTCTACTTTATGCTGCTGTTTTCGGAGGTCATGCTGGACCATGTGAAGGTGCCCATTGACCTGGTCGGCCTCAGCACCCTGGGCGGCTTTGTAATCCCGCTGCTGCTGAGCGCTCTGGTCCGCATTCTTACCGGCACCAATGGCCGCTATTTTATCCTGCTGCCCTTCGTGGTGGCGTTCCTGTCCGATGCGGGTGCCTATTTCATCGGCCTGCGGTTCGGCAGACATAAGCTTGCCCCGGTGGTCAGCCCCAACAAAACCATTGAGGGGGTCCTGGGCGGTGTCGGCTTTGCCCTGGTGGGCGTGCTGATCTACGGCCTCATTTTACATCTGGTGCTCCAATTCCGGGTAAACTACGGTGTGGCGATTCTGTACGCGCTGCTGGGTTCCGGTGCCGGGGTGATGGGCGATCTGTGCTTCTCCGTGGTCAAACGGCAGACCGGAATCAAGGATTACGGCAATCTGCTTCCCGGCCACGGCGGTGTGCTGGATCGGTTTGATTCCATGGTGCTGGTAGCGCCTCTGCTGGAAGCGCTGCTGCTGATTCTACCTTTGGCGGTGTAAAAAATGGTGAATTGTATCAGTATTCTCGGCTCTACCGGCTCCATTGGCCGCCAGAGCCTGGACGTTGTAAGAATACACCCGGAAATTCGGGTGGGGGCGCTGACAGCCGGAACCAGCATCCAGCGTCTTGCCCAGCAGTGCCGGGAGTTCCGCCCGGAGCTGGCGGTGGTATCCACCGAGGCAGGGGCCAATGAGCTGAAGGAGTTGCTGCGCGATCTTCCCATTCGGATTTCCTGGGGGGAGGCAGGCCTTCTGGAGGCGGCCACCCTGGAAAGCGCTGACTGTGTAATCACCGCCGTTGTAGGTATGCTCGGTCTGAAGCCGACTCTGGCCGCCATTCGGGCAAAAAAGCGCATTGGCCTTGCCAATAAAGAGACCTTGGTCTGCGCCGGAGAACTGGTGATGGCAGAAGCCGTCCGGTGTGGGGCAGAAATCGTGCCGGTAGACTCAGAGCACTCCGCCATCTTCCAGTGCCTCGTGGGCTGCCGCGACAGGCGGGAGGTCAAACGATTGATTCTGACCTGCTCCGGCGGTCCCTTCTACGGAATGAAAAAAGAGGCTCTGAAGAATGTCACCAAGAGTGACGCCCTGAAGCACCCCAACTGGAAAATGGGCCCCAAGATCACCATAGACTGTGCCACTCTGATGAATAAGGGCCTGGAGGTCATTGAGGCTATGCGCCTTTACAACCTGCCTTTGGAGCAGGTGGATGTGCTGATCCATCGGCAGAGCATCGTCCACAGCATGGTGGAGTTTACCGATGGCGCTGTCATGGCCCAGATGGGCACACCGGACATGCGCCTGCCCATCCAACTGGCCATGACCTACCCGGCGCGGCTCCAGAGCCCTGTGGAGGCACTGGACTTGACCACCTGCGGCGCGCTGACCTTCGCAAAGCCGGATTTGGACGCGTTTCCGTGCCTCGCCTTGGCCCGGCAGTGCGCCAAAATGGGCGGCACCGCCTGTGCAGCCATGAACGGGGCCAACGAAGAGGCGGTTGCCATGTTCCTGCGCAATGAGATCGGCTTCTATGATATTTACCGTCTGGTCCGTCAGGCGGTAGAAGAGGTCCGCTTCCTGAAAAATCCCACCTTGGAGGACATTCTGGAGACGGACCGGCTGGCAAGAGACTCTGTAAAACACAACGTTTGAGGCAATTTATGAGCTATGTTTTCGCAATTTTACTGTTCAGTTTTTTGATTTTTATTCACGAACTGGGGCATTTTCTGGCAGCAAAGGCCTTTGGCGTCCAGGTCAATGAGTTTTCCCTGTTCATGGGTCCGGCGCTCTTCAAAAAGCAGATTGGCCAGACCCTTTATTCCATCCGCTGCATTCCCATCGGCGGCTTCTGCGCCATGGAAGGGGAGGACGAGGCCAGCGACAATCCCCGCGCCTTCCCCAATGCCGCCTGGTGGAAGCGGGTCATTATCCTGGCCGCCGGCGCTGCTATGAACTTCCTTACTGGCATTGTTCTGCTTGCCTGCTTCTTTGCGCCGAATAAGCAGTTCATTCTTCCGGTTATCGGGGAAGTGGACCCCCGGTGCAGCTTTGCAGGCTCCGCCGGCATCCAGGAAGGGGATCGGATTCTCAGCGTAGACGGGGAGAAAGTCTATGTATACAGCGATTTTTCCCTCATTCTCTCTCTGAATCCCGGTGACGTGCACGACCTTGTTTTGGACAGAGGCGGAGAGAAGGTCATCCTGAACGGCCTGGAAATGCGGAAGCAGGATTTTGAAAACGAGGACGGAACCGTCTCCCAGCGCTTCGGCTTCAGCTTCACTCTGGTGGACGCGAATCTGGGCCAGACTCTGAAATATACCTGGGCCAGCACACGGGATACGGTTCGGATGGTTCGGCTTTCGCTGCAAATGCTCTTTACCGGCAAGGCCGGGGTTGAGGATGTGTCCGGCCCTGTGGGCATCGTTACCCAGATGGCCCAGGTGGCGGATAATTCCGGCAGCCGGTACTATGCGTTCCTGAATCTACTGTACTTTGGCGGCTTTATTGCCATCAATCTGGCAGTTATGAATCTGCTGCCCATTCCGGCACTGGACGGCGGCCGTCTTGTGGGCGTGCTGCTGACCACCGTGATTGAAGCCATCACCCACAAAAAGCTGAATCCCAAAATTGAGGGGTATATCCACGGAGCGGGCATGATTCTGCTGCTGATTTTGATGGCGCTTATCATGTTCAAAGACATCATTTTTGCGATAAAGGGGTAATACGACATGACCAGACAGATAAAGGTTGGCAATGTCCCCATCGGCGGCGGTGCGGACGTGGTGATCCAGTCCATGCTGAATACCAAAACAACGGACGTAGAGGGATCTCTTTCTCAGATTCGCGCCCTGGCGGCGGCGGGCTGCCAGGTTGCCCGGCTGGCAGTACCCAATATGGAGGCGGCCCGGGGCTTTGCGGATATCTGCAAGGAGAGCGTCCTGCCCCTGGTGGCAGATATCCATTTCGACTATAAGCTGGCCATCGCCGCGGCGGAGGGTGGGGCCAGCAAAATCCGGATCAACCCCGGCAACATCGGCGGAGAGGATCGGGTAAAGGCTGTGGTGGACGTCTGCAAAGACAAACACATCCCTATCCGCATCGGTGTCAACGGCGGCAGCCTGGAAAAGGAGCTTCTGGAAAAATACGGCCATCCTACAGCGGAGGCCCTGGTAGAGAGTGCGTTCGGACACCTGGAGCTGCTGGAAAAGTATGGGTTCCAGGACACCTGTGTCTCCATGAAGTCCTCTCATGTTCCAACCATGGTAGCAGCTGCCCGTCTATTCCGGTCCAAATGTGACTATCCGCTGCATATTGGCGTTACCGAAACCGGCCCCGTTCGTCAGGGCCTGATCAAATCCGCCATGGGCATTGGCGCCCTGCTGCTGGACGGCATTGGCGACACCCTGCGGGTGAGCCTGACGGATGATCCGGTGCAGGAGGTTTACGCCGCCAAAGATATTCTGAAGGCCGCCGGACTGCGTAAGGACGGTGTGGATATCATTTCCTGCCCCACCTGCGGCCGTACCCGCATCGATTTGATTGGCCTTGTAAACCAAGTGGATAAAGCACTTCGGAACTGTCAGAAGCCCATTACCGTTGCCGTCATGGGCTGTATTGTCAACGGTCCCGGCGAGGCCCGGGAGGCGGACATCGGCATTGCCGGTGGTGACGGCTGGGGCATGATTTTTGAAAAAGGCCAGCAGGTGGCAAAGCTTCCCTATGATCAGCTGCTGCCGGAACTGCTGCGCCGCATTGACGCAATGGATGTATGAGAGAGAACGTTTTTCTTTTGGATATGTTTCCGGACTACGAGCCGCCTGAGGAGATCCGCGAGGCCCTTTCTCAGGCGGCCCTTGTGGCTGCGGATATTGACCCGGCCACAAGGACTGTGGAGGCGGCGGCCCATACGGAGCATTATGTGCCCCGCCGTCTGGTTCAGCAGGTGCAGAAGGATGTTCTGGACCTGTACGGCCTGCGGTCCCTGAATATCACCCTGACCCATCCGGCTCAGGAGCTGCAAAAAATCGAGCCGGAGGATCTGCGGAGTCTGTTTGTGGAGCAGGATTCCATGACCCGTGGCTCTCTTGCCGGCGCAAAATGGAGCTGGGCGGGAAATGAGCTGATTGTCTCCCTGGCTGCCAACGGCAAAGCTGGGGTAGAAAAACAGATTCCAGCCGTTGTAAAGTCTCTGCGGGAACGGTTTGCGGCAGATGTAACGATCCATGTAGAGGCAGGTCACGAGTTGAGCGATCAAGAGCTGGCCAAGGCCATGGAGGAGATTCGCCAGAAGGCCCTGACGGCGCTGCCCACGGTTCAGGCCCGAGAAGCCGCACGGGAAGAGGCAAAGCCCCAGGACAGCGAAACCTTCTACGGCAAACCCTTCCGCGGTACAGCCACCCCCATGCGGGATCTGAACCTGGATATGGGCACCATCATCGTAGAGGGCAAGGTCTTCGCCATCGAGCACAAGGAGCTCACCAAGCGGAATGCCTGGGTGGTCAAGTTCGACATGACGGACAACACCAATTCCATCCGGGTCACCCGCTTCCTGGAGGCCAGAGAGGCAAAGCCCATTCTGGAAAACGTACAGATGGGCAGTATCCTGCGGGTCCAGGGTAAGCTCATTGAGGACCGATTTGAAAATGACATGGTTCTGAAGCCCTATGCCATGATGCCGGGCTCCATGCCCAAGCGGAAGGACCTGGCCCCCAACGGCAAGCGGGTAGAGCTGCATCTGCACACCACTATGAGCAATATGGACGCGCTGACGGATACCGCCGCTGCGGTCAAGCAGGCTGCCGCCTGGGGCCATAAGGCCATCGCCATTACCGACCACGGTGTCGCCCAGTCCTTCCCGGATGCCATGAAAGCCGCCGCCAAAGCGAAGGTGGCGGGGACGGAGGAAAACATCAAGATTCTCTATGGCGTAGAAGGCTACTATGTGAACGATGTAGACGATCGGATCGTGGTCCACGGGGACCAGGACATGGCCTTTGATGAGGAATTTGTCGCCTTTGACCTGGAGACCACCGGCCTCAGCTCCGCCAATGACCGAATCATCGAGATCGGCGCTGTGGTCCTGAAAAATGGGGAGGAGCTGGACCGCTTCCAGACCTTTGTGGACCCCCAGCGTCCATTGGAAAAGAAGATCATTGAACTGACAGGTATTACGGATGAAATGCTCCAGGGTGCGCCTACAATCGAGAAGGTTCTTCCGAAGTTCCTAGAGTTTATTGGCGGCCGGGTTCTCGTTGCCCACAATTCGGACTTCGATACCGGCTTTATCCGGGCGGCGTGCGCCCGGCAGGGGCTGCCCTACACCTATACCGCTGCGGACACCCTGATTCTGTCCCAGAATATGCTGCCCCAGCTGAACAAATTTAAACTGGACATTGTGTCCAATGCCTTGAGTCTGCCGGACTTCAACCACCACCGGGCCGCGGACGATGCCGTGACCTGCGGCCTCATCATGGACCGGCTCATGAAGCGGATGGAAGAGGAGCTGGATATCCATACCCTCCAGGAAATCAACCCCAAGATGACCGCCCTGCGTGCCAAAGGCCGGATCACAGACCGGCACGCCCGGCACATCATCATTCTGGCGAAGAACCAGGTTGGCCTGCGGAATCTGTACCATCTGATCTCCGACTCCAACCTGAAGTATTTCAAACGGGTGCCCAGAATTCCAAAGTCCGAGCTGCTGGAACTGCGGGAGGGCCTGATCATCGGCTCCGCCTGTGAGGCGGGCGAACTGTTCCAGGCCATCCTGGACGGCAAGAGTGAGGACGAATTAAAGCGGATTGCCTCCTTCTATGACTATCTGGAAATTCAGCCTTTGGCAAACAATATGTTTATGCTTGCCAAAGGCATTGCCAAGGACATCGAGCAGCTGAAGGAGTACAACCGTACCGTTGTCCGCCTGGGCGAGGAGCTTGGCAAGATGGTGGTCGCCACCGGTGACGTTCATTTTCTGAACCCGGAGGATGAAATTTTCCGGCATATTCTGCTTGCGACTAAGGGCTTCGACGACGCGGACAAGCCCAATCCTTTGTATTTCCGCACCACAGACAATATGCTGGAGGAATTCAGTTATCTGGGAGAAGAAAAGGCCTACGAGGTGGTGGTCACCAACCCCAATCTCATCGCCGATATGTGCGAGAGTCTGCGGCCAGTGCCCCACAACCTGTTTGCCCCTAAAATCGAAAATTCCGTAGAGGACTTAAAGTCCCTGGTTTACGGCAAGCTGCACCGGCTCTACGGTGAAAATCCCCCGGAGCTGATTACAAAGCGTGTGGAAACAGAGCTCCACGATATCATTTCCTGCCACTATGACGTGATCTATATGTCCGCCCAGAAGCTAGTGCAGAACTCTCTGGAGCATGGCTATCTGGTGGGCTCCCGTGGTTCCGTGGGCTCTTCCATCGTGGCCTATATGTCCGGTATTACCGAGGTAAATTCCTTCCCGCCCCACTACCGCTGCCCGAACCCGGAATGCAAGTATACCACCTTCGATGTCCCCAAGGGCTATGGCTGCGGTGCGGACCTGCCGGATGCCATCTGCCCCAAGTGCGGCAGCAAGTTCGAAAAGGACGGCTTCAACATTCCCTTTGAGACATTCCTGGGCTTCGGCGGCGACAAGGTGCCGGATATCGACCTGAACTTTTCCGGCGAGTACCAGTCCAAAGCCCATGCCTACTGCGTGGAAATGTTCGGAAAATCCCATGTGTTCCGGGCCGGAACCATCGGCACCGTGGCGGAAAAGACCGCCTTCGGCTATGTAAAAAAATATCTGGCAGAGCGGGGAAAGACGGCCAACCGGGCGGAAGAGGCCCGACTGGCCGCGGGCTGCGTCGGCGTCCGCCGGACCACCGGCCAGCACCCCGGTGGCCTGGTGGTTATTCCCCAGGAAAACGAGATCTGGGATTTCTGCCCGGTGCAGCACCCAGCGGATGACCCCAATGCCGACCAGATCACCACCCACTTTGAATACCACTCCATGGAGGAAAACCTGCTGAAGCTGGATATGCTGGGCCATGATGATCCCACCATGATCCGCATGATGGAGGATATGACCGGGGTGGATGCCAAAACCATCCCGCTGGATGACAAGCGCACCATGTCCATTTTCACCTCCTCCAAGGAGATTGGCTACGAAAACGATAAGCTTTTGGGCCCCACCGGCGCTGTGGCAATCCCGGAGTTTAACACCAAGTTCACCCGTGGCATGCTGATGGACACCATGCCGGAGCGCTTTGATACGCTGCTGCGGCTTTCCGGCTTCTCCCACGGCACGGACGTGTGGCTGGGCAACGCAAAAGACCTGATCACCTCCAAAACAGCCACGGTTGACCAGGCCATCGGCTGCCGTGACGATATTATGCTGTACCTGATCTCCTGCGGTATGCCGGAGAAGCGCTCCTTCAAGATCATGGAGGCTGTGCGAAAGGGCAGGGGACTGCCGGAGGGTGCGGAGCAGGAGATGATTGACGCGGGGGTGCCGGACTGGTATATCGGCTCCTGCAAAAAGATCAAATACCTGTTTCCCAAGGCCCACGCGGTTGCTTACGTTATGATGGCCTTCCGCATTGCCTGGTTTAAGGTGTATTACCCACTGGCCTTCTATGCGGCCTATTTCTACCGCCGCAGCCAGAAGGGCGGCTTTGACGCGGTGCTGATGACCCAGGGCATGGAGTCTATCAAAGCCAATATTGAGGCCATCGAAACCAATGAAAACGCCACCGATAAGGACGAGGACCTGCTGACAACCATGGAAGTGGTCTATGAATACTATCTGCGGGGCTTTACCTTCCTGCCCATTGACATCTACAAGAGCCATGCCACCAAATTCCTCATTGAAGACGGTAAAATTCTGCCGCCCTTTGTGGCTATCTCCGGCCTGGGTGAAAACGCGGCCTGGGACCTGATGCGGGGCCGGGAAGGAAAGACGTTCCTTTCCATCGAAGAGGTGGCCGCTGCCTGCCCCAAAGTATCCAAGACCCATATCCAGATGCTGAAGGACGCGGGTGCCTTCGGCTCCCTGCCGGACACCAGCCAGATCAGCCTGTTCTGATTCCAAGGGGCGTGTTCCGGCAGAAAGCAGGCTGAAAGATCCTTGCAAATTTCGCGAAACCATGGTATACTTTTTGTAGAATCCTCACAAAGGAGAGACAGTTATGCAGAAAACTGAAAAGCAGTATCATATCCACTGTTCCGAAGGCGATGTGGGCCGCTATGTCTTCCTGCCCGGTGACCCGGGGCGGTGCGAGGCCATCGCCGCATATTTTGATAATCCTGTCCATATCGGCATGAACCGGGAGTACAATGTCTATACCGGCACATTGCTGGGAGAAAAGGTCTCCGTCTGTTCTACCGGTATTGGCGGCCCCTCTGCCTCCATTGCCATGGAGGAGCTGGCAAACATTGGCGCAGACACCTTCCTCCGCATCGGCACCTGCGGCGGCATTGCTCTGGATGTATGCCCGGGAGACATTGTCGTTGCCAGCGGTGCCATCCGCTATGAGCACACCTCTCTGGAGTATGCGCCCATTGAGTACCCCAGTGTGCCGGATTTCGATGTGACCCTGGCCCTGCGGGAGGCCAGTCGGGAGCTTGGCTACCACACCCACGTTGGCGTAGTGCAGTGCAAGGATTCCTTCTACGGCCAGCACAGCCCGGAGAAGAGCCCTGTCTCCTATGACCTGCTCCAGAAATGGGACAGCTGGAAGCGCCTGGGCGTGAAAGCCAGCGAGATGGAGAGCGCCGCCCTGTTCGTGGTTGCCAACGCCCGCCATGTGCGCTGTGGCAGCTGCTTCCACGTGGTCTGGAATCAGGAGCGGGAAAAGGCCGGCATGTTCATGCCTATGACCGAGGACACCTCCGGTGCCATCCGAGTCGGCATTGAGGCCGTCAAGAAGCTGATTCTGGCAGACCGGGCCGCAAAGTAAAGAAAAGCCGGCACTGCTTAACGCAGTGCCGGAGTCCTTTTATGCCTTATTTTTCGTCCAGATAGGACACAAAGCCCAGCGTCATATAGTCCAGGCAGACCTGCTTATCCGGGGTTTTCCCCATGGTGACGCGGTGGCAGTGAACCTTCCAGACATCGGAGCCATCCAGCTTTCCTTTACGGATTTCAAAGACGTGGTTCCAGCTGCGGCCCTCCATAAACTGCTCCTCCTTCACGAAACGGATCAGCTCCAGTCTGCGAAAGTGGAAGGTGGGGAAGGCGTTCTCTACGCAGGCCTCAAACAGCGCCTCCGCGTCCCGCACGCTGCCCAGCTCAAAGGTATTGCGGATCATTGCACCATAATCTTCCATATTGAAAACCTCCTTATAGCTTTTGATAGGTCTTTTCCAGGAATTTTTCACTACTCACCAGGACTCTTGTATGCGTGGCCCGGCCAATCTCTCCGGCCTCATCATAGGCAATAATGGAAAAACTGATCTTCCTGCCCTCTACAGCCGTCACTTCCGCCTGAGCCCGAACCTCCAGCCCCACCGGGGTCGCGCTGATATGCTCCAGATTCAGAGCCGTGCCTACGCTGGTCTGCCCCTGGGGCAGCGCTTCCTGGATTGCCTCGCAGGCCGCACCCTCCATCAGTGCCGCCATGCAGGGGGTTGCATATACCATCAGGCTGCCGGAGCCCACGGCCTGGGCGGTGTCCTCCTTTTCTACCAAAGTCGTGGCCTCGCCTTTCATTCCAACTGTAATTTCCATGACACACACCTTCCAGTTTCTTTGTTTCTTTTATCAATATATCGCAAGCCGCGGCGGTTGTCAATGAAAAGCACTTGAGTTTCTCCATCTTTTTTCGTATAATCAAGGCAGTTATCGGAAAGGAGACCGTTCTCTTGCAAAATAGGAATTCTTCTGCCCGGGCCGTTGCCCTGGGTGGTGTCCTGGCGGCGCTGGCCGTCTGCATTCTGTGCCTTGGCACTCTGATTCCAATTAATACCTATGTAGGTCCCATGCTCTGCGCGCTGCTTTTGCAGGTGGTGCTGAACCTGTGCGGCAGACGGATTGCCTGGGCCTGGTTTTTTGCCGCAGCGGTGCTGGCTCTGCTTCTGTGCCCGGACCGGGAGGCGGCAGGTGTCTTTCTGGCACTGGGGTATTACCCAATTCTAAAAATCTGGCTTGACCGCAGAAAGCTTCCCGCCCTCTGGAAAGGACTGTATTTCAATATCAGCATCCTTGTGCTCTACTGGGCGCTGCTGTATGTGCTGGGACTTCCCGGATTGCAGGAGGAGTTCCGGGATTTGGGCACGGTGCTCCTGGTGGTTTTGCTGCTTCTTGGCAATCTGACCTTCTTCCTGCTGGACAAGGTCTTGGAAAAGCCATTTTTCCGAAAGCTGGGGCACCATGGAACAGGGAAGTGATTGGCAGCTGTACATCCTGCACTGCGGAGACGGCACCTATTACACAGGGATTGCCCGGGACGCGGAGAAACGCCTGCGGCAGCACCGCAGCGGCAAGGGGGCGAAATATACCCGCGGCCGCGGCCCCCTGGAGCTGGCCTATCTGGAGAACTGCCCAGATCACAGCACCGCCCTCCGGCGGGAGTGCGCCGTCAAGCAGCTGTCGAGACAGGAAAAGGAGCGGCTCATCGCCGCCCCTTCCAACGAGCTCTATAAAAACAGATAAATCAGCATGGTGATCAGGGGCGTATTGGGGCTGTCCTTGCAGTCCTGAGACATCAGAAGAAGCAGCAGCACCACAATCAGATCCTCCGCGTCCAGCCCTCCCGGAATCAGGCTTCCAAAAAATTCGCTGAGACAGGGCTTCGGCCTGGGCGGCTCCGGCGGTTTGGGCGGTTTTGGCGGACGGGGAGGCGGGGGAGGGCAGTCCGGCAGTGTCTGCCGCTGAAAGGTTCCGTCCGCACCGGGGATATAACGGTTATACATCGCCTTACCCCCCAGTGAGCTTCTGCAATGCACCGGACTCCATCAAAACGGAGGCCTGCTGGGCCATCTTCGCCGCCCGCATTGCTTTCTCCAGCTTCTGGCACCGTTCCCGGCTGATGTAGGGACGCAGCGCCTTCAGCAGCGCCTGCTGATCCTTGTCAATGGCCGACTGGCGGGCAAACCCCGTAAAAGCCTTCAGCATTTCCACATCCCCATTCTCCGGCCCCGGCGGCTTTTGTGAACTGCCCTGAGGCTTAGGCGGAGGCGGCGGTGCGTCGGAAGGCTGTCCCAGAGATTGAGCCAGGGCCTGAATCTGCGCCATCATCTGCGGATTGCCCAGGATGGCCCCCAGCTGGTCCTCTGTCTGGCTCATGGCGACTGCCGCAGCTGTGCCAGCAGTGCAGCTGCCTCCGGCGTCGTCAGAAAATCCGCAATGGCCTTCTTCGCCTCCGTCAGATTGCCCTGGGCGGCCTGGTCCATGGCCTGCTTCAGTCCCTGGGCGTTGGACTGCTGCAAGAGCGCCTTCAGCTGTTTGCCCGCCTCTGTATCTGCCAGAAGCTGGGCCTGCCGGATTTTTTCCGGTGTAAAATCGGAATCTTCCATACACAATGCTCCTTTCCCAACTGGCTGCCTCCATACCAGTATATGCGCGCCTGGGCCCAGAATTGCCAGGGATACAAAAAAGAATTCTGGCTTTCTGGAAAGGGATATGGTATAATAACCTTCAAACGATTATATGCAAAATTTTTAGAGCTTTTTTCAGGCTTTTCCAGCGAAACAATGGCTTATAATACCAGCCTGCCCTGTCTCATGGAATCCTGCAAAACTGAAAATAATAGAGGACAGAAGAACTATGCGCCTTTTGATTTTATCGGACTCCCATCGGATTCTCTCCTTCATGGAACAGTGTGTTGACACGCTTCACCCGGACTGCGTCATTCACCTGGGGGATTACTACCCGGATGGCTGCGATCTGCGTCCGCTGTGCCCCCAGGCTGCCTTTTATCAGGTGCCGGGGAACTGTGATGAATATGGCTGTGATCTCCGTCTGCCAAGAGTCCTTACCCCAACCATCGGCGGCGTGAAATTTTATCTGACCCACGGCCACCAGCACCATGTGAAGCAGAGTCTTTATTATCTTCTTCAGGATGCCCGGGCAGTTGGCGCGCGGATTGCCCTCTATGGGCACACCCACATCCCGGACTGCCACCAGGAGCCTGATGGCCTGTGGGTTATGAACCCCGGAGCCAGTGGTTCTGCCGGAAGTGCCGGCATCCTGGAAATTGAAAACGGTACGATTCAATCCTGCCGCCTGATCCGGCGGGCAGACCTGGAGGAAGCTCTATGATCCTTGCTGTGCACATCGGCAACACCAATATCACCCTTGGCGCGGCAAAAGGGAAAGAAATTGTCTTCCAGGCCCGCCTCCGCACGGATGCCACGAAAACCTCAGACGAATACGCCATCGATCTGCAAATGCTGCTGGCCATCAACGCTGTTCCCGCCGCGGAAATTGAGGGGGCAATCATTGCCTCTGTCGTGCCCCAGGTGTTGAACCCCGTGAAGACAGCATTAAAGAAGCTTTTCGGGAAGCCGATTCTGGTGGTAGGCCCCGGCATCAAAACCGGGCTCAATATCCGCATTGACAATCCTGCACAGACCGGGGCGGATCTTGTGGTGGGCTGTGTCGCCGCTCTCCGGCTGCAAAAGCCGCCCCTGATTGTCATGAACATGGGTACCGCGACCACCCTGATGGTGCTGGACAGCTCCGGCGCGATGATCGGCGGCAGCATCAGCCCAGGTATTCGCGTCTCCATGGAGGCATTGACGGAACGCGCCGCACTGCTGCCCGGTTTGCAGCTGGATCAGCCCAAACGGGCCATTGGCCGCAATACCATAGAATGCATGCGCAGCGGCATCCTGAACGGCGCCGCCGCAATGGTGGACGGTATGGTGGCACGGATGGAAGAAGAGCTGGGCACCAAAGCCACGGTTGTTGCCACCGGCCGCATCGGGCAGTATGTGGTTCCGCTGTGCAAGACCCCCATACTCTATGACCGGGACCTGATCATCAAGGGCTTGGCTGCCCTCTACTGGGAAAACATGAAATAAGGGAGAATATTATGAAAAAGAGCACGCAAGCTCCCCAGGCCGTCCAGCAGGGCGGCGCGGCGGGTGCCTACAATCAGCTAAAACATATGATCGGACTGATCGTCACCTGGATCTACCACCTGCGCAAGGTCATCCTGGCGGCGCCTGTCATCTATTTTGCCCTGCGGCTGGCTGCCTACAATACAGTGAATCTGCCGCTGTCGGTCGGCCTGTTGCTGCAATCCGATGGGACATTTGCCATGCAGATTTCCCGTTACACCGCCGTTGTAGGGTCTCTGGCCATCACCGGCGGCTGCCTTGCCATGATGTTCCTGTCCAGAAAGGCCCTGTACGCCTGGGCCATCAGCGTATTCACCCTGGCAATCCCGGTTCTGCTGCTCATCAGCAATCTTTATCCCGCATAATTTATTTCCCAAACGTTCAAGGATTCTTCACCTTTCCCGCCCCGCCGTATGGTATACTAAAGCCACAAAGACGGGAGCGGTGAAGGAGCCGATGCCGTGGAAATATTCGCGGATGAGCCGACGGCAACCCTTGTGACACACCGAGCCCCGGAGGAAGAAAATGTATCCTGGCGGCAGCGATTTCATTCTGGAATCGCTGCCGCTTTTGTTTCAGGTGCGGGTTCCTTCGTTCAAAGGAAGATTGGAGGCCATGGGGAAGTGCAGCGCCAGATGCTTCCAGGTGTGCCGATCCAGATTTCCGGTCATGGACAGTCCGGAGAGCTGCTGAAAGGCCGCAAGAGAATCCCGGGTGGGGCCATCCAGTTTCCCTGTAATCGGCGGCGCATCCACACAGTGGTAATTCTCCGCCAGCACCACCAGAATCACCTGCGCCAGATATACCGCCGGATTCTTCTCCCCAAAGGTTACAACCTGCCCCGGGTTCAGCAGCACCGAAAGGCTCTGGGGCTGCACCACCTCCACCAGGGCAATGGCATATTCCTCTGCCACCCGATTCCAGGTTTCCAGGTCGGTGACACCGGTAACCGGGAGCCGGTTGCGCCGCTGGAAGACCCGCACCGCCGACATGGTGTCCGGTCCATAGATTCCGTCCGGAATCAGCGCTTTGTAGGCATCATCATTTTCCGCAATCACCCGGAGCATGGTTTGCAGGCTTCGGATGGGCTGCCCCAAAAAGGTTTCCGTTGGCTTCATCGCACAACCTCCTGTCTCACGGGTTCTTGATTGTTTATGGAAAGATTGTAGCCCGGGAACTGGGTCAGTGTCGTACTGTTTGCATAGCGGTTTCTGGGCAGCGTCCTATTGATCACCGCCGAAGTATAGGGGAAACTCTCCAGATCCCGGAAGCTGGCATTCTCAATGCCCGTAAACTGATCGTAAATTTCGTTCCAGGTGGCCAGATCCACAGTCCCTGTCTGGGGCAGGCCGAAGTATCCCTGGGCCGCCAGGACCGCGCTGCGGGTGGCGGCACCATAGATGCCATCCACCTGTACGCTGGGAATATCCGGGATGTAGGCCGCCAGGACACGGAGCATATATTGGAGATGCTCTACCCGGATGCCCCGGTCCCCTGAGGCAATGGGCTGGCCCTGGTTCCAGGCGATGGTATAGAATCGCTGCCCCTGACTGCGCAGTTCCGAAAGGCTGGTCACTGCCGTATACAGCCGCACCAGGGCGTACCAGGTGGCGGGCCCAACCACACCGTCCGGGTCCAGGTCAAAGATTCTCTGGAATGCCAGCAGCGTCTCCTCCGTCCGTGCCCCGAAAATCCCATCCACCGGAGAGACCTTTGGAATCGCCGGGTAGTTCTGGGAGATACGGTTCAGCTCCACCTGGATAATCACCACATTGGGCCCAACGCTGCCCCGGCGCAGGGGCGTACCGGGGTAGGAGGAGGTAATGTCCCGTACAGGCGCGTTGGCCACAATCTCCACATCCCCATAATAGCTGCGAAGAATCTGGGTGGAGTTGTAGCCCTGCTGGGCCAATCCCTGGCTGCCCCACTGGCTGAGGCCCTCACAGGTCACCGTTGTCCCGTTGCAGAATTTGGCGGCCAATGGCTCCACAACCCCCGGGCGCCGCAGATAGCTGTTAAAAAGCTGATCCACCAGCCGGGAGACGTTGGAAAAGAAGCTGCGCCCCTTTACAAAAAACTGGTCATACGCCGTGGAGCTGGTGATATCAAAGTCATAGCCCCGGCTTCGGTAAAACTCCGTATACACCCGGTTCAACGCGAAAGAGACAATGGCCAGAATATTGGCCCGCAGGGCGCTCTCATCCCAGGTCGGATAGATTTCGCTGGAAGCGACATTTTTGACATAGTTCACAAAGCTGACAGTCACATTCTGCGCGTCAGAGCCCGGTGCGCCCAGATGTACGGTAATCTGCTGAGGTACATAGGGGATTACAGTGGGCATGGCATCCTCCTATAGATTCTGGGGCGGGGTGTTGAAGAGCACGTTCTCGTCCCATCGGTCCGGCAGCTCCGACAGCGGGATCATCTCCAGGTCCTGCACCGTTGTCACCCCCGGGAAAATCTGCACATTTCTCGCGGCTACCTGCTCAAAGTCGTTCTTCCAGGCATAGACCGTCACATCCGTAAATGGCCGCTGCCCATTCTCCTCCGGGGCCTGGCTTTCGGCAGCATCCGGCGTTGGAATTGGAATCGGCTCTGTCAGACCGCTTCGGTTCGTCAACCGCATGGCGATGGCGGTGCCGTCCTGGGCCGTCACCACCACAGCCACATTCTCCAGTGGAATCTGGGCGTTGCTCATGTAGGCCCGTGCGGTGATATAGCCGCTTGAAGGCATATGCATCCCTCCAGAAAATTCAAATCTGGATAATCTATGCGCGTCAGGGCAAAAAAGTTCCGGCTGCCCGGGAAGGGCAGCCGGACGCATTACAGAAACGGGCGCATCTGCCGGATATTATTCGTCTCTGTATCGATCAGCTTTTGTGACAGGGTAGTCACCCGGCTGTCCCGGCCATCCGACTGATGGATATTTTTCAGCCCTTTTACCATGCCTCTGGTATTTCCCTGGATCATCAGGTCCGCGATTTTCGAGTCCGGGTCCGCCCCGGAGAGCCGCAGCCGCACCATCATATCGCTCATGGCGCGCACCGCCGGGTCCAGCTCCCGCAGCTCCCAGCCCCGCTGGGACGCAATGCTGTGGGCCTCGGTTTCAATGCGGTCATATTCCTTTAGCTGCTGCTCCAGCGCCTGCCGCAGGTCCGGCTGCACCGCCGCATCCAGCACACTGCAAATGCCAATCTGTCCCATCTGCGTCGTCTTCAGCACGGAGGACAGAATTTCCCGATTGGTTTTCATGCTGTATCACCTCTCCGGTAGTATTGGCAGGGGCACGGATTTCATGCACGTTTTTGCTGCCTGCGCATATCCTGATAGGGGAGTGTGATTCTATGTGTGCCATATCCGGCTGTGTGGGTCTGAATGTATCCGAAGCAACCATACAAAAGATGCTTGCAACCATGGCCCGCCGGGGTCCGGACGGTCAAGGAATCTACCGGGATGGGGAATGCACGCTGCTGCACACCCGTCTTGCCATCATCGACCCCGCCGGTGGACAGCAGCCCATGCGTCTTCACTGGGGGGATGAGGACTACTGTCTGAGCTACAACGGCGAGCTCTACAATACCCAGCAGCTCCGGCAGAGCCTTGCCAGCCTTGGGCACCAATTTCTTGACCGGTCCGACACGGAGGTGGTGCTCCATGCCTATGCCCAGTGGGGCGAAGAAGCACTGGAAAAAATGAACGGAATTTTCGCCTTTGCGGTGTGGGAAGCGAAGAAAAAGCGCCTGTTTCTGGCCCGGGACCGCATCGGCGTCAAGCCGCTGTTCTACCGCTGCTTGGATGGCGGCATTCTCTTTGCCTCTGAAATCAAAACCATTCTGGCGCATCCGCGGAGTCCCGCTGCGCTGACCCAGGAGGGAGCCGCACAGGTGCTTCTTCTAGGGCCAGGGCGAAAACCGGGCAGCGGCGTGTTCAATGGAATCCAGGAGCTGGAACCGGGCTGCTGCGGCTATTTTGAGGCGGGCACACTGCGCCTGCGGTGCTATTGGTCTCTGCGGGATCGGGAGCACCGGGAGAATTTCAGCCAGACGGTGGAGCACACCCGCTCTCTGGTGCTGGATGCCATCCGGCGGCAGATGGTTTCTGATGTGCCCATAGGCACATTCCTTTCCGGCGGCCTGGATTCCAGTCTGATCAGCGCGGTATGCGCGGAAAAGCTGCGACAGATCGGGCAGCGCCTGCCCACCTTTTCCGTGGGCTATCCTGACAATGACCGGTATTTCCGTCCGGGCAAATTCCAGCCAACCTCGGACAGCGATTTCATCGGTTTGATGGCGGAATTTCTCCATTCCGACCAGCATCTGACCGAGCTGCCGCCGGAAGTACTGCTTCGCAGCCTGGAAGAGGCCACTGCAGCCCGGGATCTGCCGGGTATGGCAGATGTAGACTTTTCACTGCTTGCCTTCTGCAAGGAAATTCGGAAGTATGTTAAGGTGGCTCTGTCCGGGGAGTGCGCCGATGAGCTTTTCGGCGGATACCCCTGGTATCGGGACCCGGAGATCCGTGCCCGATCCGGGTTCCCCTGGGCGCAAAACACCGAGGACCGGGTTTCGCTCCTGTCCCCGGAACTGGCCCATGGGCTGGATGGCCGAGCGTTCATTCTGGATGCCTACCGGGAAACCTGCCGGGAGAGCGACATTCTACCGGAGAACAGCCCTTTGGAAAAACGGACGAAGGAAATGGTAAACCTGAACTTCCGTTGGTTTATGCAGACGCTTCTGGACCGAAAAGACCGCATGAGTATGTACAGCGGCCTGGAGGTCCGGGTGCCCTTCTGCGATTACCGCATTGCGGAATACCTCTATGCGGTTCCCTGGGAATACAAGGATTACGGTGGGGAAGAGAAGGGCCTTCTGCGGGCCGCCTGCGGCGATCTGCTGCCAAAGCAGGTTGCCCATCGGAAGAAAAGTCCCTATCCGAAAACCTTTGATCCCCGGTATACTGCCCTGCTGGAGCAGCGCATGGAACAGCTTTTATCATCCAAGGAGGCACCACTCTTCACGCTCGTCCGCCGGGAAGCGCTGGAGAAGCTCCTGCAAACGGAAAGCGTATGGCCCTGGTACGGCCAGCTGATGGCCCGGCCTCAAAAGATTGCCTATTTTCTCCAGATGGACTTCTGGCTTCGGCATTACGCCATAGCAATCCAATTCTAAAAAAACAAAATGCTGCTGTTTTTCCCACACAGCAGCATTTTTTGTATAGATTGCAAAAGAAAATGGTTGAAAATTCGTGAAAAGCACCATTTGAAACCTGGAAGAAATTTTGATATTATATCACTGTAAAATGAATTTGTCAAGAGGAGGAACCTTCCATGTTTCAGCAGGGCGAGTTAGCCATCTACGGGGTTCACGGAGTATGCCGTGTCACAGAAATTCAGGAACGGATTGTCAATCGGGTGAAGCAGCAGTATCTGGTTTTGGAACCGGTAGGGCGGGGCGGAAGCCAGTATTTGGTGCCGATGCACAATGCGGCGGCCATGTCCAAGCTCTCCAGGCTGGCAAGCAGGGAAGAGCTGGAAGCGCTGCTGGTGTCACCAACCGTCCGAAGCAGCAATTGGATTCCCGATGAAAACAAGCGCAAGCAGTCCTATCGGGATCTCACCTGTTCCGGCAGCCGGGAAAGCCTGCTGCAAACGGTCTACACCCTTTATGCCCACAGAACTGCCCAGAAAGCAATTGGGAAACGTCTCCATATGTGCGATGAAAACTTTTTGCATGACGCGGAGCGTATTCTCTCCAGTGAAATTGAAACCGTCCTGGGGCTGTCTGCCCCAGAGGCCTTGAGCTACCTGCGGACAAGCCTGAGCGTGTAAGCATTCTGCCTTCCCAAAACAAAAGGAAGGCAGAAATTTTTATTTCAAGAGCTCCAGCAGCGCCTCCGGCGTATCCACAATGGCCTTGGCACCGGCCTGACGCATTTCGACCACATCGCCGTAGCCCCAGCTGACGCCGATGGTCGGAATGCCGTGGGCATTTGCGCCGATCACATCATACTTGGTGTCACCCACCATCGTCTTTTCCGCGTCCCGGCCCGCCTGATCCAGCAGATACGTGATCACGTCCTCCTTGCTATTCCGTCCGCCCTCCAGATCCGCGCCGCAGATTTTATCAAAATATTTTGCCAGATCAAAGTGCTTCAGAATCTCAACCGCGGTTGTTTCCGGCTTCGAGGTAGCAACATAGAGCACATAGTCACGCTCTTGCAGGCACTCCAGCATTTCCCGAATGCCGGGATAGGGCTTGTTTTCAAACTTTCCGATGGGAATATAGCGGCTGCGGAAAACCCGTACCGCCTCATCTGTCCGCTCTTTGGGAATTCCGAATTTTTCAAAGGTGTCCCACAGAGGCGGGCCTACAAATACGCCCATTTCTTCCCGCGGCGGCACCGGATAGCCCATCTGCTGAAATGCATACTGGGCGCAGTTGATGATTCCCTCGCCGGAATCCGTCAGGGTTCCGTCCAGGTCAAAAAGTACAGCTTTCATAATCTTCATCCTTTCTTGTCTATCATACCATAATCCGGCATCCTTCGCAAGGGATTTCCAGGGTTGCGGCGGCAGGCTGACTGTGATATGATAAGAAAAAATTCTGCATTCAGGAGCATTGGTTATGAAAAGAATTTATGTTCAGGCCTTCTGCCAGTCCAATCTGGGAGATGACCTGTTTGTTTTGCAACTTGCCAAACGATACCCCAAAACGAAATTTTACGTTTATGCTCTGGGGGCTAACCAAAATGCCTTTCTCGGACAGCACAACATCATCCTTCCAACCAAGTGGGACCGTGTCCGCAGAAAGCTGACCCACAGTCTGCATCTATCCAGGGAAGAGGCCTTTGACGGTCAGGGCGTCGACGGAACAGTTGTCATCGGCGGCTCCATTCTCTGGGAGGGAGCGGATATCGATTTTGCCCGCGGCGGCACACCCTGTTATCTGATCGGTGCCAACTGCGAAAGCGGTTACTCGGCAGCTTTTTCTGAGCAGCTGCGGCAATCCCTTTCCAAAACCGCTGGCTGCTGTTTCCGGGATCAGTTCTCTAAGGCGCTGTTTTCCGACTTGCCCAATGTTTCCTGTGCGCCGGATGTGCTCTATGGCTGGATGCCCCGACAGGTACG
Organism: uncultured Oscillospiraceae bacterium; assembly: GCA_934569045.1. GTDB lineage: Bacteria > Bacillota > Clostridia > Oscillospirales > Oscillospiraceae > Faecousia. The sequence continues at coordinate 41,697 of CAKTJX010000001.1, forward strand.
ACAGGCGGGGGTTGGCATCGGCATCAGTCTGGTTTCCGCAAAGGGCTGCTTCCGGGACCCGGAAATGCTGGATGGCTATTACCGTGCCATTGCAAATCTGTGTGATCTGTGCGCCCAGCAGGGCATCCCCGTCCGGTTGTTCGGCTTCTGTGCGGTGGAAGGGGATGGAGCCGCCATTACGGAAATCCTTCGCCGGGTCCACCGCCCGGAGGCGCTGCAAACCTTCCTTTATCAAGGAAACCCGGAACGGATGCTCTATGAGCTGAACAAGTGCGAAACCATCCTGGCAACCCGGTTTCATGCCATGATCCTGGGCTGGGTGTTAGACAAGAATGTGGTTCCCATCCTCTACAGTGAAAAACAAACCCACGTCCTGAAGGACGCGGGTTTTGAGGGCCCCCTGCGGAACGCCCTGCGGGGGGAGCGTCTCTCCGGCGAAACACTTTTGGCCTATGCCCAGGCGGGAAGGGGATACCTGGATATTACCCAGCTGCGCCAGGACGCGGCAAGGCAGTTCGCCGCTTTGGATCAGTTTTTATCCCGCGAGACCTGAGTATAAAATCGGCAAGCCGGAATGCGATGTTATATTTCACGCAAGAAAGCATTTGCCTCATCTCGAGTTTTGAATACGATCACATTCTTGGATACGTATTTTTCAAGCAGCTTCATCACCTGCGGTCTGCTCTGCGCACGATAGTTTTTAATGAATTCGATAAATTCCCCGTCACATTGCTCCGGCTCTTCCCAGGGAATATCGCTTCGGGGTTTTCCCTGTCTCCGAAAAATACCGTCAAGGCAAACATCAAGGGGATAGTCCAGAAATAGAATCGTATCACATTTTTGTATTCTTAATTCCATTGTGGCACCATAATTGCCGTCAATAATCCACGCATCTTTTTCAAGCACATTTGACAAGCGTTCCAGAAATACGCTTTTTTCCACCGTTGTTCGGTCTGCGTTCCAATTCAGCATATCCAGGTGATAAAGCGGGATGCCTGTTTTTACCTGTAATTCTTTGGAAAGCATACTTTTGCCGCTTCCAGGGCAGCCGATCACGATAATCTTCCTCACTTTGTATCCCCCCTGCAAGTCCTGATTTGTCGAACGAATATCCCTACTCAAACGGAAAACGAACCTGATTGAAACCTTGCCGCATAACCACAGCGGCGGCAGAGGGATTCACTGGCCTGCCCCTGGGAGAAGCCATCGTAGATGGCCTGTGCCCGGGGGCTTTTCAGGATTGCGCCCAGATCCTCCTCAAAGAGATTCCCCAGGGCGATATCCCCCTCATGATCCAGGCAGCAGGGCACAACAGTGCCATCCCAGAGTATTCCAATCTGATCCCGCAGGCCATAGCAGAAATAAGGCCCCGGCCGCTCTTGCGCATTCAGATCCGGCCAATCAAATTTATCTCCGGGCTCCAGGAATATTTTGTCCCCTAAAGCCGTCCCACGGCGTCCGGAAACCCAGGGATTCGGGAAAAAGGTATGCAGCATTTCCAGAATTTCCTGATTTCTGGCATCCGCGCCGCCATTGTTCCAGAGCCGATACACCACAATTTTCTTTCCCTGGGCGGCCTGCCCGAAAGCCAGACACTCAGCCAGGTAGTCTTCAAAGGGGATATGCAAATCGTTTGCCTCAAAGGCGTGAAGGGATACATTGACCTTGTGCAGGGCCGGCGCGTTCAGAAGCATCTCCTGCCGGGCGGAAAGCAATGTTCCATTGGTCGTCAAAATCACACGGAATCCCATGCTGTCTGCCATAGCCAGGTAGCCTTCCAGCTCCGGATGGCAAAGCGGTTCCCCCATCAGATGAAAATAAAGGAAATCCGTAAACGGCCGCAGCCGCTCCAGTGCAACACGAAAGCGCCCCTGGTCCATTTTGCCCAGGGGCCGCTTTGTTCCTGGGCAGAACGCGCAGGAAAGATTGCACTTGTTGGAGATTTCCAGGTAGACCTTCCAAAACCGCTTCATGTTACAGCAGGGGAATGCCGGCCTCTTCGCAGGCCGCCATGGTCTCATGATCCCAGATGCTGGATTGAACCTCACCGATATGGACGCAGCCCATCAGCAGCATGGCAAGGCGGGACTGGCCGATGCCGCCGCCAATGGTCAGGGGCAGCTCGTTGTGCAGGAGCATCTGGTGGAAGGGGAGAACCCGGCGGTCATCGCAGCCCGCGATTGTCAGCTGCCGATCCAGAGACTCCGCGTCTACCCGGATGCCCATGGAGGAGATTTCCAGCGCCCGACCCAGCACCGGGTCCCAGAAAAAGATATCACAGTTCAGATTCCAGTCATCGTAGTCCGGCGCTCTGCCGTCATGGGGTCTGCCGGAGTGCAGGGCACCACCGATCTGCATGATGCAGGCGGTTGGGTGCTCTTTGACGTAGGCATTCTCCCGCTGGGAGGGTGTCAGATCCGGATAGCGGTCCTCCAGTTCCTGGGTGGTGATGAAGCTGACCTCTCGGTTGAGCCGCAGCGTCAGCTGCGGGAAGCGGACATGGAGCCGGTCATTGGTATCGCAGATTGCCCGGACAATAGCCTCTACAATCAGCTTCAGGTAGTCCAGATTCCGGTTTTCCCGGGTAATGATCTTCTCCCAGTCCCACTGGTCCACATAGATGGAATGGATATTGTCCAAGGCCTCATCCCGGCGGATGGCATTCATATCCGTGTACAGGCCGTTCCCTACGGTAAAATGATACCGCTTCAGGGCCAGACGCTTCCATTTTGCCAGAGAGTGCACCACCTGGGCATCCTTTCCAACGGCAGGGATGTCGAAGGTAACCGGGCGCTCATAGCCGTTCAGGTTGTCGTTCAGGCCGGAGTCCTCCGTGACAAACAGGGGAGCGGATACCCGCTTCAGATTCAGCGCGTTGGAAAACTCCTGCTGGAAGGTCTGCTTGATGTAGGCAATGGCCCGCTGGGTGTCGTAGGCATCCAGGGCAGGGGCATAGTTCTGTGGGATGACAACATTGCGCATAATAATCGCCGCTTTCTTTTTAATTTACCGTTAAAGAACGGATATAATCCAACAATTCCGGGAAGCTCCCATGGGGCAGCTGGCTGATATCCCGCCCATCCTTATTGATCAGGCAGTCTGTCAGCAGAAAAACCGGGATACCCAGGGTCCTTGCTGCCAGATCCTCCTTGGCATCGTTGCCAACCATGAGGCATTGCCGGGGCTCCAGCTTCATGGCGGTCAGGATATCCTGATAATAGGCTGGATTTGGCTTGCAGTGACAGGAGTTGTCATAGGTGGTAATGAGCCGGAAATCCTCCTTCCGCAGCCCCGCCCAGCGAACCCGGCTCTCTGTGGCATAGGGTGGGAACAGAGGGTTGGTGGCCAGTACCGTTTCCAGCCCCATGGCATGGATGGCATCAATGGTCTGCCTGGCTCTGGGGTCAAAGCCACAGCTTGCCTGGGCCTGCTGGAACTCGTTTCGGTAAAACTCCTCAAAGAGCTCCCGGTCCTGCAGCGGCATATCCCCGAAGGTCTGGCAGAAGGTCTCCCAGAACACGGCCTCGTTGGTCTTGCTTCCATCGTTGCGGTACATAGCATCGGTGCCCTTCCACACCGCGCTGACCAGGGACTTGGGATCATACCCCTTTGGGGCCAGCTTCCGGGCCAGAAGGCTTAAATAGCACTTTACAAATTCCTCCTGATCCATGGGCAGCAGCGTCCCATCCAGGTCAAACAGCACTGTGGTGAGCATCAGAAAATCTCCTTCAGGTATTCTTTTGACTCCTCCACAGCGGTGGTAAGTCTTTGATGCATGGCATCCCGCTTCTCCTCCAACCGGGCCAAACCCTCCATCAGCTCTCCGTTGGCCCGGAAAACCGGCTCCAAAGCCTTGCGGTGGGCAGGATATTCTCCGCTGCGGTAGCGGTCGATGACCACCTGATACCGCTCCCGGGCCACCTGAACCGCATCCTCCCAGGAGAGGTAAAGCTCCTGCTGGGCGTGCTGGCCGATGGCAGCCATGGCCGGAACACTTAATTTTTCCAGACAGGCGGCCATGCTCCGGGCATTCTCCTCGATCAGCAGACCGTTGCGGCCAGCGGTGACGCCCTCCGCGGCACAGCTGCCGCCGATCAGCACCGCACCCAGGCCGCAGGCCGCCGCCTCCCGAACCACAAGACCGTTGGTGTCAAAAGTAGAAGGGAAGAGGAACAGATCCGCCCGGCAGTACCAGGCCCGCAGCTTTTCCCGATCCGCCTGGGGACCTGCAAAGAAGCATTTGTCCGTCAGGGACAGCTGCTCCGCGTAGGTCTTCACGGCGTCAAAATCTCCGCCGCCGCCAACAAATACCATGCGGAAATCTCTATTCTTCGCCTTCAGCTCCGCCAGGGCATCCAGCGTAATCCGCAGGCCCTTGTACCACATGATCCGGCCCACAAAAAGATAGACGGGGACACCCTCCGGCAGGTCAAAACCGCCTGTCACCTCCGCAATTTTCTCTTCGCTGACCCGCCCCCTGGGCAGATCCACGCCGTTGCGCATGATGACGCATTCTCCCTCGTAGCCAAGGGAGCGCAGATTGTCCGCCGCACCCTCGCTGACAGCCCAGACCTCGTCACAGGCGTTGATGTTCTCCAGAAGCGCCCGTTTGCTGCCCTCCTGTAACGCCTTGCTGCGGATCAGGTTGGCAATGTCCACATCGAATTTGGTGTGATAGGTCATGATCAGAGGTACATCCAGCACCCGCCGCAATTCCCGGCCAAGCATGGTAGAAACAATGGGGCAGTGGCTGTGCAGCAGCGCCACCTGGCGGCCCTCCAGTCCCCGCAGAATATCCGGGGCAAAGGGGATTCCTGCCATGTAGCCCGCCGTGCGGCTGCGCAGATCAATGGCCGGATAGCGCAGAACGGGGTAGGGGAATCCGCTGTCCTCCGCACCGGGATACTCCGGCGTGATCACAACAGGATGCTCACCGGCCTCAGAAAGGCACCGGCCATAATTCATCACCGCATTGGCAACTCCGTCGATGACCGGCGGGAAAGAGTCATTCATCAGGCAAATTGTTTGTTCCATGGTCTCACCCTTGCTCTCAGTGTTATTTCAAAAGAATAACACAAAAAGCCAAGGGCTGTCAATGGATTTTCCCATACTTCTCCCAAAGATAGAGAATCGCCATCCGGTAGCCCTCCAGCCCCTGGCCCTTGATGGTCTTTTCACAGTACATCCCGGGGTAAGACAGCAGCCGGAAGGGCTCCCGTGCATCCACATCGGAGATATGAACCTCCACCGCCGGAATGGAAACTGCCTTCAGCGCGTCAAGGATGGCAACGCTGGTGTGAGTGTAGGCGGCGGGATTGATCACAATGCCGTCCACCTTTCCGTAGCTCTCCTGGATTTTATCCACCAGGCAGCCCTCGTGGTTGGACTGGTACTGCTCGATTTCCAGTCCCAGCTCTTTCCCGGTGTCCTCAATCAGCTTCAAAAGGTCGGAAAATGTTTGTGTACCATAGATTCCCGGCTCCCGGATTCCCACCATATTGATATTCGGGCCGTCCAATACCAGAATTTTCATTGTCATTCCTCCGTATCCAGTGCCTTCAAGAGTTCCTCCAGCGTCTCTGCCGGGGTTCCGCGGTTTTCAATGGAAAAGTCCGCGAAACGTTCATACATTTTGGCCCGCCGTGCGTACATCTCTTCCAAATGCCCCCTTTGAGAGAGTGGTCTGCCGTCTGTGGGCAGAAGGGAAATATCCCGCTTCAGCCATACGATGCAGCCGTTGCGGTGCATCGCGGCGTAGTTTTCCGCTCTGGTCACACAGCCACCCCCGGTGGCCAGTACCAGGCCGGACCGTTTGCCCAGGTCCTGTAAAACCGCCGTTTCCATCGCCCGGAAAGCATCTTCTCCCTCCTGGGGGATGATCTGGATAATGGGCCGTCCGGCCCGCTGCTCCAAAACCGCGTCCGCATCCAAAAATTCCCGGTTCAACGCCTTTGCCAGCAGCGTGCCGATGGTGGTCTTTCCGGAGCCCGGCATGCCAACAAGGATGATATTTTCCATCTGTCTGCGAAGTTTTCGGTAGATTTTGTCAATCACGCCGTCTGCAATAGGCTTACCCGTAAACCATTCCGCGCTTTCCTTGGCCTGGGCAACCAGCATTAAAAGGCCGTTTTCCGCGACGATTCCCCGTTTCTCTGCCTCCAGCAGGATTGTCGTCCTGGCAGGATTGTACACCAGATCCAACACTCCTTTTAGCTTTGGAAAGGAGGAAATATTCTCAATGGCAGCGCCCTCCACGTTGGGATACATCCCGGCGGGGGTGGCATTGACGATCAGCGCCGCATCCGCGTGCCGGGAGAGATTTTCGTAATTTTCCGGCCCGGATCGGGACAGCACAACCACCTGGGCCCCATGCTCCCGCAGCACAGCCTGAACCGTATTGGAGGCCCCGCCGGTGCCGCAGACCAGGACCTTTTTCCCAGAAACGGAAATGCCGCTGCTGTGCAGCATAGTCTCAAAGCCAAAATAGTCCGTATTGTGCCCCACCAGACGCCCGTCCGGTCTGCGGACGATGGTATTCACCGCCCCCAGGAGCTTTGCCCGATCGGACAGCTCGTCCAGGAAGGGAATTACATCCTTCTTGTAGGGAATCGTGACATTCAGCCCCGTGAAATCTCCCTGCTTCAGGAAGGCTTCCAGCTCCTCCGGCTCTTTTTCAAAGAGCTGATAGCTGTAATCTCCCAGCTGTGCGTGAATTTGCGGGGAATAGCTGTGCCCCAGCTTCCGTCCCAGCAGTCCGCAGTTCATCAGACCACCTCCGTATAGCTGCCCAGATACTTGAATTCCTCGCAGAAGTCGTCCAGCTCACACATCAGCTCCACAAATTCCTCGGAGTAAATGGAGGTCTCCAGGTCGAAATAGAACATGAACTCGAATTCCCGTTCCGGGATGGGCCGGGATTCCAGCTTGGTCACGTTGATGCCCAGCGCATAGATTCGCGCCAGCACCTTGTACAGCGCGCCGGGCTTATGGTTCAGAACCATCATAATGCTGGTCTTGTCCGAGCCCGGATAAATCTCCATGTTTTTGCTAATGCAGATGAACCGGGTTCGGTTGTTGCCTTTGTCCTGAATGGAGGCGGCCAGGTTTTGCAGCCCATAGAGCTCAGCGCAGCTGCGGCTGCTGATGGCCGCCACATCCTTCCGGTCGGACTTCGCCACCATCTCCGCCGCCATGGCCGTATTGGCTACCGCTACCACGTTCACATCCTTCAGCCCGTGCAGGAAGCCGCCGCACTGATTGATGGCCTGCTCATGGGAATAGATTTCCCGGATATCCTCCAGCTTCGCGCCGGGATTGGCAAGCAAATTGTGATCCACCTTTAGCCGGAAGGTCCGCACAATGTAGAAATTGTGTTGCAGCATCAGATCATATACCTTCGTCACAGATCCGGCGGTGGAGTTTTCAATGGGCAGCACACCGTACTTGCACAGCCCCTGGTCGATAGCCTGGAACACGCCGTCGAAGGTCTTGAAATAGAGGATCATAGGGTTCTTGATGATTTTCTCGCAGGCCAGCTGGGAATAGGCACCCTCCACCCCTTGGCAGGCCACCATGGCCTCCTGGGGGAACAGCTTTGGCGTGGAGTCAATGGCTTTGGTGATCCGCTGATAGAGCTCCGGGTTGCCGCCGTTGCGCTTATTCTGGTAGCTGCGGCTCAGCTCAAAGAGCATAGAGTACAGCGTCCTTGTATAGGCGGCCATTTCGGGCCCGGCCTTCTGTGCCACATCCTGCAATTTTTCCCGTTCCCGTCCCGGCATCAGAATGGGCAGACCGTTGGCCTTTTTATAGTCGGCTACCTGGGCAGCCACATCCATACGGCGGCAGAACAGCTTGACGATCTCATCGTCAATTTCATCGATCTGGCCGCGCAGTTCCTTTAAATCCATGTTTCTCTCTCCTTCGGGCGGAATGCTCCCTCGCCCAGTAGTATATCCATCAGCGCAATGGCCGCGGCAGCCTCCACCACCGGCACCGCCCGAGGAACAACGCATGGGTCATGGCGGCCCTTCACTTCCAGCGTCCGATTTTCCATACCCGACAGGCTGACGCTTTTCTGTGGTCTGGAAATAGAGGGTGTCGGCTTAAACGCGGCCCGGAACAGCAGCGGCATTCCGTCCGTAATTCCACCCAGAATGCCGCCGCAGTGATTGGTTTCGGTGACTATCCGGCCGTCCTCTACCCGGAAGGGATCGTTGTCCTCACTGCCCAGCATTTCCGCCACGGAAAATCCCGCGCCGAACTCCACGCCCTTGACCGCGGGAATTCCATAGAGAATCTGGGCCAGCTTTCCCTCAATCCCACCGAACATCGGATCTCCAAGCCCGGCAGGGAGCCCGGTAACGGCGCACTCCACAATGCCGCCCACACTGTCGCCCGCGGCCTTTGCCTGGGCGATTTTTTCCCGCATGGCCAGGCCCTTTTCTTCGTCCAGGGTAGGGAAGTCCTGGCCTACCGCATCCAGTTCCGGGTAAATCGGGTCAAAGGGGCGGTCTTTTACCCCGGCAATGGCCGCAATGTGGGCAGATATCCGGATACCCCGTCTCTCCAGCCACTGCTTGCACAGCCCGCCGGCTATGCAGAGGGGGGCGGTGAGCCGCCCAGAAAAATGGCCGCCGCCCGCGGCATCCTGAAATCCCGCATACTTGATCTGGGCCGTGTAGTCCGCATGACCGGGCCGGGGGCAGTCCTTCAGGTTGTCATAGTCCCCGGAACGGGTGTTCGTATTTCGGATCTCTGCCGCAATGGGCGCCCCGCAAGTGGTGTTTTCCACCAGGCCGGAGAGAAATTCCGGCATATCCGCCTCTTTGCGGGGGGTGGAATAGGCATTCTGCCCCGGAGCCCGCCGGCGCAGGAACGCAGCCAAGGCATCCTTGTCCACAGGCAGCCCGGCGGGGATGCCGTCCAGCACCATCCCAATGGCCGCCCCATGGGACTGGCCGAAGATTGATAATTTCAAATGTTCACCGTAGGTGCTGCTCATACCTGCCTCCCAATTTTTCGTATTCCGCCCAGAAAGCGGGGTAGGATTTTTCCACGCACTGGGCATCTTGAATCGTCACCGGTTCCCGGCAGACCGTAGCGGCGATGGCCGCGGCCATGGCAATGCGGTGGTCATTGCGGCTGTCCACGCTGCCGCCTCGCAGACCGGTGCCAAAAACTGTCAAAGTATCCTCTGCAGCCTCCGCGCGGCCTCCAAGGGATTCCAGCAGGGCAGTCACTGCCGCTACCCGGTCCGATTCCTTCAGCCGCAGGCGCTGGATATCCGTAAAAACCGCTCCATGGCAGTCCGCTGCCGTCACCGCCAAAATGGGCACCAGATCCGGAATATCCGCGGCGCTGATCGTTCTGTATTCCGCCGCCAGCTCCGGCAGGAGCTCCGCGCAGGCCCGGTCTCCCTGGGGTGAGTCCGGAACCAGATTCTGAACCGTCACCGCGCTTCCCAGCGTTTGTGCCGCCAGAAAGAAGGCGGCATTGCTCCAGTCGCCCTCTACCGCCACCGTACCGGGGGAATAAAATCCGCCGCCGGAAATGCGGAAATCCTCTGAATTACGGCCAAACAGTGCCATTGCCCTTTGCGTCATGGTGACATAGGGGGCCGATTCCAGCCGCCCAAGAACCGTCAGCCGGCTCTCTCCCGGCACCTGGGCCAGCGCCAGCAAAAGTCCCGTGATGAACTGGCTGGATACCCTGCCGTCAATCCGGTATTCCCCGGGCCGCAGCTGTCCCTGGCAGCGCACAGTATTTTCCGTTGGGTGGGTCAGGCGGCAGCCCATCCGCTCCATCTCCTCCCACAGTGGGCTCAATGGCCGCTGTGGCAGCCGTCCGGTTAAATAGAAGGTCGCGTCACAGCCCAGCGCCCCTGCAATCGGCAGCAGAAACCGCAGGGTAGACCCGCTGTCCTGGCAGGGAAGCTCTGACCGTTTCGGCACGGTTTTGACAGGCTCCACCCGGAACCCCTCCGGCACCCGGGCAATTCCAGCCCCCAGCGCGGCAAGGCACTGGGCCGTCGCGTCAATATCCCGGTTGGTTTCCGGACAGTACAGAAACGTTTCTTTATCCGCAAAGGCGGCACAAATCAGCATTCTGTGGGCCTGAGATTTGGACGGGATTGCCTGCACCGTGCCGTGCAGCTTCCCAGGATCAATCGTTATCTCCATAGTCACATCCCCGACTGTACCCAGGAGAGCACCTGCTCTACCGGTACCGGTGTAATGGCACAGCGGCCAATCGCCTCCGGGACAATCAGCTCCAGCGTGCCGCCGGTGCGCTTCTTATCGGACAGCGCCACCTCCGCAATCTCTTCCGGGGAGAAATCCGTGTGGGTGGGCAGGCCGTATTCCCGCAGCGTTCTTTCGATTTTCTCGCAGTCCGCCTGGGGCAGGCAGCCTTTTTGCACCGCGGCCCTGGCAATCAACGCCAGGCCGATGGCCACAGATTTCCCATGCGACAGGGAAAAATGACTTCTCGCTTCCACGCCATGGCCAAAGGTATGGCCGAGATTCAGCTTTTTCCGAGCCCCGGTGTCGAATTCATCCTGGTCAACCACATCCCGTTTCAGGATTGCACAGCGCTCAATCACCGCTTCCCGGTCAAAGTCCATTCCGGTTTCCGCCAGGGAGTCAAAGAAAGCCCGGTCAAAGATCACGCCGTATTTCAGCACCTCCGCACAGCCGTCCCGGAAAATGTCCTCCGGAAGGCTGTTCAGCGTGTCCGTATCGCAAAGCACCAGGCTGGGCTGCCAGAACGCACCGACCATATTTTTGCCTGCAGGAAGATCAATGGCGGTTTTGCCGCCAACGGAGGAATCCACTGCCGCCAGCAGGGTAGTGGGTACCTGGATAAACCGGATGCCCCGCTGATAGGTGGCGGCAGCAAAGCCTGTCAGATCGCCGACCACGCCGCCGCCCAGGGCAACCAGCGCATCCGTCCGGGTCAGATGCTGCTCCGCCAGGAAGTTCAGGAGCTTCAAATAGGTATCCGCGCACTTGCTCTCCTCACCCGCCGGGAAGACGAAGGACAGAACCTGGAGCCCAGCGTCCTTCAGACTTTTTTTCGCCTGGGCTCCAAAGAGGGGATAGACGTTGCTTTCACTGACCAGACACACAGTCTGAATTTTCCCCAGGTCCTTGACCCGGCTTCCCAGCTGCTCCAGCAGCCCTTGACCAATCAGAATCTCATAGGTTCTGGATGCCTCTACGGTTACAGTTCTCATCCGTCCACTTCCTCCTTCGCCCGTTTGCCTTCCTCCAGCAAAGCCGTCAGCTTTTTTTCATCCCGGTTTTCCAGGGCATCCCGGTAAGCTGTCAGGCTGTCAATATAGGTTTTCAGCTCAAAGAGCAGATTCTCTCGATTCTCCAGGAAGAGCTCGCTCCACATCGGGGCATTGAGCCAGGCGACCCGCGTTAAATCTTTGTAGCTCCCGGCAGAGAAACCCTTGTGTCTTTTGGCCGTAGGGGACTTGATAAAAGCATTGCTCAGCACATGGGGCATCTGGGAGGTAAAGGCGATCATCTGATCGTGGGCCTCCGCACTGGTGACGGAGAACATTCCAAAGCCGCAGGGTGCCAGAGCATCCTTCACCCGCTGCAAGAGCTCAATATCATCATATCTGGGGGGCACCAGCACCATAGGTGCACCCTTATACAGGTCTGCCCGGCTGTACTTAAAGCCAGAAAAATGGGAACCCGCCATGGGATGGCCGCCCACAAAGGTAAATCCGTAACGCTCCGCAACCGGGAAACACCGATAGCAGACCTCCTGCTTGATCCCGCATAGATCCAACACCAAGGTATCCCTGCGAACGTATCGCCCATTTTCCTCCAGCCACCCGGCGCTGCCGCCTGGGTAGATTGCCAGCAGGATCAGATCACACTTCGGGATGGTTTCCGGCTCCAGCACCCCATGAACCGCACCGGACAGCATGGCAAAGGACAGCGTGCTTTCATCCGTTTCCTTCGCTAGCACCGTGTGTCCCGCCAGGGCATAAGCTCTGGCCATGGAGCCGCCGATCAGGCCCAGGCCCAGAATACCGACCGTCATACCAGCACCTCCCGGATGGCCTTCACCTTCCGGCTGACCTCGTCAAACTGCGCGGGGGTCAGAGACTGTGCTCCGTCGCACAGGGCTTTTTCCGGATTGTTGTGGACCTCAATCATCAGGCCGTCCGCCCCCGCTGCCACAGCGGCGCAGGACATAGCAGATACCAAGCGGGATTTTCCGGTGGCGTGGCTGGGGTCTGCCACAACAGGCAGATGGGACAGCTCGTGGAGCACCGGGATTGCGGACAAATCCATGGTGTTGCGGGTGTAGGTCTCAAAGGTTCGGATGCCGCGCTCACACAGAATCACGTTTTCGTTACCCTCGCTCATAATGTATTCGGCACTCATCAGCAGCTCTTGCAGGGTATTGGCCAGCCCCCGTTTCAGGAGAATGGGCTTCCTTGTGCGCCCCAGCTCCTTCAGGAGGTCAAAGTTTTGCATATTCCGGGCTCCAACCTGAATCACATCCACATTGTCAAAAAGATCCAGCGTATTGATGTTCATAATCTCTGTGACGATGGGAAGTCCGGTCTCCTGCTTGGCGGTTTCCAGCAGCCGCAGGCCTTCCGCACCCATACCCTGGAAGGCATAGGGAGAAGTGCGGGGCTTGAAAGCGCCGCCCCGAAGCAGCGTCGCGCCGCTTTCCTTCACAGCCTTGGCAATGCCTACAATCTGTTCCTCGGATTCAACGGAACAGGGGCCGGCGATCATGGCAAAATACCCGCCGCCGATTCGGGCGGAACCCACCTTTACAATGGTATCCTTGGGGTGGAACTTCCGGTTTGCCTGCTTGAAGGGCTCCGTCACCCGCTTCACAGACTCTACCATATCCAAGCTGCTTAAGAGCTCCATATCCACCCGGCTGGTGTCACCCACCAGGCCCAAGATGGTTACCTGGGAGCCCTCCGATACATGGACATCCAGATTTTGCTTTTTCAGCCAGGAAATCAAATGGTCTTTCTGCTCCTGGGTGGTGCCGTTTTTCAAAATCGCAATCATTTTTCTCCGCTCCTTGCAAAAAATAAGCGCCGCACGGAAATTCGTGCGGCGCTAAGCTTTCCATTTTTCGATCCCAAAAGAATCGCAGCACAAATTTCTATTACTTTTTTCGGGTAAAAAAGTAATAGTAGTAATAAAAGCTGGTTGCGAACAGGTTGAACATGAATTATTCCTCCAAAAATGGGATCGACACGATTATACCACCGGAAAGCACAAATTGCAATAGGGTTTCAAAATTTTGTTTTTCTTTGACGAATGTTTGTATACACAGAAAAGACAGTAGACATTTGCGATAATTTGTTTTATACTGGTCGAAACACTCCCCGAAAACGGGTCGCTCCCTTTCGGCGGGGAGCAAAACCGGATCTTGGAGGCATTCCCATGGATTATCTCTCTCAATTAAATCCCGCCCAGCGGGAAGCGGCCACCACCACAGAAGGGTTCATCCGGGTCGTGGCGGGTGCCGGGTCCGGGAAGACGAAAACGCTGACTGCCCGATATCTGTACCTTGTAGATGTGCTGGGCATCTCCACGGCCAACATTCTGTGCGTAACCTTCACCAACAAGGCCGCCGCGGAAATGAAAAAGCGAATCCGCCAGCTGCTGCCGGACCAGGATCTGGCGCGGATTACCACCTTCCACGGCTTCTGCGTCAGCCTTTTGAAGGAAGACTGCCATGTGATCGGCTATCCCAAAACCTTTCTCGTCATGGATGAAGAAGACAAAAAGGCCATGCTCTCCACAGTGTTCGAGGATTTGGGCATTACCGGGCGGGATATCACCATTCAGGAGGCAATTGACCACATCGGCTGGCGCAAGGGCGGCCGGGGATACGTCAAAACCCTCATCGACCCGGACATGAATCACCTGCTGGAGCTGACCCAAAGCGCCTCCACCCTGAAGGATAAGATTCTTTACCGCTATTTCTACGAACAGCGGAAGTGCTTCGCCCTGGATTTTGACGATCTAGTGTATTTTGCACTGTATGTGCTGAACACCAGCCGGGAGGCCCGGGAAAAATGGCAGCAGCGGCTGGAATACGTCATGGTGGACGAATTTCAGGACATCGACAAGGACCAGTATTCCCTTGCGGATATTCTGTCCGGCTACCACAAAAACCTCTTCGTCGTGGGAGACCCGGATCAGACCATCTATACCTGGCGGGGTGCGGATGTAAAATTCATTCTGGAATTTCCCAGCCGCCATCCCGGTGCTAAGACCATTTACTTAAACGAAAACTATCGTTCCGCCCCGGAAATTCTGGCAGCCTCCAATGCCCTGATCGACAAGAATCGAGAACGGCTGAAAAAGCAGCTCACCGCCGTCCGCCCCGGTACCCGGAAGCCCCTGTACTTCCACGCCAAAACCAGCGCTTTGGAAGCGGACTGGATCACAGCCAATATGCGTGCACTCCATGAATGCGAGGATTCCGTACCCTATACGGATATGGCCGTGCTCTACCGGGCCCACTATGTGTCCCGCGCGTTGGAAGAATCTCTGATCAAGAATAAGATTCCCTATATTCTCTATTCCGGCGTGGAATTCTACAAGCGCAAGGAGATCAAGGATGTGCTCAGCTATCTGCGCATGATCTACCACCCGGACGATATCAGCTTCCTGCGCACCGTCAATGAGCCCCGGCGGGGCATTGGCCGCACCCGCATTGCCGCGCTGAAGGCCTACGCTGCCCAGCACGGCGGCACCCTCTATGACGCACTGCTTGCTAACCTGGATACGGATTCCTTCCGCAGGAGCCATGCCCAGGACTACGCCCGTCTGATTGAAAAGTATCGGGCAATTTACGAAGCCATGGATCTGACCGACCTGCTGGCGGGGGTGCTCCACGACAGCGGCTATGAAAACGCCCTGCGCACAGCAGGGGAGGAGGAACGGCTGGACAATCTGGCAGAATTGAAGCAGGCAATCTTTGATTTTACCCGGAAAGCAGGGGAGACCGTCACTCTGGGCAACTACCTGGATCATGCGGCCCTCTTTACCAATATGGATACGGGTGAAAAGGCCCAGGCCGTAAAGCTGATGACCATTCACTCCGCCAAGGGGCTGGAATTCCCCGTGGTATTTCTCTGCGGACTGTCGGAGGGGATTTTCCCGGGGAAACGGGCCAACACCCGGGAAAAGCTGGAGGAGGAGCGGCGGCTGTGCTATGTGGCCTTTACCCGTGCCCGGGATCGTCTCTTTCTGTCCGATGCCGCCGGAATCGGCTATGACGGCGCATTCCGCTATCCAAGCCGGTTCCTCTTCAATGCTGAAAAGAAAAACGTGGACTACGCCGTTCCCCTGGAGCCGGGCCTGGAGGAGAAAACCCAGGAAAGGATTCGGGAAACCGAGGATACAGGCACACAGACCGCCGTGCCCGCAGATATCATCGGCAAGCGGGTGAGTCACCCTGTGTTCGGCCAGGGAAGCGTCATCGGCATTCCCCGGGACGGGCAAGGGCTGATTGTCCAGTTCGATTCCATCGTGACACCCAGAACCTTTGCCGACAGCAGCAAGGTAACATTCCTATAAATTTGGAGCGGCAAAAACTGCCGCTCCTGAATTTTTATTCCCCGCAAAGCGCCGTGTATTCCTTGTTGACGCTTTCCTCACAGCTGCGCATGGCCAGAATAGTTTTCTCCATCAGCTCTTCCACCGTCCAGCCCAGACGCTCCGCGCCCTGGGTAATGACCTCTCTGGAGCAGCCGGCGGCAAACTTCTTGTCCTTAAATTTCTTCTTCAGGCTGGAGACCTCCATATCCATCACGCTTTTGCTGGGGCGCATCCGAGCCGCGGCGCCGATCAGCCCTGTCAGCTCATCGGCAGCAAACAAGACTTTCTCCATAGGCAGCTCTGGCTCTACATCACAGCAGATTCCATAGCCATGGGAGCAGACCGCATGTACAAATTCCGGCTCGGCATGGATTTCCGCCAGCAGCTCCGGCGCCTTCAGACAGTGCTGCTCCGGGTACTTTTCAAAGTCCACATCG
This sequence comes from uncultured Oscillospiraceae bacterium, assembly GCA_934569045.1. Taxonomy (GTDB): domain Bacteria; phylum Bacillota; class Clostridia; order Oscillospirales; family Oscillospiraceae; genus Faecousia. The sequence goes on from CAKTJX010000001.1 coordinate 57,742, forward strand.
TGCAGCAGCCCTACCAGGCCCCAGAAATCTTCATTTTCGCCCATTTCCCGGGCATAATACCGCATGGTGCCCTCCACGGTCAGACCATGCAGGATATGGAAGGGCTCCTGGTTATATTTCCGCAGCAGTGCCAGGGCCTGCTCTCTTGTGATGTTTGTTTGCATGGACAATTCCTCCTTTGTATATAGGCATTATTGTAGTTTTCCTGTTTCTCCTTGTCAACCTTGAATTCTCCAAAATCAGATGCTATACTGATAAAAAACGAAAGGGAGGCCTCTCTATGGCTGATATGATGGACTATATTCGCTGGCGGGGTGATCTGCCCTTTTCTGTCTCGCCGCCAAACGAAATCGATGCTTTGATATTTTCCACCCTGAGCTACATTCCCTTCCGCGGTACTGTAGAGGAGCATCCCGAAGAGCCTGCTGATCTGCGTTTGGCGGTTCAGGAATTTTTCTCCTACCCAGAGCCGCCGGACTATGTGCGGGGCGCCCACGATCTGGACCTTCTGAAGCTGGCAGGGGAGAGCACCCGCTTTGGCAGCGTCCTGGTGGCAGACTACCGGAAGAAATTCATTGTGGAACGGGATACCCAATTTGCGGGCATCACCTTTCTGTTGGATGACGGCAGTCTGTTTATCTCCTTCCGAGGAACGGATAATACGCTGGTCGGCTGGAAAGAGGACTTGAGTATGTCTTTCCGTCCGGTGATCCCATCCCAAGCGCTGGCAAAGCAGTACCTCCAGGATGTGCTGATGGTCCGCAGCGGCCCTGTCCGGGTCAGCGGCCACTCCAAGGGTGGAAATGTTGCCGTCTTCGCCGTATCCCAGAGCGCGCCGGTGATCCGAAACCGGGTGCTGGAAATCTACAACCAGGACGGCCCTGGTTTTTCCAAAGAATTTCTGCAAAATCCAGGCTATCAGGCCATTTTATCCAAAATCAGAACCTACGTGCCCCAGGGCTCCATTATCGGCATGATTCTCTACCGTGCCGAGCCTATAACCATCATCCAAAGCAGCGAAACCGGCATTATGCAGCACGATCCCTTCAGCTGGGAGCTCTGCGGCACCAGCCTGACCCGGATGGAGGCGCTGACCCAAAGCAGCCTCTTTTTGCAGCTGACCATTGAGAATTGGCTCTTGGGCATGGAAATGGAAGACCGGGTACGAATGGTGAATATGCTCTACGATCTTCTGACCTCCGGGGATGTGGAGGTGACCGATGACATTCTCCAGCCCAAGAGTCTGGTCAACTACATTGCCCGTCTCCGCGGCTCCGAGCTGATTCGCAAATATCTGGCAGCCGACCTGAGCAGCCTCTTAAAGGCCGCCAGGAAAGCAAGAATTCAGATGCAGGAAGGGGAAAGGCAGTCCGCTTCCCGGTAGGGCGTGCAGAATGCCTTCGGGCGTCTTTCACAAAGAAAGGAATGGAAATACGTCTATTTTGGACAGATTCATACCTTGCTTTTTCTTCCGCACTGTCATAAAATCAGCATAGAAGTGTTTCCCATTCATATTTGAAAGGAATGTTCCGTAATCATGGCTGAAACTTTGAATGTCCCCGAGATTTTTGGCAGCGATGTCTTCAATGAGGCGGTAATGAAGCAGCGTCTGCCGGTAGAGGTTTACCGTGCCTGGGAAAACTGCATCCAGACAGGCTCCACACTGCCGCTGGATGTGGCAAATGAAATTGCCGAGGCCATGAAAATCTGGGCTCTGGAGAAAGGCGCTACCCACTATACCCACTGGTTCCAGCCCATGACGGGTATTACCGCCGAAAAGCACGACAGCTTTATCTCTCCCACCGGCGATGGCCGGGTAATTATGGAATTCTCCGGCAAGGAGCTGGTCCGTGGCGAGCCGGATGCCAGTTCTTTCCCCTCCGGCGGCCTGCGGGCAACCTTTGAGGCCAGAGGCTACACAGCCTGGGACCCCACTGCCTGCGCCTTTGTCAAGGACGGCAGCCTGTACATCCCCACCATGTTCTTCTCCTATACCGGGGACTCGCTGGATAAGAAAACGCCGCTGCTCCGCTCTCTGGAGGAGGTCTCCCGGGAGGCAATCCGCATTCTGCGGCTCTTTGGCGATACGAAAACCCGGCGGATCATTACCTGTGTCGGCGCGGAGCAGGAGTATTTTCTGCTGCCGAAGGACCTCTACGCCCAGCGGGAGGATCTGCGCCTGACGGGCCGGACCCTTTTCGGCGCGCCTGCCCCCAAGGGTCAGGAACTGGACGATCACTATTTTGCCGCCATCCGGACCCGGGTTTCCGAATTCATGCAGGATCTGGACGAACAGCTCTGGCGGCTGGGCATTCTCTCCAAAACCAAGCACAACGAGGGTGCCCCCTGTCAGCATGAGCTGGCCCCCATCTATACCGATGCCAACAAGGCCTGTGATGACAACCAGCTCATCATGCGTACCATGAAGAAATGCGCCGCCAAGCATAACCTGGTGTGCCTGCTCCACGAAAAGCCCTTTGCCGGAGTCAATGGCAGCGGCAAACACAACAACTGGTCTCTGTCCACGGATACGGGCCGCAATCTTTTCAGCCCCGGCAAAACGCCCCGGCAGAACGCGCAGTTTTTGGTGTTCCTGGCAGCCTTCATTCAGGGCATTGACGAATACCAGGAGTTCCTGCGCTGCACTGTCGCCTCTGCCAGCAATGATACCCGCCTGGGTGCCAACGAAGCGCCTCCCGCCATCGTCTCGATCTTCCTGGGAGATGAACTGAATGCCGTTGTAAAATCCATCATTGACGGCACCAACTACACGGAGCCGGAAAAGAGCCTGCTGCGCATCGGCGTAGATGTGATGCCCGCCATTCCGAAGGACACCACAGATCGGAACCGCACCAGCCCGCTGGCGTTTACCGGCAACAAATTTGAGCTGCGGATGCTGGGCTCTTCCCAGTCCATCGCGGGCCCCAATATCGCGCTGAACACCATTATGGCGGAGGAGCTGGGCCGCTTCGCTGACGAGCTGGAAAAAGCCGAGGATTTTGAGGGAACCCTGCAAAAGCTGGTCTGCAACGCGCTGACGGACCATCAGCGCATCATCTTCGACGGCAACGGCTATTCCGAAGAATGGAAGCAGGAGGCAGCCCGCCGGGGCCTGAGCAACCTTCCATCCACTGCCGAAGCCATGCGGGCCTATCTGCTGCCGAAGAACATTGATCTGGTAACTCGCCACGGGGTCTTTACCGAGACCGAATTCCGGGCCCGCCACGCCATTTATCTGGACGATTACCGGAAAAAAGTCAATATTGAGGCCAGAACCATGGTAGATATGGCTGTACAGCAGATTCTCCCGGCCGCCATGGGCTATACTGATGCGCTCTGCGGCGGTGTGGCCTCCAAAAAGAGCCTGGGCGTCTCCTGCCGGGGTGAAATGGCCCTGATTCAGAAGCTCTCCACTGCCTGTGATACTGCCTATGACACGGTAGAACGCCTGAAAGATGCGCTGAACCGGATTCCCTCTGACGAGGAGGCCGCCGCGGATCACTGCCACAGTGTCATCGTTCCTCTGATGACAGAGCTCCGCCGCCAGGCCGATACCCTGGAGCAGAACACAGCCAAAGCCTATTGGCCCTATCCCACATATTCCGATCTGTTGTTCTATTAATTTTCCATAAAAATTGCCGCCGCCTGGATTGCACAGGCGGCGGCGTTTATTACTTTTTGTTTCCTTTTTTCTTCGGGGCAGGGGGGAGCACCCGAATCTTTCCCTCCCGAAGCACCACAGCGGTGCGGGCAGGCAGATACAGGGAGATTGTGGAATTTCCCTTTTTGTCCACGTTTGCGGGGTATGTCTTCTTGGTAATCAGGCCATTTCCGCCATACTTGGGATCATCAGAATTCAAAGCAATCTCATAGTCCGCAATATGGGGCAGGGACACCTTCACATCCGCAAAGGACTTGGTAGGATGAAAATTAAACGCAAACATGAGCCCCTGACGGTAGAAGACCAGAATTTTCTTTTCACTGTCATTGAGCCGCAGATCACCGAAGCGCATTTTAAAGAGATCTGCGCTCTTTGCCAGCTCGATCATATCCTGGTCAAATTCTCCCAGCCATTGGTATTTCAGATACCCGTTGTCACGCAGGCTCCACTGCCGGCGGCAGTAATGGAAGCTCCAGCCGTTGCCCTCTCTGGGGAAATCAATCCACTCCGGGTGGCCGAATTCATTGCCCATAAAGTTCAGATAGGCCTCACCGCCGCCGCCCAGGGTGAACAGCCGCGCCATCTTATGCAGGGCAATCGCCCGATCAATCACGGGATTGTGGGTGGCCTTGTCCATATCGGTATACATGGCCGCGTCCGCCAGCCGGAAAATCAGCGTCTTATCTCCAACCAGCGCCTGGTCATGGCTCTCCACATAGGCAACCGTATTCTCGCCAGGGCGGCGCATACACATACAGCACCACATATTGAAGATATCCCAGTCTTCATCCCGCTTGTCCCGGACCGTGCGGACCCACATATCCGGCAGGCCCATTCCCAGCCGATAATCAAAGCCAATGCCGCCATCCGCAATGGGCAGGCACATGCCGGGCATCCCGGACATATCCTCCGCAATGGTCACCGCCATAGGATTCACCTGGCGGATCAGCTGGTTTGCCAGCTGCAAATAGGTGATGGCCTCCGTGTGGGTGTTGTAGGAAAAATATTTGTCATTGCTGTTGAAGTCCGTGCCCAAGCCATGGTCGTGATAGAGCATGGAGGTCACGCCGTCAAACCGGAAGCCGTCAAAATGGTACTCCGTCATCCAGAACTTCAGATTGCTCAGCAGGAAATGAATCACGCCGGTCTTGCCGTAGTCAAAGCACTTGGTATCCCAGGCAGGATGATCCCCCTTCGGGCCGTCATGGAAAAACTGCCAGGTCGTGCCGTCAAACATATTGATGCCTTCTGTGGTGTTCTTCACGGCATGGGAGTGCACCACATCCAGCAGCACGCAGATCCCCATTTCATGGGCCTTGTTCACCAGATACTTCAGGTCCTCCGGTCCACCGAACCAGCTGGAGGCGGCATAAAAATTGGCCACCTGATAGCCGAAGCTGCCATAGTAGGGGTGCTCCATAATGGCCATCAGCTGCACGGTGTTGTAGCCGGAGTGCTTGATTCTGGGCAGAATCTTATCCGCGAACTCCCGGTAGGTGCCGATCTTGCCCTCCTCCTGGGCCATACCCACATGGGCCTCGTAAATGTACAGGGAATCCTCCCGGCGGAAATTCCGATCCGTCCAGGGGAACTGCTTCTGGTCATCCGTAACCTCCGCAGACCACTCCACGCTGTCCTTTTCCTGTACAACTCTGCGGGCGTAGAGGGGGATGTGCCAGGTGCGCTGCATGAAGGCATCCACTACGGTTTTCACCTTGCAGCCCTCCCACAGAGCATCGTCTCCGGGCAGGTACAGCTCCCAGTTGCCGTTGCCAATGCTGGTCAGGGGATGGGAGGTGGGGTCCCAATTATTGAATTCGCCGGTCAGGTACAGCTGGTAGGCGCTGGGGGCCCACTCCCGATAGTACCAGCCCCCGGGCACATGGTGGAAACCGAAGTATTCATAGGCATTGGCAAATTCCTTCAGGCTCTGGCCCTTGGAAAGGATTCTGTTTTGCGTGTCCTGATAAAGACGCATCCGCAGATCAATATCTCCAGCGAAGTCCTTCAATTGGGGATTCAGTTCCAGAATTCGATACATGATGGTAGCTCCTCTCAAGCGGCCCGTCAAAATCCCAGAGTCCGAGCCTATTCTTTCTGCGTCAATTGTATAAGATTGCCAGCATTCTGTCAACTGTCAAAAGGAGAGGACTGTACAAACATTTGGAAGACCGGATTCTTTGGGTTGAATAATCCGAAATCGTGGTGTATAATCAGAGAAAATGTTTTCGGAGGATATGTTTTGAAAGAAGAGGAGAAGCAGCGGCTTTTTTATTCGCTGGTACTGGCGGCATTCGGAATTGTGCTGGCAGTGCGGGGGCTGTACGGCTTTTGCTGGTCTGACGAGAGCTTTTATTTGACCTTTGCCCAGCGGCTCTGGCAGGGGCAGCAGCTGATTTTGGATGAGTGGCACCCGGTACAGTTTTATTCCGCGCTGTTTTATCCCATTTTGAGCCTGTATCATGCCTTTTTCGGCACAGAGGGCATCTATCTCTTTGCCCGGTGTGTTTATACCGCCGCCGCGCTGGCTTGCAGCCTGCTCCTGTTTTTCACCCTTTGCCGCCGATGGGGGGCACTCTGGTCCTTTCTTGGCGCGCTGCTGGTTTTGAGCTATTCCCGCGGGAATATCTGGGGCCTCAGCTATTACAATCTGTTTGTGCTGTTCTGCGTCGCCGCGTTCTGCTTGCTGCTTCGCGGCTGGGAGCATCCGGGCCGGAGCCGCTGGCTGCTGTATGTCCTGGGCGGCATGTGTCTCGCGGCAGCCGTGCTGTGTGTGCCCTATTTTGCGCCATTTGCGGTGATCGGCCTTCTGGCAGCTCTGTTTTTCAAGCCCGGCAGGGAAGGGGCAGCATGGTGCTTTGGCGGCATCTGCCTGACCGCCGTGTGGTTCCTCTTATGCTTCCTTCCGAAAGACCTTGCAGCGGTTTTTTCGTCTCTATCCCAGATTCTTACGGACCCGGAGCATGTTGGCGGGCCGCTGGCAAACCTGCGGGCCGCTGTTTTGGACGTAAAGCTTCGCTATCACTATGAAATCAAGCTGGCAATTTTCAGTGCCCTTGTGCTTCTCCTCGGCGTCCGATTTTTGCCAAAAGCCTGGGGGAGCATCCCTGGGCTGCTACTTGCGCTGGCAGGTGCCGCGGTCTCCTTCTGGCGCTATTACGACGCGGAGACGGGTTACGCCGCCTATACGCTGGTCATCTTCTGCCTTCCTGGGCTGCTGCTGTGCTGGGTCCGCCGGGAAATCGATGTTCCCGCGCTTCTGCTGCGGCTGCTCGGTATGACAATGGGGCTCTCTATGGCTCTGAGCTCCAACACAGAGTCCATCGCCTTTACAGCGGGCCTTCCCGTTTATGCCATCGGGCTCTTATTGCAGTTTTCGGCGCTGCCCCAGCCGGTGAAGCTTCTGAAATCCGCGGTTCTTCTGCTGACCTGTGCCGCTCTGTGTTTGACCTTTTACAGCCGCATCAGCTTTGTCTTCCGTGACGGGGCGTTGAATACGCTTACGGCAACCATGGGCCGTGGGCCCGCCAAGGGACTCCACACCACCCAGGAGCACAACCGGCAATACGAAGAAATTCTGAATATGCTGGAGGAGCTGAACGGACGCTGTGGGAAAGAGAACACTGTCTTTTTCACGAAGCTTCTCCCATGGGGATATCTGGCCTGCGATTTTCCCTGCGGCGCTCCAACGGCCTGGAGAACAGCCCTAGACAGCCCCCGCCTCGAGAGCTATTACAGCCTCCACCCAGATTCCATTCCTTCCATTGTAGTTGTGCTGCGCCCTGAAATCGGGAACTATCCGGATTCTCCCACCCCGAACGAAAACGCGCTTTCCGGCTGGCTCTGGGAGCAGATCCAGCTCCGGGGCTATGATCACCTGGAATACAATTGTGCGGATGTCTATGTATCTCCGAATGCGTCTTGACCATCTGAAATTGAAAGGAGCATTTTCATGCAGCCCATTCTCTATATCGTCATTCCCTGCTACAACGAGGAAAAGGTTCTGCCCATAACCGCCCCCATGTTCCTGAAGAAAATTCAGGATCTTTCCGCCGCGGGAAAAATCTCTTCGGACAGCCGGGTGCTCTTCGTCAATGACGGCTCCAAGGACACCACCTGGCAGATTATCCGGGATCTGGCCGCCTCCGATCCCCATTATATCGGCATCTGTCAGAGTCGGAACCGGGGCCACCAGAATGCCGTCCTGGCAGGACTGATGGAAGCCAAGGACCGCTGCGACATCACCATCTCCATCGACTGCGACGGGCAGGATGATATCAATGCCATGGACGAAATGGTGGATGCCTACTTAGACGGCTGCGAGATCGTCTATGGCGTCCGAAACAAGCGGGATACGGACACCTTCTTCAAACGTTTTACTGCCGAGGGCTTCTACAAGCTCATGAACTGGATGGGAGCCGAAATAGTCTTTAACCACGCGGACTACCGTCTGGTCAGCAGCCGGGTTCTGAAGGAGTTCTCCAATTTCAAGGAGGTGAACATTTTCCTTCGGGGAATGTTCCCACTGGTGGGCTTCAAGAGCACCAGCGTGTACTACGCACGGGCCGAGCGTATTGCGGGGGAGAGCCATTACCCTCTGAAAAAGATGCTGGCTCTGGCTTTTGACGGCATCACCAGCCTTTCTGTCAAGCCTATCCGGTTGATCACCGGCTTCGGCTGCATCGTCTCCCTGGCGAGTTTTATCGGCGTAATCTGGGCCTTGATCGCCCATCTGGTCGGCACCACTGTAAGCGGCTGGGCCTCCACCGTCTGCATCGTCTGCTTTATGGGCGGCGTTCAGCTGATCTGCCTGGGCGTGATTGGGGAGTATGTTGGTAAAATCTATATGGAAACCAAGCACCGCCCCAGGTATATTATCAGCGAGCGAACCTGGGAAGAAAAAGAAAACAACTAAGCCCACAGGCGTTCTAAGTTCTTGCGCCTTTTTCAATTTTTACGTTGCTTTTCTGCCAGAATACGCTCTGATACAGCGAACCCGATATTGGGCAGAAAAATAGAGAATTGTAATGCCTTGGATCAAAATTGCCCACAGTAGTGACTGAAATCCAGCCGCCGCTGTGGGCAATTTTCTTTTACCAAAATATTTTGGGGTCACAGACGCAGTGCAAGATCATTCAATACCACCGCAAAGCACAGCCACAGCAGATAGGGAACCTGACTCCAGGCTGCTTTTTTGTCCGTCCTGGAAAATTCCAATACCATCCAGAATACCAGCCCCAGCAAAAGCAGCAGCCAGAGAAGGGCAAAGGCATAGCTCTTCATATTGAAAAAGAGAAGGGGCCAGCAGAAATTCACCGCCAGCTGTACAACCAGCAGATTTAACCCTCGGTTTCTGGCAGTATCCGCAGGGCGCAGCGTAACCCGGCCTCCCGCATAGCCCATCAGAAGATAGAGCAGCCCCCATACGATGCCAAAAACTGCCCCCGGCGGCGACAGCACAGGCTTAGGTCCCGCCTGATAAGCCCGAATTCCATCTTTTGCCAACCACCCCGCCAGAGCGCCAATCGCCTCACACAGCAGAATCCAGAATGCGTATACCTTCCATTTCTTCATCCCCATCCCTCCGATAGGATTAGGATATGGAATTTCAAAACGGATATGCAAAGAGGGCGGCCCGCGGCCGCCCTCTCCCTTGCTTATGTGTTTTCTCTCTGTTCTCCGATAATCTCTTTCGCGATATAAATTGGTCTGCGCTTGCTCTGCTCAAAGCTTCGGCCTACATATTCCCCGATAATGCCGATACAGAACAGCTGGATGCTGGAAAAAAGCAGGAGCAGTACAATGATGGTAGCATACCCCGGCACCGCGATTCCCCGGGTCAGTTTTTCGATGATCACGCAGAGCAGATAGATGATGGCCGCCACACCGCTGATGGTTCCGCAGATGGTTGCCAGCCGCAGGGGGGCGGTAGAGAAGCCAATGATTCCTTCAATAGCATAATTCAGCAGCTTCCAGAAGTTCCACTTTGTGGTGCCGTTGGCTCTGGCACAGGCCGTATAAGGGATGAAGCAGGTTGCATAACCAACCCAGGCAAAAATGCCCTTCGAGAACCGATGATACTCACCCAGCTCCAGGATGCTGTCCCGGACGCTGCGGCGGAAGGTACGGAAATCACTGGCGTCCGGCTGCAGAGGCACCTTAGAAAGCTTGTTGATTACCGTATAAAAGCTTTTTTTGAAAAAGGACAGTACTTTTCCCTCACTGCGCCGATCCTGGTAGGCCGCCACAATGTCGTATTCCGGCTGCTCCTCCAGTATCTTCACCATATCCCTTACAATCTCCGGCCTCTGCTGCAAATCCGCGTCAATCAGACTGATATAATCCCCGGAGGCGTGTTGCAGCCCGGCATAAATTCCGGCCTCCTTGCCGAAGTTTCGGGAGAAAGAAATGATTTTCACCGGGCAGTCCTTCCGGGCATAGATTTTTTTCAGATTGTGCAGCGTTGCGTCCCGGCTTCCGTCGTCAATATAGACGATCTCGATCTCATACCCACAGTTCCGAAAGGCTGCCAGCGCCGCCTCATGGAAGGGAATCACATTTTCCCCCTCGTTATAGCACGGAACCACCAGTGATAGCTTGATCATTGCATATACACTCCAAAATCGTCAGACTGAATGTATTATATCCAGGAATCCGGTATCCGTCAAGAAAAAGCGTGAAAAGCCCTTGACAATCCCGGCCTTCTTGGGTAGAATATGTTGCAAATATAAACGCGTGGAACGGGAGGTTCCCTTGATTTCCGGCTTTCAGAGAGTGCGCACTGTGGTGCAAGCGCACAGCGGAACTTGGGATGGTCGCCCGGGAGCGGACTGCCAGAAGGAGAGTAGGGCAGTACGGGTCAGCCCGTTACAGCGCAAGAGTGTCCGGAAAACCGGAAATTCAGGTGGTACCGCGGAAAGCTTTTTCGCCCTGGGTGTTTTCGCCCAGGGCGTTTTTTCATGGAAAGGAGATAAAAATGGCAAAAGAAATGAACAAGGTCTATGAGCCCCAGACCGTTGAGGCGGAAATCTACAAAATGTGGCAGGAGGGCGGCTACTTCCACGCGGAGCGGGACGAGCATAAAAAGCCCTTTACCATCGTCATGCCGCCCCCCAATGTCACCGGCCAGCTGCACATGGGCCACGCCATGGACGCGACCCTGCAGGACAGCATCATCCGTTTCAAGCGGATGCAGGGCTACAACGCCCTCTGGATTCCCGGTGTGGACCACGCCGGCATCGCCACCCAGATCAAGGTGGAGGAAGAGCTTCGCAAAGAAGGCCTGACCCGCTATGACCTGGGCCGGGAAAAATTCCTGGAGCGGGTATGGGACTGGAAGAACCGGTTCGGCAACCGGATCGTAGAGCAGCAGAAGAAGCTGGGTGCCAGCTGTGACTGGGATCGTGCCCGGTTTACCATGGACGAGGGCTGCTCCAAGGCCGTGCGGGAGGTTTTCGTCTCCCTGTACGAGAAGGGACTGATCTACAAGGGCAGCCGGATCATCAACTGGTGCCCCCACTGTGTTACCGCCCTGAGCGATGCCGAGGTGGAGTATGTTGACAAGCCCGGCCACCTGTGGCACATCCGCTATCCTCTGGAGGATGGCTCGGGAGAGGTCATTGTTGCTACCACCCGGCCCGAGACCATGCTGGGCGACTCCGGTGTATGTGTGAACCCCAATGATGAGCGCTACAAGGCCATCGTTGGCAAGAACGTGATCCTTCCCCTGTTGAATAAGCCCATTCCCGTGGTGGCGGATGACTACGCGGAGATGGAATTCGGCACCGGCTGCGTCAAGATGACCCCCGCCCATGACCCCAACGACTTTGAAGTGGGTCTGCGTCACAACCTGGAGGTTATCCGGGTACTGGATGACGAAGGCCGGGTCAATGCCCTTGGCGGAAAATATGAGGGTATGGACCGTTACGAGGCTCGGAAGGCCATCGTTGCCGACCTGGATGCCCAGGGGTATCTTGTGAAGGTGGAGGACTACTCCCACAATGTCGGCACCTGCTACCGCTGCCACAACGATGTAGAGCCCATTATCTCCGCTCAGTGGTTCGTTAAGATGAAGCCTTTGGCAGAGGAAGCCATCCGGGTGGTCAAGGACGGCGAAACCAGATTCGTCCCGGATCGGTTTACCAAGACCTACCTGAACTGGATGGAAAATGTGCGCGACTGGTGTATTTCCCGTCAGCTGTGGTGGGGCCACCAGATTCCCGCCTGGACCTGCGCCGACTGCGGCCACATCACCGTATCCCGTCAGGATGCCTGCCAGTGCGAGCAGTGCGGCAGCAAGCGCATCGAGCGGGACCCCGATGTGCTGGATACCTGGTTCTCCTCCGCGCTGTGGCCCTTTGAGACCCTGGGCTGGCCGAAAAAAACGCCTGACCTGGACTACTTTTATCCCACAGATGTCCTGGTCACCGGATATGATATTATTTTCTTCTGGGTGGCCCGGATGATCTTCTCCGGCTGTAAGCACACCGGCAAAGCGCCCTTCCACACCGTGCTGATTCACGGACTGGTCCGGGACGACAAGGGCCGGAAAATGAGCAAATCCCTGGGCAACGGCATTGATCCCCTGGAAATGATCGACAAATACGGCTGCGATGCCCTGCGGATGAACATGATCACCAGCAACTCTCCCGGAAACGATATGCGTTTCTACGTGGAGCGGTGCGAGGCCATGCGGAATTTTGCCAATAAGCTCTGGAATGCCTCCCGGTATGTGCTGATGAACCTGGGCGAGGACTTTGTCCCTCAGCTGCCGGAGAATCTGGAAATTGCGGACAAGTGGGTGTTGTTCAAGCTGAACACCCTGATTTCCGAGGTCACCGACAATATGGACCGGTATGAGCTGGGCATCGCCGTTCAGAAAATCTATGACTTCATCTGGGATACCTACTGTGACTGGTATATCGAGCTGACCAAGGCCCGTCTGTACAGCGAGGATGCCGCCCGGAAGCAGACAGCCCTGCAAGTGCTGGTATATGTGCTGGATCAGACACTGCGGCTGCTGCATCCCTTCATGCCCTTCATCACCGAGGAAATCTGGCAGAGCCTGCCCGCCCGGGAAAGTGCTCTGATCATCGCGAAATGGCCTGAATACCGGGAGGACCTGAGCTTCAAGACCGAGGAAGCCCATATGGAGTCCGTTATGAACGCCATCCGTGCCATTCGGAACCGGAGGGCAGAAATGAATGTGCCGCCCTCCAAGAAGGCAACCCTCTATGTGCTCACCGCCAAGCCTCAGATCTTCACAGAAGGGGAAGGCTTTATCCAGAGACTGGCCTATGCCGACCAGGTGGAAATGCTGGAGAAGGAGCCGGAGAACCTGGACGGCCTGGTAACCTGCGCCACAGCGGATGCCAAGCTTTATATCCCCATGGGCCAGCTGGTGGATATCGCCAAGGAGCTGGAGCGCATTGGCAAGGATCTGGAAAAGGCCCGAAAAAATCTGGCCAGCCTCAACGGAAAGCTTTCCAATGAGAATTTCGTTTCCCGTGCCCCCGAGGCCGTGGTCAACGCCGAGCGGGAAAAGGCAAAGAAGGCCGCCGATCTGATCGCCAGCCTGGAAGAAAGCGAAGCCGCCCTGAAGAAGAATCTATAATCCCAATCCTTATTCGGAGCTTCCGCATTATGCGGAGGCTCCATTTTTTATGCCCATGCATCCATTCCGACAGGATGCGCATTATCATGAGGCTATACTGGAGGCAGCACATACAAAGGAGGATTTTACCATGCATTTTACCAGTTTTCTGGAGGGCGGGAAACTGACCATCGCGTTAACCGGGGAAATCGACCACCACTGCGCCAAGGCCTATATTCAGGTCATTGCCGCCAAAATCGAGACCTATATGCCGGAAACCTGCGTTCTGGATTTTCGGGACGTGACCTTTGTGGATTCCTCCGGCATTGCGGTGGTAATCAATGCCCTGCGCAGCATGAGCCAGATTGAGGGCAAGCTTCTGCTCACCGGCATTTCCCCCCAGCCCATGCGGGTGTTTCGGGCCTCCGGCCTGGACAAGCTTGTAGAAATTCGGGAGGCTGTATCATGAAATTTGGAAATTATATGATTTTGGAGTTCCCCAGCAAATCCAGCAATGAGGCCTTCGCCCGCAGCGCTGTGGCCTGCTTCGCCGCCCAGATGGACCCCACCCTGGAGGAGCTGGGTGATATCCGCACCGCCGTATCGGAGGCCGTCACCAACTGCATCGTCCACGCCTACCCAAACCAGCTTGGTGTCATCACCCTGCGCTGCCGGATTCTCAAGGACAATGTGCTGGACATTGTCATCAAGGATAAGGGTATCGGCATCCCGGATGTGGAGCAGGCCCGGCGGCCCAGCTTTACCACCGGCGGAGCCGAGCGCAGCGGCATGGGCTTTACCATCATGGAGAGCTTTATGACCACCCTGGAAATCACCTCCGTGGCGGGCCGGGGCACCTCGGTACATATGCGCCGGAAGCTCCAGCGGCGGCAATGAGCGCCCCGGAGGAGCTGATTGCCCGGGCGAAAAGTGGGGATACCGCCGCCGGTGAGCAGCTGGTAACCGAAAACGCGGGCCTGATCTGGGCGGTGGCACGGCGGTTTCAGGGGCGGGGAACCGAGCTGGAGGACCTGTACCAGCTGGGCTGTCTTGGCTTTCTGAAAGCCGTAGAGGGCTTTGACACAGCCTTCGGCACCCGGTTTTCCACCTACGCGGTGCCCAAAATTGCCGGGGAAATCCGGCGCTTTCTCCGGGATGACGGCACGGTAAAGGTGTCCCGGGGGCTGAAAGAGCAGTCTGCCGCCATCAAAGCCGCCCGAAGCCGCTTGACGGCTTCTCTTGGCCGGGAGCCCGCCCTGACAGAGCTCTCCGCTGAAACAGGACTTGCTCCGGAGGAAATCGCTGTGGCAGAAACCGCCACAGCCGCCACAGAGTCGATCTATCGTGAAACCGGAGAAGAGGGGTTCACCCTGGAAAGTGTCCTGACGGATACGGAGTCTGAGGAGCGGCTGGTCGAAAAAATTGCCCTGCGCCAGGCGGTTCAAGCCTTGCCGGATCGGGAAAAGCAGGTCATCGGCCTGCGGTATTACCATGGTCTGACACAGCAGCGCACTGCCCAAGCCCTGGGCATCAGCCAGGTCCAGGTCTCCCGAATCGAGCGGAAAGCCTTGGGGCTATTGAAGGATCGGCTGGCGGAGAACGGATAAGGGTGTCGTTTTTGCTTGCTTTTTTCTGCTGATTGCGGTAAAATAGAAGCCACTTTAGAGATAGAAATGACAGGTGCTTCTATGAACGATCAATTGGATTCCCGCTTTTTGACCGCCCGGCGGAACTACATCGCCGCACGGTTTGCCTTTTTGAATGACATGCAGCAGGGGGCCGTGCTGACTACAGAAGGCCCCCTGCTCTTACTGGCCGGAGCCGGAAGCGGCAAGACCACAGTGCTGATTAACCGCATCGCCAACATTCTGCGCTACGGCCGCGGCTCTGAGGGACAGGAAATCCCGGATTTTGTGCGGGAGGAGGATGTTTCCTTTCTGGAAAATCTCCCGGCGGAGCCCACCCAGGAGCAGATGGACCGGGCAGACTGGCTGTGCGCTCTGGAGCCTGCCAATCCCTGGAACGTGGTCGCCATCACCTTTACCAACAAGGCCGCGGGAGAACTGAAGGATCGGCTCACCGCCATGCTGGGGGACAGTGCCCAGGATATCTGGGCCATGACTTTCCATGCCGCCTGCTGCCGGATTCTGCGGCGCTACATCGACCGCATGGGCTACACCTCCAGCTTTACCATCTACGATACCAACGACTCTGAGCGGCTTATGAAAGAGGTACTGCGAGACTTAGGCCTGGATGACAAAACCTATCCGCCCCGGTATGTGCTCAGCATCATCGGGCGGCAGAAGGACCGCCTGATCTCCCCGGAGCAGATGCAGGAGGACAGCCGCAGCGCAACAGATCTGCGCATCGTCCAGATTGCCAAAGCCTACGGAATCTACCAGAAGCGGCTGAAGGACAACAACGCCCTGGATTTTGACGATATCCTCTATGTAACCGTAAAGCTCCTGCAGCAGGAGGCGGATGTCCGGGAATACTACCAGCGGAAGTTCCACTACGTTCTGGTGGACGAGTATCAGGACACCAACCATGTGCAGTACCTACTGACCCAGCTTCTGGCAGGGAAGAGCCGGAATATCTGCGTTGTAGGTGATGACGACCAGAGCATTTACCGCTTCCGTGGTGCCACCATTGAAAACATTCTGAGCTTTGAAGAGCAGTACCCGGGTGCCAGAGTCATCCGTCTGGAGCAGAACTACCGCTCCACCCAGTCCATTCTGGATGCCGCCAACGCTGTGATCGCCCACAACGAAGGCCGTAAGGGCAAACACCTTTGGACCGCCAATGGCACCGGCGAGCCCATTCTGGTTTATGAGGCGGAGAATGAGGGCGCCGAGGGCAACTTTGTAGCCAATCAGATTCTCTCGAAATCCAAAGGCCATGACTTTAAGGATTACGCCATTTTGTACCGGACAAATGCCCAGTCCAACTCCATGGAATATGCGCTGAAGCGCAACGGCATCCCTTACCGGGTCATCGGCGGCACCCGCTTCTTTGAGCGTGCCGAAATCAAGGATATGCTGTCCTATCTCTGCGTCATCAATAATCGGTCCGATGACCTGCGTCTGGGCCGGATTATCAACAATCCCCCCAGAGGGCTGGGCGCCAAAACCATCGAAACCGTGCAAAAGCTGGCCGAGGCGGAGGGGAAGAGCGTCTATGACGTGGTCTGCGACCCCTATAACTATGGCCCTCTGGAAAAAGCAGCCCAGAAGCTTCTGCAGTTCTCCGCCCTGATTGAGGATCTGGCCGGACTGCTGGAAAGCGGAATGAGTCTGTCGGAATTCTACGATGAGCTGCTAATACGCACTGGCTACGCGGAAATGCTTCTAAGCAAGCCCACCGAAGAGAACAAAACCCGATTGGAAAACGTAAAGGAATTCAAGTCCAGCATCCAGTCGTATCTGGCCAACACTGCCGAGCCCACCCTGTCCGGCTTCCTGGAGGAGATTTCTCTCTATACAGACCTGGAGCAGTACAATGAGGGCGACGATGCCGTAGTCATGATGACGATTCACTCCGCAAAAGGTCTGGAATTCCCAAATGTCTTTCTGGTAGGCTTTGAGGACGGGCTGTTCCCCGGAATGCGGGCCATTGGCGACCGGGAAGAGATGGAAGAGGAGCGGCGGCTGTGCTATGTGGCCATCACCCGTGCCAAAAAGAGCCTGACCATCAGTCATGCCCGTCAGCGAATGATTTATGGCCGTACCTCTTCCGCGCTGCCCTCCCGGTTCCTGCAGGAGATCCCGGAGAGTTGCATTGTAAAGCGCGGCGGCTACCGGCCCCAGGTGCAGGAGGTCCGCCTGGAAAGCTATGAAAAGCGCATCGCCAGGAGCGGCGGCTATCTTTCCTCCACTATCCGTGCCCAGTCCGCACCCGCGGCGCCCGCACCAGAATTCAGCAAGGGCGACACCGTCATGCACACTGCCTTTGGAAAGGGTCTTGTGCTGTCCGTTGTCAAAATGGGGGGCGACGCGTTGCTGGAAGTCGCCTTTGACGATATCGGCACCAAGAAGCTGATGGCCAAGGCCGCGGGGACCCATATGAAGAAGCTGTAAAAGCCACGCAAATAGGAATACCGTGCCCTGGCCCCGCATACCCTTGCCAAAAGGGGGTGGTGGAGCTGCGGCGGTTCCTGATTCGGCTTTCATTTCGTCTGCTGCTGGTTTTTGTCGTGGTTCTGGGGCTGTTCCTGCTGTTTCGGAGCAAATACCGGCCGCTTCTGCGGGAGCTGGCCGAAACCCAGGTGAAGAATTCCACCTCCGATCTTGCCAACGACGCGCTCACCGCCCAGCTGAGCCGGGACAGCGTAGCCTATGACCGGATTGTCTATTTTGAAAAGGACCTGAACGGCAGGATCACCGCAATGAAAACCAATATTCTGGAAGTCAACCGGATGAAAACGGAGATTCTGGAGCTGATCAACCAGGAGATTCTGTCCATGGATACCGCCAGGCTCGGTATTCCCATTGGCAGTCTCATCTTCCCGGAGCTGTTTGCCGGGAAGGGCTTCTGCATTCCGATCCATGTACTGTCGATCCGCAATTCAGATGCCACATTTTCCAGCCAGTTTCAGCAGGCCGGCATCAACCAGACACTGCACCGGCTGATTATGGAACTCTCCGTAGATGTCAGTATTCTTGTATTGGGGCAGACAGAGAGCTTTTCCGTTTCCAGTCAGGTCGTTGTAGCGGAGACCATCATTGTCGGAGAGGTCCCGGATACGTTTTTGAACACAGGAGGTTACTATGGAACCCAAAGAGAGAATAGGGGATCTGACCAGACTTCTGAATGAGGCAGGTTACCGGTACTATGTGCTGGACGATCCCACCATGCCGGATTTTGAATACGACCGTCTTCTACGGGAGCTGGAAGAGCTGGAGGCGGCGAACCCCGATCTCGCCCTGCCGGATTCTCCCACCAAACGGGTGGGCGGTCAGGCAGTCAGCCAGTTTGAAAAGGTTACCCACCCGGTTCCGCTGATGAGCTTGCAGGACGTATTCAGCATGGAGGAGCTTTCCGATTTTCTTGTTCGCACCAAGGAGGCCGTCCCCGATGCCAGTTTTTCCGTTGAGCCAAAAATCGATGGTCTGTCCGTAGCCCTGGAATATGTGGACGGACAGTTTGTCCGGGGCGCTACCCGCGGTGACGGCACCGTAGGCGAGGATGTAACGGAAAACCTGAAGACCATCCGCTCTATCCCCATGACCCTGGAGAACGCACCTCCGCGGCTCATTGTCCGGGGCGAGGTGTATATGCCCAAGAAAACCTTTTATGCCCTGAATGCCGCGCTGGAGGAGAACGGCGAAAAGCTCTTCGCCAATCCCAGAAATGCCGCCGCCGGTTCCCTGCGGCAGAAGGACCCGAAAATTGCCGCAAAGCGGAAACTGGATATCCTGGTATTCAATGTGCAGCTGGCGGAGGGGAAGACCTTCTACTCCCATGTAGAAACGCTGGAATATCTGAAGAGTCTCCGTTTCAAGGTGATCCCATACAAATGCCTTCGTGATATCGATGCCATCCAGGCAGAGGTTACCCGCATCAACGAGGAGCGTGAAAAGCTCCCCTGTGACATTGACGGGGCGGTCATTAAGCTGGATGACCTGGCTGCTCGGGAACGCCTGGGCAATACCGCCAAATTTCCCCGGTGGGCAGCGGCCTACAAGTACCCACCAGAAATCAAACCCACTGTGGTGGAGGATATCCTTATCCAGGTAGGCCGCACGGGCGTTTTGACCCCCAAGGCTGTGGTGTGTCCTGTGCGTCTGGCGGGCACCACCGTAACCAATGCCACGCTGCACAATCAGGATTTTATCTCCCGGCTGGATATCCGCATCGGTGACACCGTTATGATCCGCAAAGCAGGGGAGATCATCCCGGAAATTCTGGAGGTCGATCTGACCAAACGGCCGCCGGACGCCCAGCCCTATTTTCTGCCGAAAACCTGCCCGGTCTGCGGGGCGGTTGTAGAGCGGGATGGGGACGGCGCGTTCCTGCGCTGCACCGGCGCTGAGTGCCCCGCCCAGCTGAGCCGGAATATCGCCCACTTTGTCAGCCGGGATGCCATGGATATTGAGGGCCTCGGCAGCGCCATTGTGGACAGCCTGATTGAGAGGGGGGCCATTCACTCCCCAGCAGATATCTACTATCTGACCCTGGACGAGCTGTCCGGTCTGTGGAAATCCGGGACAAAAGCGGCACAGAAGCTGCTGGATGCCATTGAAGCAAGCAAAGATCAGGATGTTTCCCGCCTGATTTACGCCCTTGGCATCCGTCAGGTGGGCGCAAAAACAGGAAAAAGTTTGGCCTCCGCCTTTGGCAGCCTGGACAAGCTGATGGAGGCCAGTCTGGAGGACCTGGTAAATGTACCGGATATCGGTGAAATCACCGCGCAAAGCATACACGATTGGTTTGCCCAGCCCCAGTCCCAGCACCTGATCCGCCGCCTGAAGGAGGCCGGTGTGAACTTTGAGAGCACACGCCAGGTGACGGACACCCGCTTTGCCGGGAAGACCATTGTGCTCACCGGTGCCTTGAGCCGGTTTACCCGGGAGGAGGCCACGGAAAAAATCGAGCTCTTCGGTGGGAAAGCCTCCGGCTCGGTGTCGAGGAAAACCAGCTTTGTGGTGGCGGGTGAGAACGCCGGCTCCAAGGAGCGAAAGGCCCGGGAGCTGGGCATCCCGGTGCTGACAGAGGATGAATTCCTGGAGCTTATTTCCGAAAAAGCTGAATAAATGCCAAACCCCTGCCGGAATTCCAGAGCATTCCGGCAGGGGCGGTTTTCGCGTTTGTAACTTTTAGAGAGAGTAATCATCCTGGTCATATCTGGAAAAATCCAGTGCCTTTGCCTTAGCCGGGATGCGCTTGAAGGGGTCATATTGGAAGCGGCGGCAGCTGCTCTCCGGGGTGCGGACCCCTTTTTTGACGCAGAGCACCTGGCCGTCACACAGGGATACGCCGTGGGTACAGTAGGCGCAGGCCCGTTCTATTTTCTTACGGAAAAGCATAGTTTCCTCCCAGATTCATCTTTGGGGATAGTATACACCCGTTTCTCAAAAAAAGCTACCTTCTTTTTCCGTTTTGTCAGGAAAATCAAAGCCGCCAGAGCTGCCACACCCAGAAACCATTGATGGGATACCAGAATCCAGCCAAAAAACACTGCCGTCACAGTCTGAATCGCCTTACCAAGACAGTAATATCGCATGGAGAGTCCACTGGCAACCTGCGCCGTCTGCAATGCCACGCACACGCCGCCCATGCTCAGCATTCCCGCCGCGAACAGGAAACGGAGCGCTTCCGGTTCCACCGAGGCCAGCGCGCAGCAGCCGTTGGTGAGCTCCAGAACCCCTGCCGCCAATACAGCGCCATTGCCCGACAAGCGGAGATATTTGTTCAGAAATCGGAGTCCAACCCGAAATAGAATCACAAGCACACAGATGCGCCCCATGGCAGCCCCGGCCTGCCCAAGGACATCTGCTCTGCCACTGTCGGAAACCGTGGCCGTACCGCGGCACCCCGGCAATATTCTGGAGGCGGTCCACGCACCAAGCAGCACCAGGAGCCACAGTGCCCACACTGCCCACGTGGAGGGAAAGGCCTGGGAAACAATTCCAAATAGGAAGGCCGGTCCCGGCAGGCTGCAAAATCCAAGCAAAATCTCCGCATCCTCTTTGGCAAGCTGTCCCTGCCGGAATGCTCTGCCAATGCAGGCCGCCCCGGCAGGATATCCGCCCAGCAGCGCCGGGATCAGGAGCCCTTCTCCGCCAACGGGCAGCCGAAGCAGCCGTCCAACACCTTTCAAAATTCTGTTCTCCCGTCCCCAAAGCCTGTCCGTTAGCGCCATAGACAGGCACAGGAACGGCAGCAGTGCCGGGATTACCGCCATCAAACACAGCTCCACACCCTCGGCGGCTCCCTGCATTGCCGTCCGGCCATCCAAAATCATCCCCAGCATGCCCAATCCCAGCAGCAGCCCCATATCCTCACCTCGGGAGAATCTATGCAAGTTCCCCGTACGGCATACATAGATTCTTGCAAAGGAGGTGGAGCCCATGAAACGGAATCGGGAAGCGCTGCTCTCCTGGCTGGCAGGGGATCTGCCAGGGGAGATCCTGCCTGGCCAGCCCCTGGCGGAGCTCACCGGAGACCGTCAGGTATTGGTGGAAAATCATCGGGGGGTAACCTCCTACAGCCGGGAGCAGATCGGCATTCGGGTCAGTTTCGGAGAACTGGTGATCCGGGGCCGCTGCCTGGAGCTCGCCCGCATGACCCAGGGGCAGCTAGTCATCACCGGCCAGGTAGATTCCCTGGAGCTGTGCAGGAGGTGCCTATGAGTCCATGGCTCTCTCTGGCAGGGCTCCTGGAGTTGGAGCTGCTCACAGCCGACCCCTCTGGTGCCTTGGACGCATTGACGAGCGCGGGCGTGGAGCTGACCCGGATATCCCAGGAGGACCCTCTGACCCTGCGCTTCCGCATCCGCCGCAAAGCCTATGATACCGCTGCCGCCCTGGCGGACAGACGCGGGGAACGGCTGCGGATTCTGAGGCGGAGGGGGCTCTATTGGCATCTGCGTCACCTGGCGTCCAGACCCATTTTGTTGGCCGGCCTGGCGCTGCTGCTGGCACTGATTCTGTTGGTTCCGAGCCGGATATTTTTCTTCCGGGTTCAGGGAAACGCATCCGTACCCGCCCGGAAAATTGTCGCGGCAGCGGAGGAAAGTGGACTATCCTTCGGTGTACGCCGCCGTTCCATCCGCAGCGAGCAGGTCAAAAACGCCCTGCTCTCCGCTATCCCGGAGCTCAAATGGGCCGGTGTCAATACGGCGGGCTGCGTAGCGACCATTTCTGTGGCGGAAAAGCCGGCTCCAACGCCCATGGAGCCGGAGTCCGGTGAGGTTTCCAGTCTGGTCGCCAGCCGGGACGGGATTCTGGCCAGTCTCACCGCCACCTGTGGCACACCCGTTTGTGTCCCCGGCCAAGCCGTTCAGAAGGGACAGGTGCTGATCTCCGGCTTCACGGACTGCGGCCTGACCGTGCTGGCCCAGCGGGCTCAGGGGGAAGTTATGGCCTATACTTCCCGCGTTTTTGCCGCTGTAATGCCGGAACAGCGGCTTACAAAAGGGGAGGGCGGCAAAATTATTCGCCGCTGGAGCTTGATTTTCGGAAAAAAACGGATAAAATTGTGGTTTGGTAGTGGAATTTCAGATAGGGAATGTGGTAGAATGTATGAAGAGTATCCCTTGACACTGCCGGGAGGCTTTGTTCTGCCGGTTTGCCTGGCGCTGGATACATGGGAGCAGTCCTTCTGCACACCACAGACTCTGCCCCAGCAGGATGCCGAAGCGCAGCTTACCGCCTTTGCTGAAACCTACCTTCGGCAGACGATGGTTGCAGGCACCATTCAGGCAAAAAGAGAGGCCGTTGCCCTGCACCAAAGCGCCTATGTACTTTCCGGGCACTACAGCTGCTTAGAGTCCATCGGTGCGCGCAGGCCGGAACAGATAGGAGAAACCAATGAGCAAGGAAGTTGAAAGAATTGTAAATGCCGACCGGGTAGAGGATCTGATCACCGTGTTCGGCTCCTTTGATGAAAATGTACACCGGATTGAAGAAGCGCTGGGCGTACGCATTGTAAGCCGGGGTGATGATCTGAAGGTCACGGGTGACGAGGAAATGGTGGATAAGGCCGTCCGCACGCTGGAGGCACTTCTGTCCCTGGCCGCCAAAGGAGAAACCATTGATGAGCAGCGGGTTCGCTACCTCATCACACTGGTCAGCGAGGGCAATGAGGATCAGATTTCCCAGATTGCCAAGGATGTGGTCTGCATCACCGCAAAGGGCAAGCCCATCAAAGCCAAAACGGTAGGTCAGCAGACCTATATGAAGGCCATCCAGAAAAACACAATCACCATTGGTGTCGGTCCCGCCGGTACGGGCAAAACCTACCTTGCCGTAGCCGCCGCCGTATCCGCCTTCCGGGAGCGGACTGTCAACCGGATCATTTTGACACGCCCCGCCGTAGAGGCGGGGGAGCGGCTGGGGTTCCTTCCGGGCGACCTGCAGAACAAGGTCGACCCCTATCTGCGCCCGCTGTATGACGCCCTGTATGATATGCTGGGAGCGGAGACCTTCCAGAAGTACCAGGAACGAGGCTCCATTGAGGTCGCGCCCCTGGCCTATATGCGGGGCCGGACGCTGGACGACAGCTTTATTATTCTGGATGAAGCCCAGAACACCACCCGG
Organism: uncultured Oscillospiraceae bacterium; assembly: GCA_934569045.1. GTDB lineage: Bacteria > Bacillota > Clostridia > Oscillospirales > Oscillospiraceae > Faecousia. The sequence continues at coordinate 81,254 of CAKTJX010000001.1, forward strand.
GAGCAGATGAAAATGTTCCTGACCCGTCTGGGCTTCGGTTCCAAAATCGTCATAACCGGTGACGTGACCCAGATCGATCTGCCGGATGACAAGGTATCCGGCCTGAAGGATGCGGTGCGGGTTCTGGACGGGGTGGAAGACATCGCCATCTGCCGCCTGACCTCCGCCGATGTGGTCCGCCACGCCCTGGTTCAAAAAATCATCAACGCCTATGAGCAGGCCTCCTAGCCGGAGCATTCAAATAAACCTTCCCAGAATTTCCAGGGAAGATATCAAAGGAAGAGAACAAATGAGAAATAAAGTCAATCTGGTATTCCAGCAGGGCGGCCTGCAGCGTCTGGTAATTGCCGCCAATATCCGCACCTGCATCAATGCGGTGCTGAAAGCGGAAGGTGTCACCGCCAAATGTGAGATCAATGTTCTGGTAACGGATGACGCCGGAATTCAGGAGATCAACCGCACCTCCCGGAACATCGACAGGCCCACAGATGTGCTGAGCTTCCCCATGTTTGAACTGTCTCCGGGGGAGCTGCCCCAGGACTGGAGCGAGTATGAGGACCCGGATACCGGCCTGGTGCCTCTGGGGGATATGTGCATCTCTCTGGAGCGGGCCATTGCCCAGGCCCAGGAATTCGGCCACACCACCCGCCGGGAGGTGGGCTACTTAACCATCCATTCTATGCTCCATCTGCTGGGCTATGACCACATGGATGAGGGCCCCCAGAAGCGCCAGATGCGGGCCCGTGAAGAAGACATCGCCGCTGGTATCCCCGGCATGAGCCGCAAATAAAGGAGAAACTATGAAGACCAAAACCGCCATGATCACCATTTGCGGACGGCCCAATGTGGGCAAGTCCACCCTGACCAACTACCTGGTAGGGGAAAAGATCGCCATTGTCTCCAACAAGCCCCAGACCACCCGGAACCGCATCTGCGGTATTGTGACCCGGGAGGATATCCAGTATGTCTTTGTGGATACCCCCGGCTTTCACCGTGCCCGGACAAAGCTGGGCGACTACATGGTGAACGTCGCCCAGGAATCCATTGCGGATGTGGACCTGACACTGCTGGTGGTGGAGCCCATCGCTTCCATCGGCCCACAGGAGGAGGGCCTGATCCAGAAAATTCAGGCGAGTCACTGTCCCGCCATTCTGGTGATCAATAAAATTGACACCGTGGAAAAGGACACCCTTCTGGAGGTCATCGCAAAATATTCCCAGGCTGCCGATTTTGATGCCATTGTCCCCATTTCCGCCAAAACCGGCGATGGAGTGGAGGAGCTGCTTACGCTCTGTGGCAAGTACGCCCAGGAGGGCCCCTTCCTGTTCCCGGAGGATGCGACCACCGATCAGCCGGAGCGGCAGGTTATGGCGGAGATCATCCGGGAAAAGCTGCTGTGGTGCCTGGATAAGGAGATTCCCCACGGCACCGCTGTGGAGATCACCAAGTTCTCCGAGCGGGACAGCGGCATCATCGATATTGATGCCACCATTTACTGCGAGAAGGCCAGCCACAAGGGCATCATTATCGGTAAAAAGGGAGAAATGCTGAAGAAAATTTCTACCCTGGCCCGGCAGGACTGCGAAAAGTTCATGGGCACCCAGGTCTACCTGACCACCTGGGTCAAGGTGAAGGAAAACTGGCGGGACAGCGATTTCCTTGTAAAGAATTTCGGCTACAGGGAGTAATTCTATCCATCCTTTGAGGAGTCAGAAATTCCCAGACTATGGCCCACCCTCCCTGCAAAAAATACCGCGGGAGGGATTACGATGCTGTCTCAGGAATATTGGAAGCTTTTTATGGAAACCGGCGCGCCGGAAGCGTATCTGCTCTATACTCAAGCCCTGCATCAGGAGGAACACCATGTATCTGACGGTTCGGGCCATCGTTCTGCGGGTCTCGGACTACAATGATCGGGATGCCCTTTTAACGATGCTGACCCAAAATTACGGCAAGCTGACCATCAAGGCCCGGGGGCTGCGCCGAAAAAACAGTCCTTTGATCGCCCCCTGTCAGCTGCTCAGCTACGGGGAATTTACCCTGTTTGAATACAAAGGAAAATATACCATCAACGAAGCCCACGCTCTGGAGCTGTTTCCCGGACTGCGCCGAGAGCTGACCCAGCTTTCCCTGGGCAGCTATTTTGCCCAGGTCACAGAGCTGATCTCCCTGGAAGATATGCCCAACCCGGAGCTGCAGGCATTGCTTCTCAACTGCCTGTATGCCCTGTCCAATCTGGGACTGCCGGAAGCCCAGGTAAAGGCCGTCTTTGAGCTCCGGGCCGCCTGTCTGGCGGGCTACACACCGGAGCTTTTCGGCTGTCACATCTGCGGAAATCAAACCCCAGACCGGTTTGACCTGAGCCAGGGGCAGCTGGAATGCCACGCCTGCCGGGACCCTGGCTCCTCCGGCATCCGGGTGCCTGTCACCCCAGAAATGCTGGAAGCCATGCGCTATATCTGCCTGTGCAGCCCAAAGCGGCTCTTTTCCTTCCGATTAGGGGAAGATGCCATGGCCGCCCTGGGCAGCCTTACCGAGGGCTATCTGCAGACCCAGCTGGAGCACGGGTTTGCTACACTGGATTTTTACAAATCCCTGTTCGTCAGGAAAGCGTTTTTAGGAGAACATCATGACGGAATTGTATGAAAAATCCCTGTCCAAGCTGGAGCTGGGGCAGGTGCTCACCATGCTTTCCCAGTGCGCCGGAAGCGAGGGCGGCAAAGCGGCCTGCCTGTTATTGAAGCCGGATTCGGATCTGGATACGGTCCGGGAGCTTCTGGACCAGACGACCGCCGCCTCTGATCTGTGCGCCAAAAAGGGAAATCCCACCTTTGCCGACGTGACCGATGTATCCGCCAGCCTGGAGCGGGCGGATCGGGGCGGCAGCCTGCAGCCCGTAGAGCTGCTGCGCATCGCCGGCGTACTGCGCTGTGCCCGGAATATCAAAGGCTATGTGTCTGAGGACGACCCCAAGACCACCTTGGACCCGCTGTTTGATGCCCTTACTCCCAATAAGTATTTAGAGGACCGAATTTTCGGTGCCATTCTCTCGGAGGAGGAAATTGCCGACACCGCCTCCTCCGCTCTAGCAGATATTCGCCGCCACATGCGCATTCAATCCGGCAAAATCCGGGACAGTCTGCAAAAGGTGATTTCTTCCCCGGCCTACAGCAAATTCCTGCGAGAACCCATCATCACCATTCGCCAGGGCCGCTATGTGGTACCGGTCAAGTCCGAATGCAAAAACGATGTGCCGGGCCTGGTGCACGATGTGTCCGCCACTGGCTCTACCTACTTTGTGGAGCCCATGTCCGCCGTCAATGCCAACAACGCCCTGCGGGAGCTGGAGCTGAAGGAAAAGAAAGAGATCGAGCGGATTCTTGCCGAGCTCTCCGCCGAGGCAGCCGCCTATGCGGAGAATATCCGGCTGGATGTGGATATGCTGATCCGGCTGGATGTGATTTTTGCAAAGGCAAAGCTGGCTTACCGCATGAACGCCTGGCCGCCCATTATGAATGACGAAGGCAGGGTAGAACTGCGGAAAGCCCGGCATCCTCTGATTGATCCCAAAAAGGTGGTGCCCATCTCCCTGCGTCTGGGCTCTGATTTTGATACGATGATCATCACCGGCCCCAATACCGGCGGCAAAACCGTCACCCTGAAGACCATTGGTCTGCTGACGCTGATGGCGGAATGCGGCCTGCATGTGCCCGCCGGAGACGGCAGCACCCTTTCTACCTTCGACGCGATTCTGGCGGACATTGGCGATGAGCAGTCCATTGCCCAGAGCCTGTCCACCTTCTCTGGGCATATGCGCACCATCGTAGATGTAGTCGCCCAGTGTGACAGCCGCACACTGGTTCTCTATGACGAGCTGGGCGCCGGAACAGACCCCGCCGAGGGTGCTGCCCTGGCAATTGCCCTGATCGAGTTCAGCCGGAAGATGGGTTCCCGCGTTGTCGCCACCACCCATTACGCGGAGCTGAAGCTATACGCTATGCGTACGAAGGGCGTCATCAATGCCTCCTGCGAGTTCGATGTGGAGACCCTGCAGCCCACCTACCGTCTGCTCATCGGCATTCCGGGCAAGTCCAATGCCTTTGCCATCTGCCGCAAGCTGGGCCTGTCTGAAGATATTCTGAAGGAAGCAGACGACCTGGTAGGCAAGAGCGACAAGGACTTTGAAGACGTAATCAGCCAGCTGGAGCAGCAGCGCCAGCAGATGGAATCCGCCCGCATGGAGGCGGAGCGGCTGAAGCAGGAGACGGCCAGGATCAAGCAGCAGAGCGAAGAGTACAACGCCCAGCTGCAAAAAGAGAAGGACAAGGCCATGGAATCCGCCCGAAGGGAGGCCCAGGCCATTATCGAAGAGGCCCGTGCCGCCGCCAATGCCGCCTCCGAAGAGCTGAAGGCTCTGCGCAAACAGCTCCAGGACAGCGCGGACACCACTGGAATCAACCAGCGGCAGGCGGAGCTTCGCCGGGTTCTGAATGAGACGGAGGACAAAATCCGTTCTCAGGCCCCTAAAAAAGAGCGTCCCCAGGCAAGCCGCGGCATCCTGGTCGGGGATACGGTGGAGCTGTTAAAGCTTGGCACAAAGGCCAGCGTCCTTGCCATCAATAAAGATGGTACTTATCAGCTCCAGGCAGGCATTCTGAAAATGACCGCCAAAGCGGATGAAATCTACCTTCTGGAAAACGAAAATCCCTACGTTTCCAAGGGTGCTCACCCAAAGCACTCCGGGCGGGAAATGAAGATGACCGCCATGCCCACGGAAATTGACCTTCGCGGCATGGACTGCGTGGAAGCCATCTGCGTTCTGGATCGGTACCTGGACGAAGCCATGCGGGCCAAGCTCTCCACCGTGCGCATTATTCACGGCAAGGGCACCGGTGCGCTGCGGGCCGCCGTACAGCAGGACCTGAAAAAGAACAAATTTGTAAAAAAATTCCGTCTGGGCCAGTACGGCGAGGGAGAAGACGGCGTTACCATTGCGGAATTTGCATGATTTTTTCCCTTTTCCTTTGGGAGATTTCCTGAAGCATCAAAGGAATCGGTTGACATTCTCCGAAAAAAAGGGTATTATGTTCCCAGACCCGTCATGCCCTAGGCGCATGATGAAAAGGAGTGTTTGTTATGTATAGCAAGGAAGTTGTTGTTCGCTGCGAATCCGGTCTGCACAACAAGCAGGCTACATATTTCGTTCAAAAGGCCAATGAATTTGAGAGCAGCATCTGGCTGGAATCCGGCAATCGGAAGATGAATGCCAAGAGTCTGCTGGGCATCATGTCTCTGGGAATTATCTCCGGCTCCACCGTCACCCTCAGCGCCGTTGGCTCTGATGAGGAAGCGGCTGTGACCGCTCTGGATGCCCTGCTCCAGCGCGATGTTTATTGATTTCCTGGGTAACATCACTGGCCGCCTCTGTCCGACTGCGCAGAGGCGGCTCTTCTTTGGGAGAAGCCAATGACATTTGACGAATTGAAGGAAAAAGCGCTGTCCCTGCCCTATGCCCCAGGCGTGTATATCATGCGGGATAAAACGGATAAGGTAATCTACGTTGGCAAGGCCAAAAAGCTGAAAAACCGCGTCAGCCAGTACTTCCAGGATACCGCCTCCCATACACCCAAAACCAAAATGATGGTCAGCAGAATCCATCATTTTGATACCATTGTGGCGGCCAGCGAATTTGAGGCTCTGGTTCTGGAATGTTCTCTGATCAAGCGCTATATGCCCAAGTACAACATTCTGCTGAAGGATGATAAGGGCTACCCCTATCTGCGGCTGAATATGTGGGATATCTACCCCACCATCACCATTGTCAGCAAAATCGCTGACGACGGGGCAGAGTATTTCGGTCCCTACGGCAGCCGGGGCGTGACGCACAGCCTGCTGGAGGCCATCCGCCTGACGCTGAAGCTCCCGGGCTGCAGCAAGGTCTTTCCGCGGGACGTGGGCAAGGATCGGCCATGCCTCAACTACCATATGAATCAGTGCGAGGGCTGGTGCCAGACCTCCGTCAGCGCCATTGCCTACCGGCAGCGGATGGAGCAGGCCCGCCAGCTTCTGAAAGGCAACTACAAGGCTGTCGCGGAGGAGATCAAAGCCAATATGCTCGCAGCGGCAGACAACCTGGAATTTGAGGTGGCCGCAGCCCTGCGGGACCGCTTAAACGCGGTAGAGGCCCTGGGACAGAAGCAGCTGGTCACCGCCGGCTCTCTTGCCGATACCGATGTGGTAGGCTATGCACAGACCGAGGCAAAGGCCTGCTTCGCCGTGCTCCACTTCAGCGGCGGAAATCTGCTGGACAAGGACTACGATGTGTTCCCCGTGCCGGAAGACAGGCAGGAGGCCGTCTCCACGCTGATGAAGCAGTATTATCTCAGCCGGGGGCTAGCCCCAAAGATCGTGCTGCTTCCTTTCGAGATTGAGGACAGCGAGCTGTTCTCCCAGCTTATGGAGCAGCAATACGGCCGCCGCAGCAAGATCCGCATTCCCCAAAAAGGGGACAATATGCGTCTTGTGGAGCTGGCAAATAAAAATGCCTTTGAGGAGGCCCAGCGCCTGACCGACAAGGAGGAGCGCCTGAACGCCACGCTGGTCACCCTGGGCAAAATGCTCTCCATCCCCACCCCCAGCCGCATGGAGTCCTTCGATATCTCCAATATCTCCGGTACGGATATTGTCGCCAGCATGGTGGTCTTCCAGAATGGCCGGCCCCGGAAAAGCGACTATAAGCGCTTCCGGCTGGAGGGGCTCACAGATCAGGACGACTACGCCTCCATGCACCAGGTCGTCAAGCGCCGCTTTGCGCATTACAAGGCAGGGAACAAGGGCTTCGCGGAGACACCGGACCTGCTGCTTATTGACGGTGGTGTGAATCACGCAAACGTGGCGGTAAAGGCCCTGGAAGAGCTGAATCTGTCTTTCCCGGTATTCGGTATGGTCAAGGACGATCGGCACCGTACACGCGCCCTGGTAACCCCACAGGGGCAGGAGATCCGCATTGACAACAATCAGGCCATCTTTGCTTTGATCGGCAATATCCAGGAGGAAACCCACCGGTTTGCCATCACCTACCATCGGCAGCTGCGCAGCAAACGGCTGAGCTATTCAGAGCTGGACGGCATCCCCGGAATCGGTCCAAAGCGCAAGCAGGAGCTGCTTCGGCAGTTCAAGTCCCTCGCCGCCATGGGCCAGGCAACGCTGCCGGAGCTGGAACGCATTCTGCCAAAGGATGCCGCCAATGCCGTCTATCAGCATTTCCAGGAGAAAAAAGCAGCCCAGGGCAGGAAAGAATAGAAGTATAATTTCGGAAAATCAGGAAATCATTAGGAGAAAAGCCTATGCGTGTTATTACAGGAAAAGCCCGTGGTATCCAGCTGAAGACTCCCAACGGGATGCTCACTCGGCCCACCGCGGACCGGGTAAAAGAAGCGCTGTTCAGCATCATCCGCTTCGATGTGGCGGGAGCGGCAGTTCTGGATCTGTTCGGCGGCACCGGGCAGCTGGGAATTGAAGCATTGAGTCAGGGGGCCAAAAGCGCCATCTTTGTAGATGCCAGAGAAGAAGCCTGCGGGCTGATCAGGGAGAATCTGAAGCGCACCCGGCTCTCGGATTTTGGAACCGTCGTCCGCTGTGACTATCTGGACTATCTGAACCGCTGCCGGGAAAAATTCGATATTATTTTCCTGGACCCGCCTTATGCGGAAGTTTTCCTGGAAACTGCCCTGAAACGCATAACGGAAATTGACATTTTGCATTCCGGTGGTATAATAGCTACAGAGCGCCCCCTCGGAAAGGATCTGGCTTTCAGGCCGGAGGGCTATACCCGCTCCAAAGACTACAAGTATGGAAAGACACTCCTTGCTATTTACCGCAGGGAGGACTCCGGAAACGAGAATCTATGAAAACAGCCATTTATCCGGGCAGCTTTGACCCGGTCACCAGCGGCCATCTGAACATCATCCGCCGGGCCGCCAATATATTTGACAAGCTCATTGTCTGCGTCATGGTCAACGCGGGGAAGCACCCTATGTTTTCTCTTGAAGAACGGGTGGAGTTGATCCGCCGGGTAACACGGGACCTCCCGAATGTGGAAGTGGACGGGTCCAGCGAGCTCCTGGCCGAGTATGCCCGCCGCCGGGGCAGCTGCGTGGTAGTAAAGGGGCTGCGGGCCGGTTCTGATTTTGAAAATGAATTCCAGATGGCCCTGATCAACCGCAAGATCAACCCCGAACTGGACACCATGTTTCTGACGGCTGACAGCCAGTATATGTATCTCAGCTCCAGTCTGGTCAAGGAGCTGGGCTCCTATGGGGCAGATTTAACCGATTTCATCCCGGAAGCCATTATCCCGGATTTCCGCAGGCGCCTGGAAGAGCGCGCCGCGAACAAGTAACGAAACCAATTTAGGAGGAATACTATGAGCAGCAGCAATATTGAAGACATCATTGGCTCTCTTTACGATATGGTTCAGGATGCCCGGACCATGCCCCTGGCCGCCGACAAGTGCATTCTGGAGCGGGATCGGGTGCTGGATATGCTGGATGAAGTCATTGCCCAGATGCCCGGCGAGCTGAAACAGTCCCGCACCATCGTGGAGTCCCGCAATGAGCTGATCAACCAGGCCCGCCGGGAAGCGGAGGGAATCCTGCGTCAGGCGCAGGAGCAGGCAGCCCAGCTGGTCACCAAGGAGGCCATCTATGAGGAGGCAAAGAAGCGCAGCGAGGAGCTGGTCGTTCAGACCCAGAACCGCATCGAGCAACTCCGCCGGGCAGGTAATGAATACATGGATTCCGCGCTGAAGGAGACCGAAGAAACCATCTCCAAGGCCCTCAGCGAGGTTCGGGATACCCGTATGAAGTTCCGCACCGTCACCGAAGCACAGGAGCAGCAGCGCAAAGCCGCCCCAAATGTAGACGTTGAAATGTAACCGCAATCCGAAGCCGGACAGGTTTTTCCTGCCCGGCTTCTTTTTTTCTTTCCGGCGAATAGGATTTAGGGAAAGGGGAGAGGTGTATGCTTGTCAATCGAAAGCCAACAGGCACCGCCTCCGGCATTCCCGGGGGATTGGCCGTGGGGAATCTGGCCGCGCTGACCGTCACTATGGCAGCGGCCGCTCTGCTGGCTTTTCTTGTCAGCCAGGAAACGATGCCAGAGGAAAGCCTGGGTTACGGCGTTATGGTGCTGCTGTTCCTGTCCGCGGCCATAGGCGGCATGGTTGCCTACGGCAGGATCAAGCGGCGCAGACTGCTTGTATTCGCATTGTCCGCACTGTGCTATCTCGTCACTCTGACAGCCTTCACCGCTCTGTTTTTCGGTGGACGCTTCGAGGGAATTTTCCCTACGGCAATGCTGATAATCGGCGGGAGCGGCACTTCATTTTTCCTCTCTGTCAGAGCCAGCAGGGGAGGGAAGCGGCGTAAAATCCCAAAGCATTTTCGTTAAAATGCACAAAAATTCAATACAGGTAAATATATTTTACCTGTATTGAATTTTTGCAGGAAAAAGTGTACGAAACAATTTTGACACATTTATAACGGTTTTCTCCAGTATATCTGCTTAAAAATAGAAAATGGTAAAAACTTTTGTTCGCTTATCAACTGTGTTAACATAACAAAATTAACATAAAAATTGTCAGAATCTACAAAAAAATCTATTCCGGCTAATAATACTTGAATTTTTGCAAAAATCGGAGTATAGTATGTCTATATCAAAAATGTGCGAAATATGTCCCTTTTGCAAAAGCAATTCTTCAATGGGGGGCTTCTTTCTATGAGCAGGGCGTCTGTCCGGTATCTGGATCTGCGCCGGCAGGCCATGCGTCGCGCCTTGGCTGTCTGCTGGTTGTGCGGCCTGCTCTGTGGGGTGTTTCTGTTTTTCTGGCAGCCCTTCAACGGAATTCTATGCATCGGATCTTTCTCCCGGCAGCTTTGGAGCAGGTTCGGTTGGCTTGTCCTTCAAATCATCGTTTCGCTGCTCTTTGCTTGGGGGTTTTCTCCCTGGGCATTGCTTCCGTTGGCTTTCTTCCGTTCTGCTGCCTTTTCCTGGATAGCCCTCGGGCTTCGTCAGGATGCCGGTTCCGGCGGCTGGCTTCTGTGGCCTTTCTTGTTGTATTCGGATCTGCTTTTCTCTCCGTTTCTGCTGTTTCTGTGGTTCCGGCTTCTTGCCAGGCCGTGGAAAGGGCTTAGCTTGGCGGTCCTTCTTTGTCTGGCAGCCGTTGCTGCCATCAGCCTTGCAGGTGTTGGTTTGGTGATGCCCTTTGGGGCATTTCTGATAGAATCTATATAAGGATAGGTACTTCGGTTCATGCTGGATATTATTCGAGCCTATGAGAACTATCTCATCAAGGTAAAGCAAGCATCGGAGAATACCATCTCATCGTATATGCGGGACATTCGACAGTTTTCCGAGTGGCTGCAGGAGGGTGGTATTTCCGATCTTGTAAATGCCACACAAGTGAATATCCTGGATTACCTCGCTTATCTGCAAGCACAGGGCAAGTCCGGCGCCACTGCCTCCCGCTCCCTGGCAAGTCTGAAAAATTTCTATTCCTATGCTGTTTCCAATGGCTTTCTGGAGACTTCCCCCGTTGGGGCAGATATCCATGTGGAGCGGGGTGAAAAGAAGATGCCTCAGATTCTCTCCGGCAAAGAGGTGGAGCTGCTGCTGGCGCAGCCGGTCTGCGTGGATGCCAAGGGATACCGGGATAAAGCCATGCTGGAAGTGATGTACGCCACAGGAATGCGGGTTACCGAGCTGATCGACCTGAATGTGGAGGACGTGAATCTGGAGCTGGGAATGGTAAAATGCCACAGCGGCAAAAAGTCCAGAGCCATCCCTCTGTACCCCGCCGCGCAGAAAGCCTTGGCCGTCTATCTCTCCGATGTGCGGACTGCCATGATCTCCGATGCCTCCGAGCAGGCATTGTTTGTGAACGTCGGTGGAACCCGCATGAGCCGCCAGGGCTTCTGGAAAATCCTGAAGCACTATCAGGCGAAGGCTGGCATTGAGAAAGAGATCACACCGCATACCCTCCGTCACAGTTTCGCGGTGCACCTGCTGGAAAACGGTGCGGATTTAGGCTCTCTGCAGGAGCTTATGGGCCACAGCGATATTTCTTCCACCCAGGTATACGCCCACATGATCAACCAAAAACTCAAGAGCGTCTACCAAAAATGCCATCCCAAAGCATAAAAGAGCTTACGGCCTTCAAAAACCGTAAGCTCTTTTTTCGTGAAACGTGTGACCTTCCTGCTGCGGAATCTGTCTACCGGAGTGAAGGGCCCAAAACGAAAGGATGTGTAACAAGTGACAGACAATCAAATCATCGACCTTTTCTGGAATCGCAGCGAAGATGCCATCTCCGCCACGGATTCCGTTTATGGCAGGCGGCTGCGGGGGCTGTCCCGCCAAATTCTGCGCAGTCCCGAGGACGCTGAGGAGGTCGTCAACGATACCTACCTGAAAACCTGGAATTCCATACCCCAGGCCCGCCCGCGGTATTTCTTCGCCTATCTCGCCGCCATCTGCCGCCACCAGTGCCTCAATCTTCTGGACTGGAACCAGGCCGCCAAGCGGAAGGCAGAAATCGTCTCCATTACTGAGGAATTGGAGCAGTCCATCCCGGATGCCGCCTCTGACCGCACTTCTGACAGCAGAGAAATTGTTCAGGCGCTAAATGCCTTCCTGGAAACGCTGCCGAAGGAAACCAGACTTCTTTTTATCCGCCGCTACTGGTACGCCGATTCCATCGCGGCAATCGCTACACGCTATGGGATAACCCAGAGTAAAGTAAAAATGCAGCTGCTCCGCACCCGGGACAAGCTGCGGCTTTTCCTGGCACAGGAGGGAATTCAAGTATGAAAAGTGAAAAACTCATGAAAGCGCTCAGCTGCATCGATCAGAGGTACATTCAAGAGGCCGCCTTTGACACCGTACAGCCGGCTCAGAAAGCCCGCGCTTCTTCCCGCCGCCGTCTCACCATCCTCGTCCTTGCGGCCTGTCTGGTGTTCGCTCTGGCCGCCACTGCCTACGCCGGAAATCTATTTGGCATCCGGGAGCTTTTTGGCGGCAGCACACGGCAGCTGCCTGAGGAAGCCATTCCCTATATCCAGCCTGAAACCGCCGCCGCGGAGGCTGAAGCGGGTTGGAGCTGTGCCATCACAGAGTCCCTGTGTGACGCTTCCACCGTCATGGCAACCGTCACTGTTTCCGGTGGAAGTCAGTATATCGTGGCCCCGACAGACGCCGGGGCCAGAGGCACTGTGGATCTCATCGGCCTTTCCGGAAGCCAAACCTTGGAGGATTATGCCGCATCCCAGGGCAAAAAACTGCTGCTGGTGGGTGCCAGTCTTACAAAGGTAGGGAACGAGTCGATTGCTGTCGGCTCCCAGAATATACGGAGTGTCTCCGAAAGTGAAATAACGATTATGGTTCAGGGAACAAAAACCGTATCTGCTCCTACCCTGGAAGCTGTTTGCAGCGTCTACGCCCGAGAGTCTGACAGTGAGGAAGTCCAGCGGGTTGAGCTGCCCTTCACCCTGACGGAGGCTCCGGCCGCCGAAGAAGACGAAATCCTGTACTGCGCGGAAACCCCTGATGCCATTCCTGGCATCACCGTAGGCGATCTGCACCTTACACAGACCCCTCTGGGCATCAACATTCGGATACCAGAAACCGTGACCGATGAGAAAAACTTGCAGAAAATTATGAAGGTTGATATAGAGGGCCTGTCCTATGGCGAAGGAGGCTCCATTCTGCGCGACGATGGAAACTGGTATTTTGAGGCCAATATGTGTCAAGGCACCGTTGGCGATACCTTGGTGGTCCACTATTACGATTGGAACAAAGACCTCATTGGTGAAATCGTGTTCCATAAAGTTACCAAATAAAATCAGGAGTGATTCCTTATGAAAAAGTTTTCTATTTGTATGAGCCTTTTGCTTACATCCGCACTTCTCATTTCCGGCTGCGCAAAGCAGCATGCAGAAACATCGACACCAAGCGTAGAGATTCCAACGCACACCGCAGAGCTGGTTTCCAAACCCGAAGCGTCCAACGTCAGCACACCCCCTCAGCATATCACCCGTGAAATTTCTGAATATCTAGCCATCGACGCGGACGTTACACTCCCGGCGCAAAGCCAATATCGGTCCTACACGCTGAAAACGGTGGATACCGACGCGGATCGGCTCTTTGATATTCTCTCCCCGGAGGGGCACAGCGCACTTTCGCAAACGCAGAGAGGCGATCACACAACCTATCGGACGGATGACGGTAAGCAGCTGTCCGTCTATGATTTCTCGGACATTTCCTACCACGCATACGATTTTGGCGGGGAGGACCCGCAGCAGATCGTGCGAAACATTTTCTATTACTATGATCTTGCGCACCCCCAGGCTGTCGCGCATGACTTGGCTTTTCTCAAGGCCGCAGATATGGAGCAGTATGGGAAGCGGCTTCTATCCGAGCTTGGCGTCACGCTGAAGCCAAAGCTGGAGAAGTGCCTCACCTTGTCCAGTGACGAAATTCTCTGCTACCAGGAAAAGCTGCTGGAGGAGCAAACCAATTCCGGTATCAGCCCAGCACTCTCCGAAGCCGCAGACACCTGCTATCTGGAATTCAGCTTTTCCTATGACGGACTTCCGCTTCTGGGCCTCAACGAGCCCACCATCTCCACAGACGGAACCTGGGGGCCCAACCCGGATGCATCGGCCACGGTGATTTTGAATGCGGACGGCATTCAGGATTTTGAGGTTCGGTATCCCTGCATCCCGGAAAACGCCTCCGAGCCGCAGCCTGTTTTGTCCCTGGAGGATGCCATTACAAAATTGGCAGGGGAGTATGAAGCCCATACCCATTACGGTCAGACAACCGTAACCAATATCTGGATGGAATATATCCCCATGAACCGCAACGGCGCTGTGGTGCTCACACCTTATTGGTGCTTTGCGTCCATCGACGCATCCCTAAAGGATCAGCCCGGCTATCTTGGCAGCGCGGACCGAATCAACGCATTTACCGGCGAAAACCTGGCATACGGCGGATAATACGTCAACACAAAAGGGGAGGCCCGAAACGGCCTCCCCGAAACTGTATACTGTTAAATACCGGTCATGGCCGCCAGCACGTCCACTTCCATCTGCTGGATGCTCTTATGCATGGACAGGCCTTCATCGATATCCACGTCAGAGAAGCTGCCGTCATGGGTGCAGACGATCCGGTTGGTCTTACCCTGGAGAAGCAGCTCCACAGCCAGATAGCCCATCTTGGTGGCGTTGACTCTGTCTCTGCCGGAGGGAGAGCCGCCGCGCTGAATGTGGCCCAGAACGGTCACGCGGGGGTCCAGATCAATGGCTTCTTTGATCTTCGCCGCAATGTCGGTTGCTTTGCCGGCGCCCTCTGCTACCACGATCATGTAATGGGTAAAGCCATTGAAACGCGCCTGGCGGATTTTCTCGATCACGTCCCGCTCAAAATCAATCGGCTCCTCAGGAACCAGCACAGCGGTAGCGCCGCAGGCCAGGCCCACATACATGGCCAGATAACCGGCATTTCGGCCCATGACCTCCACAACAGAGCAGCGCTCATGGGACTGCATGGTATCCCGCAGCTTATCGATGCACTCAATTGCCGTATTGGCAGCAGTATCAAAGCCAATGCAGTAGTTGGTGCAGCTGATGTCATTGTCAATGGTACCGGGAATGCCGATCACATTGATGCCGTACTTACTCAGCGCCAAAGCACCCCGGAAGGTGCCATCGCCGCCGATGGCAATGATGCTGTCCAGCCCCAGGAATTTGCAGGTGGAAACAGCCTTGCGCTGGCCCTCCTCCGTCATAAATTCGCTGCTGCGGGCAGTATAGAGGATCGTGCCGCCGCGATTGATGGTGTGCGCAACGCTCTTCTCGTCCAGGCGGACAATGTCTCCGGAAATCAGGCCATTCCAGCCTCGACGAATGCCGTAGCACTCTAGGCCGTGGTACAATGCAGTACGTACAACCGCGCGAACACAGGGGTTCATACCAGGGGCATCGCCGCCGCTGGTGAGAACACCGATTCTTCTAACGCTCATAATAGAACCTCCTATTTATGGGTTTATAGCCATGCCCTTATTCTACAGAAAAAAGCGGATAAAGTAAAGATAAAAAACAAGGAATTATAATGTTTTTTTGTATCATTTTATCGTCTTTCTGATAAAGTACCCATATACCTTGCTTTTCGGTGCGAAAGCTGTATAATAGATGCTGAAGAACTCAATTGTTCCGGGACAGGAGGCGTTATCTGTGCTGTTTGATGAATTGTGCCAATCCCTTTCCGCACTTCCGCAGGTCGAGGTCATTGCTCTGGGCGGTTCCAGGGCAGGGGACTGCTGCGATCAGCAATCCGATTACGATTTGTACCTCTACTGTGATTCTGTACCATCGGAGTCCGAACGCTGTCAAATTCTCCAGCGTTACTGCACACGGATGGAAATAGGAAATGCTTTCTGGGAATTGGAGGATGACTGCGTTCTGCAAGACGGAATCCCCATCGACATTCTCTATCGGAACCTGGATGACTTCACCCGCGACGTGGCCTCTGTAGTCGAAAATCATTTTGCCCGCAATGGGTATTCCACCTGTATGTGGCATAATCTGCTGCACAGTAAAATCATTTATGATCGAGATGGCCGTTTTTCCGCCCTACAGAGCCGTTTTGATGTTCCATACCCAGAAGAACTGCGCCAGAATATCATCCATAGAAATATCCGCCTGCTCACCGGGAATCTGCCATCCTACGATGCGCAGATTCAAAAGGCTGTGCTTCGGAAAGATTATCCCAGCATCAACCACCGCATGGCAGCCTTTCTGGAATCCTACTTCGATATTCTTTTTGCACTAAACCGCCTGACGCACCCCGGAGAAAAACGGATGATCTCCTATCTAATGGTACAGGCCACCATACTTCCAAAAGACTTTACCCAGACATTGGAGCAGACCTTTGCCTGTATGTACACAACTCCGGAACGCCTACCGGAAGTTATTGCAGAATTAGATCACAATTTACTGGATATTCTTCCGCTTTAGTCTTGCAAATCCCGTTTCAAGTCCCCAAACGCAATCATCACCTCCGTCAATTGGCACCGCAGCGCCTCCTGCATGTCCAATATGTGCGAAATTCTCGCTTCCATTGCATCAACCTTGTCTGCGGTTTCAAGAAGATCGATCAACTGAGAGTAGGGGAGCAGCACTTGCGGATCAAATGGAACACATCTCTTTTTTGATTCCGATTTTTGTTGTGCAATTTCTTTTTTCATTTAATATTCTCCTTTTTCAATAAAATTTTCACTAGGTTGGGGAAAAGTGCGCAGAAACAGATGCGCAATGCCAGGGCCACACAGAGAAAGTGCCCGTGCTTTGTATTTTTGAAACCGAAAAATCACAACTTTTTACCCAGAAAATTCCCATAAGGATATTTTTATATGTACAAATATGTAATCGAACAAAACAGCAATATCAAACGCTGTCAAAAAGTTCAGAAAGCGACTGAGAAGAACGCATTGAGGCCGTTCAGCGGGAGTTAAAAAAGCCAACGCAACAAAAGTAAGGTTTTTTGTGACCTTATAACCCAGCTCCAAACAGAAAAATCAGACAGCTGATTGACAAAAGCGAAAAAATGCGATATGCTATGAAAAGTTCCGGGAAACCCAGAGAAACCGGCGTAAACCTACGAAAGGAAATCGGGATTATCCAGTCTCGAAAAATGGCTATGGGAGAGGGTGAAAGCCCTCTTGGAAACGAAAGAACGAACGCAACAAAATAAAAATTTTGTTGCGTTCGTTCTGGGTAAAATGATGGATTGGACTTACTTAGCCAATTAGATGGATAATCTTTCTCTTACCATGCAACAATACCGTGACTGTCCGCAAATCTTGCGGAACTTTTTGACGTATCATGAAAACATCAAAGGACAATCGCAGCTAACCATTCACGAGTACTACCTGGACCTTCGGATGTTTTTGCGGTTTATGAAACTCATGCGCAATGAAATGCCCATTGATACGGACCTGGATACCATTGATATCCGGGATGTCGATCTGGACTTTATTGGCAGTATTACGCAATCGGAAATCTTTGATTTTCTATCGTATCTTGCCAATGACCGGATTGCACGGCCGGATACTGCTGTGCCGGAGCACGGGATTGAAGCCTCCTCCCGCGCGCGGAAACTTTCCGCAATCAAATCCTTTTACAAATATCTTACGGTGCGAACCAAGCAACTGTCAGAAAATCCCGTTGCAGATCTAGAGTATCCAAAGCTGCGCAAAAGTCTGCCGAAATATCTGACAATGGAAGAATCTTCCGCTCTCTTACAGGCGGTATCCGGTCCCAATGAAAAACGTGACTATGCTATTCTGATGCTGTTTCTAAACTGCGGGATTCGGCGCAGCGAGCTGGTGGGCCTGAATTTGACGGACGTATATGAGGATCGCATTCGCGTCATCGGCAAAGGCAACAAGGAGCGATTTGTCTATTTTGGTTCCGCCTGTCGGAAGGCCATTGATGCCTATTTGGAAGAGCGGAATCAGATTGAACTATCTGACAACCGCGCGCTTTTCGGCTCCAGAGATAAGAACCGAATCAGTGTCACAGCTGTGCATCGGTTGGTAAAAAAGGCGTTGCTACAGGCTGGGCTGGACAGCACGCAGTTCTCAGCTCACAAGCTGCGGCATACCGCCGCGACAATGATGCTCTCCGGCGGCGTTGACGTAAAAACGGTTCAGGAAGTGTTGGGGCACGAAAATTTGAACACTACGCAAATCTATACGCACATTGAAAATACAGAGCTGAAAATTGCCGCCGAGGCCAATCCCCTCTCCAAGCTTGACTTTTCAAAATAAATATTATAAAATATTGATAGCAACCGATTGTTGACAAGAAATGGTGGTTATTGATGTCAGTTGGTGAGAGAATTGTTGAGCTCAGAAAGGCCTCCTCCCTATCCCAGAGCCAGCTTGCGGAACGTATGGGAGTCAGCCGTCAGGCTGTCAGCAAGTGGGAAAACGATCTTTCCACCCCAGACCCATTGCGTTTGATCCAGCTGGCGGATGTTTTAAACACAGATACCGAATTTCTGGCCAGTGGGCAGCATTCTCATCTTCCAGCCTCTCCCATCATCATTCGGCAAGTAGAAGAGAAGCCTGTCTATGTGGAAAAAGTCGTGGAAAAGCCGATTTATGTCCAAAAGCCGCCGGATGCTGTTCCTCCCAAGATTATCACCAAAGAAGTTCCTGTTGAACGTGTTGTAGAGCGGGTCGTGGAAAAACCGGTTGTAAAAGTCAAGAAGGTCGTCCGTGTTCAGTATCGGAGCAATCCTTTTTCCCTGATCTTGGCAGCAGCAGCCGGACTAGTCCTTGGAATTGTGATTGGACTTCTGCTATAAGCATGCAAAAGGGCCGCTGCGGGTACATTTCCCGCAGCGGCCCTTCCCTATTCGATTTGTACTCCCGCACTTATAGTACAACCTCGATTGCTTCCCGCAGATTGCGGACTCGGTAAACTGTCAGCCCCTCAGGGATCTCCAGTTTCTCGGAACCGCCTCTGGGAATGACGCATTTTCGGAAGCCCAGGCGCGCAACCTCCCCCAATCTTTGGTTCATATGGGAGACCGTCCGGATCTCCCCTGTCAGACCAACTTCCCCGATTGCCGTCAAGTCATCCGCGATAGGCTGGTCCCGGTAGGAGGATGCAACCGCCAATACCACTGGCAGGTCTGCCCCCGGCTCATCCAATCGTAGGCCGCCGATCACATTGACGTAAGCATCGAATGCCGCCATCCGCAGGCCGGCTCGTTTCTCTGCCACAGCCAGTAGGAGCATCATACGGTTAAAATCGAAGCCATCTGAGGCTCTTCTCGGCACATTGGCCACGGTCTTCGCTACCAACGCCTGAACCTCTGCCAGAACTGGTCTTGTTCCTTCCATAACACAGGCCACGCAAGTGCCGCTGGCACCCTCCGGGCGTCCATCCAGCAGCATCTGGGACGGATTCGGCACTTCTTCCAATCCACTTTCCATCATTTCAAAAACGCCGATTTCGTTGGTGGAACCAAATCGGTTTTTGGCAGCCCGTAGCAGCCGATAAGAGGAATTGGGGTCGCCCTCAAAATACAGAACGCAATCCACCATATGCTCCAAAACCTTTGGGCCGGCAATATTGCCATCCTTATTGATGTGGCCAACCACAAATACCGTAATGACCTCTGATTTGCTCAAATGCATCATCGCCATGGTGCAGTCCTTCACCTGGGAAACACTGCCCGGTGAGGAGTCGTTTTCCTCCCTGTACAGCGTCTGGATGGAATCGATCATCAAGATATCCGGCTTCAACTCCTCCACCGCTTCCAGAATATCCGACAGGCGGGTCTCCGAGAGAATATAGAGCGCGTCCGGCTCCACCCCAAGGCGTTGTGCCCGAAGCTTCAGCTGTCGCTCACTCTCTTCGCCAGAAACATAGAGTACACTTCTCCCAGCGCACAAACTGTTGCAAATCTGCAGAAGCAGCGTAGACTTACCGATGCCTGGCGCGCCGCCTACCAGTACCAGCGATCCTGCTACCGCACCGCCCCCCAGGACTCGATCCAGCTCCCCCATTCCTGTTGGAAACCGAATCTCCCCATCCGTGGTCACATCCTGAATTCGCTGGGGCTTGCGGCTCTGGCCTACCGGGCTGGACTTTGCCTTTCCGGGAAGCGCAGGCTTTTCAATATGCTCCTCCAACGTATTCCAAGCCCCGCAGGCAGGACATCTTCCCTGCCACTTGGGGCTTTCATTCCCACAATTGGTGCAAAAAAATACGGTTTTCGCTTTTGCCATTCCGGTTCCCTCGATCTTTTTCTTTTTTTTTATTATACCAAATTTCAGAGGAAGGGTCAAGCCAATTCCGTACTGACCGCTGCTGCAATCACGGCGGCCACCTGCTTCTGATAGCTGGGATCAGACAGCTTCTGCTCCTCCTGAATATTGGACAAAAAACCGCATTCAACCAGGACCCCAATTTTTTCGCATTTTTCCAGAAGGTAAATCCCCTTTCCAGCTTTGGTTGTTCGACGGCTTCCTGGGTTCAACGTTGTCGCAAAAGCCGTCTGAATCGCATCGGCCAACGCTTTGCTTTCTGTGCTGTTGGCATAGAAGACCTGGGCACCGTTATATTGGGCCTGTGGAAAATAATTCTGGTGAATGCTCAACAGCACCGCACCAGGCATATCGTTTACCGTTTTTACACGGTTTTTTAGATCATCTACTTTTTTCTGCGCAATTGTCTCCCCTTTTGTATAGACAGCTGTATCCGTTCGCCGAATCATCATAGTCTGGTAGCCTAAAAATTGCATCATTTCCTCCAATCGGAGCGCAATTGCCAGATTATATTTGCTCTCCAACCGTCCCGTGCAGGATGTCGCGCCGCCGTCTTCTCCGCCATGGCCAGCGTCAATAATCAATGTGTGCGCCCTCGAAAGGGGAAGCCTGTCCTGAAATGCTGAGGCAGTCCTCTCCCCGCCCCAGATTCCCACCAGCGTCAAAAAGATAATCAGCATATAGCACAACAGCCACCACGCCTGCCTTTTCCGCATATGCACCACCCCTGTCTCAATATACGTCCGGCAGAAGAAACTATGCGCACAGAAACAGAAATCCAACATAGTATGACTCGGAATCACGTTTCCAACTGATTTTCGAGGGGGAATTCCTTTGAACACCACGAAAAACCAAGTCTATTACAGAGAAGGCCGTCTTCCACCCATGGCCCCGCTGGCCAACCCCTACGTTCCCTTCCAGCTGGAGGGGCCTGTTCGTTACGACCCCAGGAAGGCAATCATTCGGGGAACACTGTTTCCTGGGCTGGATCTGCCATTGCTTGGAATGGTCAACAAGAACAGCCTTCCTGTAACCCCGCTGTCCGAACTTCAAGTTCTCGCCTTTGCCGTCCAGGAGCTGGCACTGTATCTGGATACACACCCGGAGGACACGGAAGCCCTGGAGCTATACCGCCAGTACCAGGAATTGTATCAGAAATGTGCCGATGCCTATCAGGCACAGATCCGGCCTCTGAATCACACAACGCCGGTTCAGGGAGACCGATATGCCTGGCTGGACGATCCCTGGCCCTGGGAATACGCCGCAAATAAGGGGGAATAATCATGTTTCGATATGAAAAGAAGCTTCAATACCCAGTGAAAATTGCACGGCCCAATCCCGCTTTGGCAAAAATAATCATCACACAATATGGCGGCCCAGATGGCGAGCTGGGTGCCAGCCTACGCTATTTGTCACAGCGCTATTCTATGCCCTTTGACGAACTGAAGGGGCTGCTTACGGACATCGGGACCGAAGAGCTGGGCCATCTGGAAATGGTTGGGGCGATTGTCCACCAGCTGACAAGAAATCTGAAGGACAGTCAATTCCGTGATCCCGCCTTCGCTCCCTATTTTGTGGATCATACAGTGGGCGTCTATCCAACCGCGGCAGCTGGATTTCCCTGGAGCGCCGGTTCTATGGCTGTGAAGGGTGACCCCATTGCAGACCTGACGGAAGATCTTGCTGCCGAGCAGAAAGCACGGGTCACTTATGATAATATTCTGCGTCTCAGTGATGATCCGGATGTCAATGATGTGATCCGTTTTCTGCGTGAACGGGAGATCGTACATTTCCAGCGCTTTGGGGAAGCAATGCAGCTGCTCCGCGAAAAATTGGATCAGAGAAATGTATACTATATGAATCCATCCATCGATATATAATTTAGCAACTATTGGTTGCTAATTGCGTTTTCCAAACGAATTGTCATATATTCTGTTATACATTGTTCAGCCAACAGGAAGGACCTGAGGCCCGCTTTTACAGGTCTCAGGTCCGGCAGGGTGCTTTTTCAAGTTGCGGGCTTTACCATCCAGAAAGCCACAGCATTTCTGAGCCCTTGATCCGCTTGAACCGCAGGGAGCTGATTCATCCTTTGAACGGCTCCCTTTTCGCCGTATCGTCCTTCTGTATCCCGGTATAGCATTGTGCAGTCCGAGCCGCTGCTTATCGTGCAGGCATTGACCGCATCATAAGCTGTCATCAGATCAATCAGATCCGCGCAGGTCGCTCCGAGAGACTCTGGCGTTCTTCCGTCCGCACTGATCAAGATAACTGTCCCATCAGCCCGCTGGCCGATGGCTGTTCTTGCAGTGTAACCCGTCCACGCAGCAGCCGCAGCTGGCTTCCCATTGATAATCAGCACCGGACCGCCTACACAGCCGCCCCGCATTTCCAGGCTTTTTCTTTCCTCATCAGTGGGCATAGAATCAGCAACAATCAAAATATTGTCTTTATTAAAGCCCATAAATCCTTCTGCTGCCGGAAATTCCGATCCATCAAAGGATAGTCCAGTGCCTACCGCTGCAATCGCGTTTTCCCGTTCTATCGCTTCATAAATATTAGTTCCGGTAATTTGATATCTTCTGTCTTCGGATTGTTGATCGGTAAAAGTCGCCAAATAGACTCTGTAAGGGTCTCGAACCAGCATCACGTGGGCAGCAAAAGTTTCTCCGGTGTAGGTATCGATTCGGATGCCATCCGGGAAATCCGCCCATTCGTCTGCCTGACTCTCGACTTCCGAACCCGTATCCAGCCCCGTATCCAGCACGGTTGTCGGCTGTGTCTGTGCCGGAGGTACGGTTGGATCAGGTACATTCTGAACTGGCCCAGATTCCAGAAAATCAGGGCTTGCTTTCTTTTCCGGTACCGTCAAGAATCCAATTGCCACAGCCAGCACAGCAACGGTCGAAACCAGAATGATCCAGAACCGGGGCCTCTTGTAATTCAGAACATTGCGCACTCTCTGAACCACCGCTGTTTCCCCAAACGCCACAGGGCAGGCCAGCACCAGCCGTTTCCCCGTGCTGCACGCCAAAAGCGCCGTTGAGTAGGCTTTCTTTTCCGCAATACCAAAGCGGTGGACAACCCTCTCGTCGCAGGCAAATTCAATGTCCCGGCATACCTGCGCATAGGCCACCCACACAAACGGATCAAACCAATAAACGGATAAAAGAACGAATGCAAGCGGTTTCCACCAGTGGTCTTTCCAGCGCAGGTGGCTTCGCTCATGGGCAATCACATATTCTTTGGTTTCTTCCGGCAGGCCGGATGGCAAATAAATTCTTGGGCGAATCAATCCGAGAATAAATGGCGTCGTAACGGCATCGCAGAGCCATATATTCCCCGATTCCGGAACCGCCTCCATCACAAGGTGCCGGGTTCTGGCATAGCTGAAGAAAAGATAGGACAGCATTGCGCAGGTGCCAGCGCACCATACAATTGGAAGCACAGAAGGATGCCGTGGACCGCTTGCCACAATGGAGTCCGTTTCTTCCCGAGTCAGGACTTGGGTCGTACCGGCGGGAATCGTTTCCGGGTGAATCAGGCTTGTATCGACAGCCTCCTGAATGGCAGAGGTCGTCTGTGGGATCATGCTGGCAGGGCTTTCAATAGAGAACGGAAGGATCAGCCGCAGAGCGACAATTGCCCAGAGAATACAGGTAATCCGTCTGGGTGCCTTTTTCAAAAGCATCCGAAGGACAATGACTGCCAAGATAAGCCAGTTCGCCACAAGACTGATGCTGACCAATTTGGAAAATACAATACCCATACTCATACCTCATCCGCCTGGTCGATCAACTGCCGAACAAGTTTACGCTCTTCCTCGGTCAGTGGACGGCTCCTGGAGAACGCTGCCAGGAACGCCGGGAAAGAGCCCTGAAACGCCGTGTCCACGAACTGCTCGCTCTGCATGGAATAAAACTGCTCCCTGGAGATAAGGGATGTTACCATACCATTGTCATTCTGGAACAGTCCCTTATCACAGAGCCGACGCAGGACGGTATGTACCGTTGTCCGCTTCCACTGCAGTTCCTCCCCTGCCAGCTTCACCAGCGTGGACGAGGATACCGGTTCGTTCTTCCAGATCATGTCCGCGAAGCGGGACTCTACGACACCGAGTTGAATTTCTGCCATAATAAAGCCTCCTTTGGACTACTCACTGTAGTCTCTATGTATAGACTACAGTAAGTAGTCTTAAAAGTCAAGCCCTTTTTCAGCAAAAATTTGTAGCGGCAATCGCTTATTGTCTCGCCCACTCACAGGGCTTCGGGAGCAGTTCTTCCCCAAACGCCGGAGTCGGGCGGCTTGCTGTCATCTGTGGAATGCCACTTGCGTCCAGATAGACAACCTCGTAAATATAAGAGTCCCAGGATATTCCAAGTTCCACCTTCCACATATTCGCCTGCTCATCAAAGCTTACAGAATCCACATTGTAGTCGCTGCGGCTGCACACTTTCTTAGCACGCTGCAAGGCGGTATCCCGGCTTAGCTTCGCAAGCGGTGTTGTAGCGACAAAGCCGGATGTTCTCTTCTCATAAGCCAGATGAGCCAGCGCTTCCATTTCCTGCGCATAGGAAAATTCCCTTGGTACGTCAAAATCAATGGATTCGATACAGTTCCTAACTTCGTTGGCCTCCTCGGGAATCACTTCCGCTTCAATGGAACGTTCTACGTCATGGCTAATCAGCGTCATTGTCTGAATATTTCCAAAAGCGTCATAGCATACATGAAGTTCCTGTGCTTGAATCTCAACGATATTGTCAGCTTCCCCGTACACTTTTTGCGTCATTTTTGTAGGATTTTTCACAAAAATGACTTCTTCTCCGTTTTCCGTCACAGAGTCCACGCCCCTGCTGAAATAGTCAAGCTCGTACAATTCCAATGTGAAATTTTCTACTGTCAAGTATCCAGCACTCCGAACATTTCCCGGAATCGGCGTTGTTTCATTGGTCCCCCAATGCAGCTCATATTTCTGGCCGTTCCGCATGATATACCCACTGTCCCAAAGAAAGCGGTTATCCTCTACCGAATAAGTAACGCTATGGTACAAATAATTTTTATCCGACTTCCAAAAGTCAGTAATGCAATACTTATCCTTTGCAATCGGATCTAATCCATAGCGTTCCGTCGTGCGGATATGATACGATTCGCCGTTCATCAAGGCATCAAAAGCATTCACATATGTGTCTACATAAGGCATGACCTCTGCTGTATATACCTGGAATTTTGCGTAGCAGCCTTTTTCGGAACGTTCGCCGTTGGGGTCAATCAGAGCAATCATCATGCCCAGACGATAATGCCCGGCTTCCAGCTGACCATAGCTGAGAGAATAATCAGCAGTCCATTGAACATCGTCATTGCACATCAAGTCCTGCTTCGGTACAATCCATGGTTTCCCATTCAAAGTCGCAATTTCTTCGTAAGAGGTACCATTCCACCTTTCAATCCAGTATTCCGAGTCTGTTTCCAGGACACCTTCGGCACCTTGGCTCCAGGTTTTCGCAGAAATCGTCAACTCTGGGGTCTCCGACTGTGCAATAGACAGCATAATATCCACATCCTCGATATACCAATCCGCGCCCACAGCACCCCATACCGTTTCCTCGTTATATTGGGTCAATACTTCCTGTTCTTCCGGTGTCCAATTCAGATTGCGAATAACAACCGCATAAGCTGTCGTAGCAAGTGTCGCAACAATGGCAGCCACCAGGAGAAAGTGGAGCGGTTTATGAGTGCCTCTTTTGCGCTGATAGGTTCCAGCCTCATGCACATATTCCTCCGGGAGACAATCCAATGCATAAAACAGATCAATTGGTTCCATACAAGGCCTCCTTTTCCAATTGTTTTCTCAGTTTTTCCCGGCTTCTATAGAGAATCGATTTTACTT
Source organism: uncultured Oscillospiraceae bacterium (assembly GCA_934569045.1). Classification (GTDB taxonomy): domain Bacteria; phylum Bacillota; class Clostridia; order Oscillospirales; family Oscillospiraceae; genus Faecousia. The sequence goes on from CAKTJX010000001.1 coordinate 107,041, forward strand.
TGGATTGTGAAAATCCCGTCTCCTCCGAGATTTCCGGGACCGTAGAAAGAAAATAGTAGCGTTTTAGGAATACAATGCGGTCCTGGCGAGGCAGTTCCTTGCAAAATATTTGGATTCTGGATTCCAATTCTCTGCGCTCCAGCTCTTGGTCCAGGTCAAGTGGGTCAGCTATACATTCCTCAAGCTCATCCAACGCAATTTGGATTTCTCCACCACCGCGCATTTGCGCAGACAGGCTGCGCCAACGACTAATGGATAGATTGCGGGTAATTCTTGCAAGAAAAGCCGGCAAGCTTCCCGGCCGTTTGGGTGGAATCTGATTCCAGGTTGCCAAATAGGTGTCACTAACGCATTCCTCCGCATCCTGAAGATTGTTCAGAATGCGATGAGAAATAGAAAAGCAATATCGACCGTACTTTTGATCGATTCCTTCAATTGCGCGTTCTGAACGCTGCCACAGAAGATTGATAATTTTTTCATCTTCCAAGTAAATCCCTCCTTACACATTAGGGTCCTCTATCTATTCAGTCGCAAAGTGTCGGCAAAAGGATTCACCCAGTTTTCATATTTTTCGCAGAAATATTCCAGTCGTTCTTGGACTAAATTTTATAATATTCTTATAAAGCAACCGATAGTTTGCATTTTTTATATTCATATTGTTCTTAATTTAAGAAAATTAAATGGGCTGCCGTATAATAGCTACTCCTACGGATTTGCTATTTACAACAGCCCCTGTATGATTTATTTTGTCACCTGCATTTTCACAATGCAGAACTTTCCGCTCTTTCCATCGTCAAATAGGTCATCATAGACCGTGCCGAGATAATCCTCCCCGAGAATTGCATCGAAGTCGCCACTGATGTTCAGCTCCGGGAGGCGACCGACAAGTTTTCCATTTTCCAGAAGAAACGCCAGCTGCACCGGTGTGGCAAAATGGCCGCTGGGTGTGGTGTCCCCGCCGGATGCCATCAGGACAAGCACAGCCTTTTCCGGAGCAACCTCCCGGATGCTCTCTGCCGTCGGTTCCACATAAAGTCCTTCCAGACCGATCCCGGGTACGCCGTCATAATCTGCCGCAGAGGTGCCGGAAACGGGCAGGCCAAATTGGGATGCCGTATTTTTCGTGGTCAGAACTTTTTCCAACACCCCGTTTCTCACCAAAAGGCTTTTATTCTCCGGGGAAATCTGCCCTTCTTCATCAAAGAAGCAGCAGCCGGGACTGCCCTGATCACTTCCAAAGCTCAACTTTGGTGAAAAGATTTGCTCTCCAATTTTCCCGCTGACCAGTGATACGCCGGAAGCGTACATCTCGCCTGTAAAATGACTCAGGAAGGAGCCGAAGAGATCATACGGTGTAAACAGTACCGGCCACTCCCCTTCCGCAATCTCTGCGGGTGTAAAGAACGCATCGTGCATTGTCTTACACTGGGCAACAATTCTATCCGGGTCAAAATGTCTTCCCTCAAAGCTGTATACGCAATCCATCAAATTTCCCGTGCCACGGCTTTGGAAGACCAGGCCGCCGCTGAGCAAATTATCCGCACATTTCAGATGTCTTCCCTTGGAATTGCGATATTCCTTTTCAAAGGAGGAAAGCTTAATTTTATGGCTGATGGCAAACTTCGGGCAAGCCTCTCCTACTCTGTCCAGCATTGCCTGCATGGTGGGGATGATTTCCTTTTCCGGCAGGATATCCGTTCTGTTGTCTTCCTGCCGTTCCATCGCATCGTCCAACACACTGACATAGGGAATGCCAAGCCCCAGCGCTTTCACCGCCTTGGCGGTGAGCTTTTCCTCATCCGGCATTCCCAGGCATCCCGCTACGCCGATTTTGCCATCCTGATACACCCGCACCGTGCCGGTGGTTTCTTCCTTCTGCCGATAGCTGTCGATCTTGCCGCCTGTGATATTCAGCGTGATGGAGCGGCTGCTGCTGACAATATACTCTTTTTCCATACTCAACCCTCACTGCACATTCATGGACGATACACGGACGTAGGGCCCGCCAAAGCCCACCGGGAGGCCGGACTGCTCCATCTTCCCGCAGCCGCCAGTCACGAAGGACAGCAGCTCCAGTTTGTCAGATAGGCCATCGATCAGCCCCAGCGTCTCAAAAACACTGCCGGTAATCACGCTGATCTGGGTTGGCTTCCCGATTTTCCCGTTTTCAATCTCATAGGCAACTCGTGGAGCCATGGTAAAAGTGCTCATGCCGCTGCCATGGGAAATGGTCTTGATATAATATCCCTTCTGAATCGGTGCAATCAGCTCGTCAAAGGTCTGGTTGCCGGGTTCGATGTACGTTGTCGTCATGCGGACAATGGGCTCAAATGTCCAGTTAATTGCTCTGGCGTTTCCGGTGAGCGCTTCCCCAAGGGCCGCAGCCGTCTGGGCACTGTGGAGCCGCCCTGCAAGGCGGCCGTCCTTGATCAGATAGTTCTTTCTGGCTTTGGTTCCCTCGTCATCATAGGGCACATAGCCGCAGCCGGGAATCTGGCCGCATTCCGCAATGGAGAGGATGGGAGAGCCCACCTGCTTGCCGATCTGCCATTCTTCCCGCATAGAATCATCCGACAACATGAAGTCCGCCTCGGATTTATGGCCAAAGGATTCATGTGCGAAGACGCCCGCCGCCTCTGGGGAGAGAACCACAGGATATTTCCCCGCCACTACAGGAACCGACTGACGCATGAACACGCCCTGTTCCTCCATGGCCGCCCGAATCTGGGATTCCATTCCAAGAAGCTCCTCAAACCGAGTCTTTCCCTGCTGCCAGTTTGCGGAGAACTTCTTGTCTCCCTCGGTCAAGCTGCACCGCAGGGAGATACCGCAGGTCTGGTAGTCGTAGGTAATATCCGCGCCCAAAGAGGATCGGAAGGTAAAAACGCTGTTCCGATCCAGGTAGATTCCGATGGGCATAGAGCTGGCGCTGTCCTGGCTCAGCAGAGGCAGATAGCTCAGCAGCAATGCCTGCTTCTGCTCTACAGGGATATCCCGCACAGAACAATCTTCAAATGTCATCTCCCGTACCTGATGCCGCTCCAGTTTGGAAACGATTGGGTCCTTTAAAATATCCGGGTTCGGTGTGGCTGCCTCATAGAGGCTGTCCAGCGTCTTTTGCAGGTGTGCCACATCCGTAACAGAGGCATAGTACCACATCTTCCCGTCATATACACGAAGGAACGCCTGAACCTCCACCGGCGTTTTCAATTCCTGGAGCCTTCCATCCCGGTATTGGATCACTGTCCGGCTCCGATCCTCCACACGGAGATCCGCATAAAAGTTTTCCCGAAATTGGATCATGGTTTGTCCTCTCTTTCCTCAATTCCGACGCTCTGTCAGGCTCAAGGCCAGCTGCGTCATATATCCGTGGTCTTCAAAAACTTCCAGGCAGGCAACCGCCTGATCTGTATAGCGTTTCACCAGCTTCTCGCACCGGTCAATGCCGTAGAGCCGCACGAAGGTATTCTTCCCGCCGTCGGCTCCTGTTGCCTTGCCCAGCTCCTGGACGCTGCCGATCACATCCAGAATATCATCCCGAATCTGGAACGCCAGTCCCAGCAGAGCCGCAAACTCCGCGGCTGCCTTTCGCTGCACCTCCGTGCCGCCTCCAGCAATGACACCGAGGACGCAGGCCGCGCGAATCAGAGCGCCTGTTTTCCGGCTCTGAATATCCAGGACCTCCTGCTCTGTGCATTCTCTCTCTTCGCTGAGAATATCCAGCACCTGACCGCCGATCATGCCCAGAGAACCGGCGCACTCGCTGAGTACACCAATGGCAAGTCCCATGTCTTCCGGCTTTTCCAGTTTCGTCCGGGTTGCTACGGCAAAAGCATCCGTCAGCAGGGCATCCCCTGCCAGCACAGCCACGCCCTCCCCATACACCTTATGATTGGTCAGACGGCCACGGCGGTAATCGTCATTGTCCATGCAGGGCAAATCATCATGGATTAAGCTGTAGGTGTGAATCATCTCCATGGCCGCGCCAAAGGGCAGGGCTTCCCTGTAATCCCGTCCGCACATCCGACAGAAATCCATGGCAAAGATGGGCCGAAGGCGTTTTCCTCCGGCTAGGAGACTGTAGTTTGCCGCCTCAAAAATCAACTTCTGGGGTTCCGCCGTAAAGGGGGCGTAGATATCCTTCAAATATCCTTCAATCGCCTGCCGGTATTCGGCACTCTGGCTTTCAAACTTCCTCATGGAATGGTTCCTCCTCAGGGGTTCCGTCAGCCCCGGCGGTAATTTTGCTCACCTGGAGCTTGGCATCCTCCAAAAGCTTTCCGCAGCTGCGAACCAGCACCGTCCCCTCCTGGAACAGTTTCAGGGATTCTTCCAGGGCCACATCGCCCCGCTCCATAGCGCGGACGATCTGCTCCAGACGAAGCATATTCTGTTCAAATGTCTGATTCTGTTGATTCATTGCCTGTCTCCTTTCCATACAAAACCGACGCGGTGATTTTACCGTCACTGATGGATACTGTAATGGTGTCTCCCGGATGTACCTGGCTGACGGACCGCAGCAGCGCCCCTTCCTCTGTCTGGGCCATGGCATACCCGCGGCTTAAGACCTTCAGCGGGCTCATGGCATCCAGCTTGGAGACGCTGGCAACAAAGCGGGCGTTGCCGGCGGAGAGTATCCGATCCTCTGCCGCCACCATTCTGCCCTTCAGCAGCTGCAAATCCTTTTCTTTTCTGTCCAGATAACCCGTTGGACTGCGCAGGGCCGGGCTGGCCGCCAGAGCCTTCAGGCGCTGATCTGCCAGCTTTAGCTGGCGGTTCAACGCCGATGCCATCGCCCCTGACAGGGCATCCAGATTCTGGACCAATGCCTCCTGATCTGGCACTGCCAGCTCCGCACCGTTGGATGGAGTGGCCGCCCGCAGGTCCGCCACATAGTCCGCTATGGTCACATCCGGCTCGTGTCCAACAGCGGATATGATGGGAATTTCCGATTCATAGATGGCATAGGCCACCCGTTCATCATTGAATGCCCACAGGTCCTCCAGAGAGCCGCCGCCCCGGCCTACAATCAGCAGATCCGCCAGATCATGGGCATTGGCATAGCGGATTGCCGCCGCGATTTCCTCCGGAGCCTCGGCTCCCTGGACCCGCACCGGCAGAAGCTTTACCTGGGAAAGCGGATAGCGTTTGCGCAGAATCCGCAGAATATCGTGAATTGCCGCCCCGGCGGAGCTGGTTACGACACCGATTCGCCCGGGATACTTGGGAAGCGTTTTCTTTTTTTCTGGGTCAAACAGGCCCTCGGCCGCCAGTTTCGCCTTCAGCTGCTCAAAGGCGGCGTACAGGTCGCCCACGCCGTCTACGGTCATAGCCGAGCAGTATAGCTGATACTGGCCGTCTCTGGGGTAAACGGTAATGCGGCCCAGGGCTATCACCTTCATGCCGTTGGCCGGGCGGAACCGAAGCCCCATGGCGCTGCCCTTGAACATGACGCATTTCAGTGCCGACGCTTCATCCTTCAGCGTAAAATAATGGTGGCCAGAAGGATAGCATTTATAATTGCTGATTTCTCCCCGCACCGCCACCTGCACCAGCCGGGAATCGGCGTTCATCAGGCTCTGAATATATTCATTGATTTGGGTAATGGAATATACCTGCGGCATCTTACTCCTCCGTCATTCTCTTAGCCAAAACCGCCACACCCATGGCATTGTCCGTAGAATACTGTGGCTCGGCAAAAATCGGCTTCAGCGGTGCCATCCATTCCCGCAGCAGAGAATTGGATGCCACGCCGCCGGAAAACAGCACCGGCAGTCCAGGATAGTCCTTCAGGGCCTGCTCCGTTGCCTGGAATACGGCGCCCGCCACACAGCGCAACGCAAAGGCTGCCGTATCTGCCGGGGAATTTCCTTGGGCATAATACTGCTGCACCTTGTTCTGGATGCCGGAGAAGGAAAAGCTGTGATCCACGCACTTTACCTTGAAGCGGTCCTTCTTTTTCGCTTCTTTGCTCAGCGCGTCCAGATGCCTTCCTGCTGGGAACGGGAGCTCCAGCATCTGCCCCGTCCGGTCAATGAGCTGACCGGCGGAAATATCCGTGGTGCCGCCAATTTTCGTACACTTGACGCACTTTCCGTCCGGCTCTGCCAGCAGCAGCTCTGTGGTACCGCCGGAAAGGTGCCAGGAAAGGAAGCCCCGATCCATCAGGTCCAGCCGCCCGGCGCTCCAAAGCGCCGCCGCAATGTGTCCCTGTTGGTGGGAAACCTCCACCATAGGCACCCCCAGTGCCTCTGCCAAGAGCTTTGCGTGGGATATGCCAACCAGGAAGCAGGGCATATAGCTGCCTTCCACCGCTCTCGGGCGTGTGCTGACACCGACTGCCGTTATTTTCTCCCCCTGAATATGGGAAAACAGCCTGCCAGACAGCTCCGGCAGGCTTTTGATGTGTGAAAAAACGGCATCGGATTGACGCAGGCCCAGCTCTCCCTGCTTGACAGGCAGGAGCTTTCCACAATTCTCCCCCGTATTGCCGTCAAAGAAGGCAATCGAGGTCGTATAATTGCTGGTGTCAATGCCAATCACACCCATATCAGTTTTCCTCTTTTTGCTCCGTCAGGCTCCGGGCAAAGGCACCCAGGATGCCATTGGTGAATGCACCGGTGTCATCCCCATCGTACAGCTTTGCCAGACGCACCGCCTCGGAAATGGCAACGCCGGTTGGCACATCGTCTACGTACAGGATCTCATAAATCGCCAGCTCCATGACACAGCGGGTCAGCCGGGAAATCCGGCTGATATCCCAACCAATGGAGAACTTCTGAATGACTTCATTCAGCTCTTCGCTGCGGTTCGCAACGCCGGACACGACTGTATCGATATAGCACAGCTGTGCATTGCTGGGCCGGTCCGTATAAACCGCGTTCTCCTGAGACAGAGAGGGATAATACTCCTTATTCAGCCGAGTGGCAACCACCTGCTCCGGCTCTTCTCCGGTGAACTCCCGGGCATAGATCAGATGGACGGCCAGTTCTCTTGCGTCAGATCTTGTCATATTCGCTCCTCTTACTTGCGGGAGATACCGCAGACATTGACGTTCACGGCGTTGACCTTCACGCCAGTCATGGACTCCACAGCGGAAGCAACCGCCGTCTGCACATTGTCCGCCACATCAACCACGCTGTAGCCGTAGTTGATCAGGATATCCACGTCAATGGTCACGGTATTGTCCTCGGCAATCAGAATCTTCAGGCCCTTGCCCCAGTTCTTCACGCCGATCAGGTCTGCCACCTCATTGCCGGGCTTGACATAGATTCCGGCAGCGCCCTCTACCTCGTCAACAGCATGGCCCACAATGGCCCCGACAACATCCTCAGAAATCAAAACATTCCCATTTTCTTCCGTCTGGGTAATGTACTGCTTATATTCAGCCATAATCGTATCCTCCTAAAACATTTGCATCGCTGGTCGCTATGCATACTTTTGTTTATTGTATCACAAATCCAGAAAAATACAATGTTTTTTTCACGGTTTCCCTGGAAAACAGGCGCTCCGGCCGGGGCATCCCCAGCCGGAGCAGGTTGTTATTTCTTATCGTTCTTTCGTTTCTCGATCATTCGGTGCAGGCAGCTCAGCGCATCGTTGAGCCCGCCAAGCCGGTCAATGAGGCCGGAGGCCACCGCTTCCTTTCCGTAGAGGATGGTGCCCACATCCGTTGCCATCTCCCCAGTCGCCATCATATACCTTTCAAATTCCTTTTTGGAAATCCGGGAATTGGCCGTCACAAACTCTGTGATCTGCTCCTGAATCCGCTGAAAATACCGGAAGGTCTGGGGTGCCCCCACCACCAGACCGGTCATCCGGACAGGATGCACCGTCATGCTGGCGGTGGGCGTAATAAAAGAGCGCTTGGTGCATACCGCCAAGGGAATGCCGATGGAATGGCCGCCTCCCAGGACGAGAGAAACCGTTGGCTTCTTCATGCCGGAGATCATCTCCGCAATGGCGAGCCCCGCCTCAATGTCGCCGCCCACCGTATTGAGCAGCAGCAGGAGCCCATCCACATCATCGCTCTCCTCAATCCCCGCGAGCAGCGGCAGGATGTGCTCATATTTGGTCGTCTTTACCGTCTCCGGCGCCACCTGGTGGCCCTCGATCTGGCCGATGATGGTGAGTGTGTAGATGTTTCCCTTTTCCGAGCGGGTCATATCGGAGCCCAACTCTACGATCTGGTTCCGTTCCTCTTTTTTCAGGTCCGCGTTTTTTTCCGTTTCCATACTTTATGCCTCCTTTTTCATAGGATAACCAAAAATTAACCTTCCATTCCTATTGCAAAAGGAGAAAAAACAGGCTATAATGTGGGACGGTGATTTTATTTATGTCAGCAAAAACAAATGCCATCCGCCTGGTAGAAAAGGCCGGCATTCCCTATTCGGAAAAATTCTACGAATATGACGAGAATGATCTCAGCGGCAATCACGCTGCCCAGGTACTAGGGCTCCCGGAGGAACAGGTGTTCAAAACACTGGTTGCCAGGGGCGAACGCACCGGGATCAACGTATTCTGCATTCCCGTCTGCTGCGAGCTGGACCTGAAAAAGGCCGCCAGGGCCGCCGGGGATAAGAACATGGAGCTGATCCATGTGAAAGAGTTGCTGGGACTCACCGGCTACATCCGCGGCGGCTGCAGCCCAGTGGGCATGAAGAAAAAATATCCCACCTACTTCGACGAGCTGTGCCTTCTGTGTGACGAGATTGCGCTGTCCGCCGGAGAGCGGGGGCACCAGATGATCGTTCCCCCGGAGCCAATCGCCCAGCTTGTGGGGGCGGAGATTACAGATTTGACCAAATAATCACAGAAAGGAAGCAAAGCAATGCATTACGAGTATACCACCAAAGGGACCTGCTCCCGGACTATTTTCTTTGATCTGGAGGATGGCAGAATTCACAATGTTCAGTTTATCGGCGGCTGCAACGGCAACCTGAAGGGCATTGGCGCCCTGGTTGAGGGCATGAAGGCCGAGGACGTCATTGACCGCGTGGCGGGCATTCAGTGCGGTATGAAGAGTACCTCCTGCCCCGACCAGCTGTCTATCGCTCTGAAGCAGGCATTGACTGAAGCAAAACAGTAACGAACGCAAAATATCCCCGGCTTTGGAATTTCCAGAGCCGGGGATTTGTCGTTTATTTGAGTCCTTCGATAAAAATTGCCAGTGCCAGGAAAAGCAGCGCCCCCCAGGAAACGCGCCGTCCCATAAGCTCCCATTCGGAGGGGGACACATTGTCCGCATTGTCAATGTGGAGGGACATTTTCAGCCAGAACAGTTCCTCCGCAAAAAGGACGCAGGCTGCCGTGACCGCGCAGACCGCCACGCCGGCGAACCAGCCCCATCCTTCTCCCTTGTGGGTCAGCTCCGGGCCGTTCATCAAATCGAGGATTTCGGTAATGGAGGGCTCCATCGGGTCCAGAATCTTCCCGTCTTCGCCTATGGTCACACCGTTCTCAACATATACAGAAATTTTGCCGACGGCCAACTCTGACTCTACGCTTCCGTCCTCATGGTAAAGGGTAATGAACTGGTCCTCTCTACGCACTACGCCACGGAATAGAGTTGTCTCCCCTTCCCGCAGTTCAATACCGTCTTGCGCTGCGCCAAGTGCGCTGTTGTGTGGAACTGCCGTTGAGTCCTCCCGCACAGTATAGGGGCCATACAGCTTGCCCTGATAGCGAAATTCTACCGTCTTATCCGCATATACGGTAAAGCTGGCATGTTCTCCCCCGATGGAGCCGGAATAAACCGTGTCACCGCCGCTCTGCTTCGGAACCAGGATTGCGCCTCTGTAGGAAAATCCTTTTCTGGCAATGGTCACCGGGTAAAGCACGGAGAAAAGCAGGACAAGCGCCGCCGCAAGCACCAGAATGATTTTTTGAAACCGATCCAGATTTTTGAGTCTCTCCAAAATAATTCCTCCGTTTCTAAGAAGCAAACACGGCTGGGAATTTCCTATCTCGTCATTTGCAATTTCAGAAATTACCGATGCTGAATACTGACTTCCTCCCACTGTCCAAGTATATCCCGGTCCAACCACAGATGGTAGACGGCGGAATCCTGGTCAAAAAAGCGGTGGGAATAGGAATGGATTTCCTGGGTTTCCGGGTCCCGGACATTCAGACTGATGCTGACCACCGGATTCTTTTTACTGCCATTGAATGTAAAGAAGTCACAAATCTCCGCCTTGTGAAAATCCTCCCGGAGATAAGCCATGATGTTTTTGGAATTCTTCTGCCAGAGGTCTTTCCGTTGAAGCGCTGTCAGTTCAACACCGCCCACCTGCTGGCCATCAGAATCCCGAACAATGGCACAGCTTTTGTCCGTCACATCCGCAATGGAATAGCCCTCGGTCACCTGATAAGAAAAGTCGCCCTTTTCCGGGATGACCGTGCCATCCGAGCAGCCGGTCAAGGCCAATAGCAGGGCAATACAACATAGAATCAGACGTTTCATACGCTCCTCCTTCCGGTCTCAAGCCGACATTTTTTCTCTATCATATTAGCATAACACACCATATCTGTCAATCCGGTGCGGATTAAGATTTATTTAAAGGGCCCAGGCGGAATGCCTGAGCCCTGAAGTATGAAGTTAACCTTTCACCGCACCCAGAATCTGCTTGACCAGCTCTTCCCGGCCATCACCCTTTTCCGCAGAGAAGGGGATCACCGGGCAGCCTTCCGGCAGCTCTAAGTCCCGGCGAATGATTGCCAGGTTTGGTTCCAGCTCGCTTTTTTTCAGCTTGTCCTTCTTGTTGGCAACCACCACAAAGGGGCAGCCGGAATCCAGGAACCATTTTGCCATGGTAATGTCATTGTTCGTCGGCGGGTGGCGGTAGTCCACGATCAGCACACCGAGGCTGATGCGGTTTGCCGCAAAGTAGTCCTCCATGAGCCTGGCCCAGCGGTCCTTCTCCGCCTGGGGCACCTTGGCAAAGCCATAGCCCGGAAGGTCCACCAGATAGCACTTCTGGTCCAGCAGGAAATAGTTGACATGGACGGTTTTCCCGGGCTTGTCCCCTACCTTTGCCATGCTCTTTCGCTGCAAAACACGGTTGATGACCGAGGACTTGCCCACATTGGACTTGCCTGCGAAGGCGATCTCGGGCAGCCGCTTTCCCGGGAAATTCTTGGGGGCGGCGGCAGAAATCAGGAATTCCACATTCTGAAAATTCATAGCCGCCTCCTTACTGCCGAATCTCCGGGCGGCGGGCCTTGGTGGAAACCTCTTCCGGCAGGCTGCCCAGAATCGCCGGGTTCATCTCTGTAGTCCGGTTCAGCGCCGAGGACAGCACCGTATCCACCGTAGAAGCGCTGATGAAATTCAGCTGCTTGCGCACGGTCTGGTCGATCTCTTCCAGATCCCGCTCATTGTCCTTGGGGATGATCACGGTGCGGATGCCGTGCCGCAGGGCAGCCATGGTCTTTTCCTTCAGGCCGCCGATGCGCATAACCCGGCCCCGCAGGGAAATCTCGCCGGTCATGGCCACATCCCGCCGGACGGTGGTATTGGTCAGTGCGGAAACGATGGCGGTACATACCGTCACACCGGCAGAGGGACCATCCTTGGGAACAGCCCCCTCTGGGAAGTGCACATGGATATCCTTTGTCTTGTAGAAGTCAGAAGGAACCCCCAGCCTGACGGCGTTTGCCCGGATATAGCTCAGGGCGGCGTGGGCAGACTCCTTCATCACGTCCCCCAGGTTGCCGGTGAGCTCCAGCTTGCCGGAGCCCTCCATGACGTTGACCTCCACCTCCAGGGTCTCGCCGCCGACACTGGTCCAGGCGAGACCCGTCACCAGGCCCACCTGATCGGTGCCCGGCAGGCGGTCCGGCAGGAACTTCCGGATTCCCAGGAACGCCTCCAGATTGCCGCCGGTGACCGTAATCTTCTTCGGCTCCTCCTGGGAGAGAATCTGCATATCCGCCTTGCGACAGATCTGGCCAATCTCCCGCTCCAGATTGCGCACGCCGGATTCCCGGGTGTAGCAGCAGATGATTTCCCGGATGGCGTCATCCGTGATCTTCAACTGGGTCTTTTTCAAACCGTGCTTTTTCAGCTGCTTGGGCACCAGGTGATTCTTGGCAATCATCAGCTTCTCCTCATCAGAGTAGGAGCCCAGCTCAATAACCTCCATCCGGTCCAGCAGCGGCCTGGGCACCGTGTCCAGGGTGTTGGCCGTGGTAATGAACATTACGTCGGACAGATCGAAGGGAATTTCAATATAGTGATCCCGGTAGGTACTGTTCTGCTCCCTGTCCAGAACCTCCAGCAGGGCCGCGCTGGGGTCGCCCCGATAGTCGGAGCCCATTTTGTCAATTTCGTCCAGCAGAATCACCGGGTTGGAGGTGCCCGCCTGGGACATGGCGGTCATGATCCGCCCGGGCATGGCACCCACATAGGTCTTCCGATGGCCCCGGATATCGGCCTCATCGTGAACGCCGCCCAGAGAAATCCGAACCATTTTCCGGTTCAGGCACCGGGCAATGGAATAAGCAATGGATGTCTTGCCCACGCCGGGAGGGCCCACCAGGCAGAGAATCTGGTGCTGGCTGTCCGGCGCCATTTCCTTCACGGCCATGGCCTCCAGAATGCGCTCCTTTACCTTCTCCATACCGAAGTGGTCTTTGTCCAGAATCTTCCGGGCTGCCTCCACATCCACCCGCTCTTTGGTCTTTACATTCCAGGGCAGGTCCAGCACCGTGTCCAGATAATTCCGCAGGACAGATGCCTCCGAAGAGCCAAAGGGCTGTTTCTTCAGCTTTTCGGCATCCTTGATCAGCTTCTTTTCCCGCTCCTCGTCCAGATGCAGGGCCTTGATGCGGGCAATGTCCTCGTCCAGCTCGGCGTTTTCATCCTCCTCTCCCAGCTCTTCCCGGATGGCCTTCATCTGCTCACGCAGGTAGTAATCCCGCTGGTTCTGATCCATGTTGCTGCGGGTCCGATCCTGGATCTCGGATTCCAGTTTCAGAATCTCAATCTCCTGGCGCAGCATAGCAATGGCCATTTCCAGCCGCTTATTGGGGTTCAGCTGGCACAGCAACGCAGCCTTGTCGTTGGGGTCCAGACCGGAATTCTGGGCAATGGAATCCGCCAGGAAGCCATTGTCCGTGCTCATAAGCATTTTCATCTGGATCAGCTGGGTGGGATGCTCTGTGTACTCCGTATAGGACGCATAGAGGGAATTGGCCTCCCGGCGCATGGCCTGGCTCTTGAGAGAGTCTGTACTCTCCCCGCAGGTCACGGACTCCACCATACCAGCCAGATAAGGCGTTGTCTGGGTCATCTCCGTAATGCGGCCCCGGGAAATGCCGGTGACCAGCACACGCAGGTTCTCGTCCTGGGCCTTCAAGACCTGCTTCACCTGGGCCACACAGCCGATGGGATACAGGTCTGCCAGCTTAGGGTCGTCCACCATAATGTCCTTCTGGGGCACCAAAAAAATCATCTGGTTTTCCTTCATGGCCGCGTCCAGCGCATAGACGGACTTAACACGGCCCACATCAAAGTGGACCGTCTGCTCCGGGAAAATTGCCAGCCCCCGCAGGGCCAGAACAGGCATCTTCCCGGCATAAATCATTTCGCTCATTGGTATTCCTCCTTCAAGGAGTATCTAATAGGTAGGACAAAAGGGGGCAGAATACTCTACCCCCTGAAAATATCGGCAATCTGCCTTCTTTACTTCTTCCCATTCAGGGGCTGCCTGGGATGGTTCGCGTCCCGGATGATGGTGGGCTGGCCGCCATCCACGCACTCCGGGGTCAAAATCACCTTCTGAATGGTGAGGTCCGATGGAATCTGGAACATAATGCCCGTCATGATCTTTTCCAGGATCGCCCGCAGGCCTCTGGCACCAATCTGACGGTCAATGGCCTTCTTGGCAATGGCCTTTTCCGCATCCTCGGTGATTTCCAGCTCCACGCCGTCCATCTCCAGCAGCTTCTGATACTGCCGGACAATGGCGTTCTTGGGCTCCACCATGATCCGAACCAGGTCCACCTGGGTCAGGCTCTCCAAGCAGGCAATCATGGGCATACGACCGATGAGCTCCGGGATGATGCCGAACTTCATCAGATCGTGGGGCTCCACCTGGGCCAGCAGCTTACCCACATCCCGGCTCTTACGGCTCTCCACCGGTGCGTCAAAGCCGATGGTGCTGCGATCCGTCCGGGCCTCAATGATCTTATCCAGGCCGTCAAAGGCGCCGCCGCAGATGAAGAGGATGTTGGTGGTATCCACCTGGATCATCTCCTGCTGGGGATGCTTGCGGCCGCCCTGGGGAGGCACATTGGCAACGGTGCCCTCCAGAATCTTCAGCAGCGCCTGCTGAACACCCTCGCCAGACACGTCACGGGTAATGGAGGTATTTTCGCTCTTGCGGGCGATTTTGTCCATTTCGTCAATGTAAATAATGCCGCGCTGGGCCAGCTCCACATCAAAGTCCGCCGCCTGGAGCAGACGCAGGAGAATATTCTCCACATCGTCGCCCACATAGCCGGCCTCGGTCAGCGTGGTGGCATCCGCGATGGCAAAGGGCACGTTCAGAATCTTCGCCAGGGTCTGGGCAAAGAGGGTTTTGCCGCAGCCCGTGGGTCCGATCAGAAGAATGTTACTCTTTTGCAGATCTACATCGGAAGAATCCGGGAATGTGATCCGCTTATAGTGATTGTATACCGCAACGGACAGGGCAATCTTGGCCTCTTCCTGACCAATAATATAGTGGTCCATGAAGGCCTTCATTTCCATAGGGGTAGGCAGCTTTTCCATTTTGGGAATGCCGCCATCCGTGTCAATTTCACCCCGCAGCAGGTCGCTGCAAGCCTGCACACAGTCGCTGCAAATATAAACACCAGGGCCGGCGATCAGCCGTCCGGCCTGAGATTCCCGCTTGCCGCAGAAACTGCATCGAACCGGTGGCTCGTTTGTTCTTGCCATAAACCCGGCACCTCGTTTCTCTTAAAAATCAGTGATGCTCCAGAACCCGGTCGATCAAGCCGAAGGCCTTGGCCTCGTCCGCGCTCATGAAGTTGTCCCGCTCACAGGCGGCGGTGACCTCTTCAATGCTCTTGCCGGTGTTCTCGGAGAGAATCCGGTTCATGCGGGCCTTGATGGTCTCCAGACGCTTCAGGTGGATGGCCATATCCGTAATCTGGCCCTGGGTTCCGGCAGAAGGCTGGTGGATCATAATTTCGGAATTGGGCAGCGCCATCCGCTTGCCCTTGGTGCCCGCGCTCAGCAGAAACGCGCCCATGGAAGCGGCCATGCCGACGCAGATTGTCGCGACGTCACACTTGATATACTGCATAGTATCGTAGATAGCCATGCCGGCCGTGACGCTACCGCCGGGAGAATTGATATAGAACTGGATATCCTTATCCGGGTCCTGGGCCTCCAGGTACAGCAGCTGGGCAACCACCAGGCTGGCGGTGGTGTCGTTCACTTCCTCGGACAGGAAAATAATGCGGTCGTTCAGCAGGCGGGAGAAAATATCGTAGCTGCGCTCACCGCGGCTGGTCTGCTCAACAACATAGGGTACTAAACTCATGGTGATGTCTCCTTTCAAATCGCAGTCTGAAAACACGTTTGCGGATGGGAAGAGTCTCCTCTTCCCATCCGTTTTTTCTTTTCAGACTGCTCCGTTGGTTGTGCCGTGAAACATTCTAACCATTTGGGAAAGCGCTTATTCCTCAGTCTTCTCTTCTGCCTTGGGGGCCACCGCAACGGCGGTATCCACGATCAGCTTCACAGCCTTGCGGGTCTTCAGAGACTCGGTCAACTCATCCATGGGAACCATTTCCTTGATCTTGGCCTCGTCCATCTCGTACTGCTTGGCCATGCTCTGGAACTCTTCCTCAATGTCTTCCTCGGTGACGGTCAGGTTCTCCACCTCAGCGATCTTCTCCAGGGTCACGGAGATGCGGGCCTGCTTCTCGGCGGTAGGCCGGAAGGCATCGCGCATGGTCTTCATATCGCCGCCCATCATCTTGGCGTACTGCTCCATGGAGTAGCCGCTCATCTGCAGCTGGTAGCCAAAGCGCTCCATCTGAATGTCCAGCTCCTTCTCAACCAGAGCGCCGGGCATATCCACGGTGGTGTTCTCGGCAGCCTTCTCCACAGCGGCGTTCTCGAAGGTGGACTCGATCTGCTTCTGGGCCTTCTCCAGAGCCTTGGCGCGGATATCCGCCTTCAGGGCATCCAGGGTGTCGAATTCGGAGACGTCCTTGGCGAACTCGTCATCCTGCTCGGGCACGATGGTCACGGACAGCTTGTTCAGCTTCACATGGAACACGACCGCCTTGCCGGCCAGCTCCTTGTGGTAGTCCTCCGGGAAGGTGATGTCGATATCCTTCTCTTCGCCGGCGTTCATGCCAACGATCTGCTCCTCAAAGCCGGGAACAAAGGAGTGACTGCCCAGCTTCAGGTCGAAGTTCTCGCCCTTGCCGCCCTCGAAGGGAACGCCATTGTCGAAGCCCTCGAAGTCAATATTGGCAGTATCGCCCATCTCGGCGGCACGGTCCACGTTCTCGGTGGAAGCCACATTCTGAGCCATGTTGTCCAGTTCGGCCTGAACCTGCGCGTCAGTGACGGTGGGCTCGGCCTTCTCAACCTCCAGGCCCTTGTACTGGCCCAGGGTGACCTCGGGGTAGACGTCGGTGGTCAGGGTCAGGGTCACGGTGTTGTCATCCGCAATCTGCATGTCGGTCAGGCTGGGGCGGCCAATGGCCTTGAAACCATCCTGATTGGCAACAGCGAACTCGTAGATCTCGGGGAAGATTTCCTCCAGGCCGTCTTCGTAGAAGACGTGAGCGCCGTACATGGCCTCGATCATCTTCCGGGGTGCCTTGCCCTTCCGGAAGCCGGGGATCATGATGTTCTTGCGGGCCTTCATATAAGCCTTGTTCACGCCGTTCTCCATCAGCTCCTTGTCGATCTCAACAACGATGGTAGCCTGATTGCCGTTTCTCTCTACGTTCTTTACATTCATGTAAATATACCTCCTGATAGGTGCTTAGGAACCGCACCCCTTATTTATATTTTTACATAGCCGATATATTCTATCAAATAAAGCAGGAATTGTCCACACTTTTCTGAAAAATCTTTTCAATTTTTTACCTTGAAGGGCCTAAAATTCAGGTAGTCCGCCGACAGAAGCCGGTATTCCACCCCATCCCACAGTCCTTCCATGGCCAGACGGTGGCTTGCGCCATGCAAATGACCGTAAAAGCACTGCCGGACACCGTATTTTTCCAGCAGCTCCAGAATTTCCCCGCAGGTATAGCCCTTATATCTGGGCGGATAGTGGAGAAATACCAGCTTCTGCACGTCCCCGGCTGCCTTCAGCGAGGCTTCCAGCCGCAGCAGCTCCCGGTGGAACACCTTCTCGTCGTGGGCCCCGGACCGTTCCTCCTCGAAAAACCAGCCCCGGGTGCCGCAGATGGCGAAGTCCTCATAAAAATAACAGTTGTTGTTCAGCAGGAGCATCTGGGAAAAATCGTTTTCCTTGCAGAATTTATCGAATTTTGCCTGGGTGCTCCACCAATAATCATGGTTGCCCTTGAGGATGATTTTTCTGCCGGGGATGTTCTGAATCCAGGCAAAGTCCTCCCTGGCGCTGGGCAGATCCAGCGCCCAGCTCAGATCCCCCATCAGAACTGTGGTATCCTCCGGACCGATCACAGCCATCCCCTGGCGCAGCTTTTCCATATACCCCACCCAGGCGCCGCCGAAGATATCCATAGGCTTCGGCGCTCCCAGGCACAGGTGCAGATCTCCAATTGCGTACAGCGCCATTCATTCACCTCCCCGCGTTCAGGTATTCCCGAACCGTATCCCGGGAGACCTCCAGAAGCTTCGCAAGGCAGTCACTGTCCAGCCCGGGGCTCCGGTCCGACAGCAGCAGGCACAGGCGGTTCTCCCCGCTTTTCGCCCGGTAATCCTGGGCCCCGGCATAGGCCACCGCTGTATAAGGAGACAGCAGGCAGTCATAATTCTTCAGGACGCCGTTCAGGGTGATGCCAAGCCGTTCCCGGCTGACCACCCCCACGAACAGCAGCCTCTGCAGCCGCCGCAGCAGCATCTCCTCCGGGATATAGGTCAAGCCCATATACGCGCACTGGGCGTAGGCTTTGGCAGCCTGCTCCCCGCCCAGGCAGTATAACAGCTGCTCCAGCCCCAAGGGCAGCACCACATCCGCCCTTGGAATCAGCGTCCGGACGCAGACACCGTCTGTCCGCAGCTGGCCAAGGTGGACCAGCTCCCAGACACTGTTATTTTCATTGCAGCAGCAGATCAACTTCCCGATAGGGAAACCCATCTGCATCAGATACATACCCGCCAGGATGCCGGAAAAGTCCCCAGACACCGCCGCGAATTCCGCCGGTTCCTCCCAGCTGACCTCATTTTTGGCCGTCATCCGGGCGAGAACCGTCCCCGCGGCGGCCAGCTGAATGACCGTCTGGGCCCAGAAGCCGCAGCGCTGTCCCAGGCGCTCCGAAAGGAACCGCAGCAGATAGCCCTGCTCCCCTTCCGGGTTGTGCCAGCTCTGGACCAGCACGGTTTTCCGGTCCAGATCCTTTTGCCGCACCCAGCGGCGGCCTACAGAAAAATCCAGATCCCAAGGGGTAATTCGTTCCCCAAGGTAGAGCCCCAGCAGCTTTGCCGCCGCGGCATTCTCTGTGAGATTCCCCAGCGCACGGATTTCTTCCCTTGTCAGTCTCGGCACCTCTGCCGGAACAAACAGGCCGCCGTCCGGGCTTCGATCCTCCTGGAAAGCCTCCAGAGCCTCAAAGGACTCCTCGTCACTTCTTGTTGTCCTGTAGCGCAGCGTCCATCACTCCCAACGCATTGTTCCAATAGATATTTCGCACCATGTCCTCCGTCAGCCCCCGCTCCAGCAGGCGGTTCGCCAGGGCCGGATAGCTCTCAATCCCCTCAAAGCCCTCCGCCAGTGCATCGCAACCATCCAGATCGCCGCCCAGGGCGATATGGGTTCCCTCCGGGTCCAGCTCCAGGAAATGAAGGATATGATCACAGACCGTATCCAGACTGGGATTTTCTCCGAGAAACGCCCCGTACTGGTTGATTCCCGCCACGCCGCCGGTGTCCCGAATGGCCCGGAACATATCGTCCGTCAGATTGCGGCTGTGATCACAGACCGCGCGGCTGTTGGAATGGGAGGCAATCACGGGCCCTTGGGTCATCTCCATAATATCCCAGAAGCCTTCGTCACTGATGTGGCTCACATCCACCAGGACACCCTGGGCCTGGGCATTGCGGACGTAGGCTCTGCCCAGATCCGTCAGGCCGCCGCCGGTTACATGGGAACCGGTCAGAGGATTCCGCTCATTCCAGCCCAAGGTGGAGATTCGGAAGCCCGCCTGGTACATAGGCTCCAGCAGCTCCGGGTCAAAGCCGAAGCCAGCGGGGCCCTCAATGGTCAGGATGGCGGACATTTTCCCCTTTTTCTGATTGGCACGGACATCCTGGGCGTTGTAGGCCAGGGCGATTTTCCGTTTGTTCCTGTCAATCTCCCGCTGAATGGTGGCAATTTCCCGCTCGAATACCACAACGGGAGATACATGCTGCTCTTCTTCCATCAAAGGCGTCGTAAAGCAGGCAAAGCACTGGCAGTACCCGGCCAATGCTTCGGCACGGTTCAAGTCGATATGTCCGCTGTTCTCTGCCAGGCTCCCCGCCTGGTTCAGGTCGTCCCCCAACAGGCGCAGAGCCGTATCGCAGTGCAGGTCAAATACCGGGAAATTCATTCAAACGCATCCTCCAAATGATTGATTACAGGCTTGACGGTCTCCATGCCCTGGGGGGCATAAACTTCAATCACGTCAAACCTGGGCTGCAGGCTGGTGGGATATCGGGATAAGTACAGAGAAGCCGTCATCCGGAGCCGCTGCTGCTTCCGGTAGTCCACAAACTCCCGGGCCTGGGCAAAGCCCGCGTTCTTGCGCAGCTTGACCTCCACGAACACCAGGAAGCGCCTATCCTTCACGATCAGGTCAATTTCTCCGAATCGGCACCGGTAGTTGGAAGTCACCAGGCGGTAGCCCTTCCGGCGCAGATAGTCCGCTGCCAATTTCTCCCCCCAGGGGCCCAATTCACTCGCCGCCATAGAGTTTTTTCAAAAATGTTCTTCGATGGATGGGGCAGGGCCCCAGCTTCTCCAGAGCCACATAGTGTGCCTTGGTGCCGTAGCCCTTATGGATTTCAAAGCCATAGCCGGGGTATTGCTCTGCCGCGGCGATCATCCAATCGTCACGGGTGACCTTGGCAAGCACAGAGGCCGCCGCAATGTTGGCGCTGAGGCTGTCGCCCTTGATCACCGTCTCGCAGGGCAGGCCAAAATCCGTCTGCCGATTGCCGTCAATCAGCGCCAGCTCCGGCCGGGGGTCCAGCTGACCCAGGGCCCGGCGCATAGCCAGAAACGTCGCCTGTAAAATATTCCGTTCGTCAATTTCTTCCTGGCTGGCAAAGGCGATGCCATAGGAAACCGCCTGCGCCTGAATGAGCGGAAACAGCTCCCGGCGGCGCTTGTCAGACAGCTTCTTGCTGTCGTTAAGCCCCGGAATTTCCAGATGCTTCGGCAGAATCACCGCGGCGGCGCACACAGGCCCAGCCAGGGGCCCGCGGCCCGCCTCGTCCACACCGCAGATCAGCTGATACTGGCTGTAGGCATCCTCGATAGCCCAAAGATTTGTTTCGCTCATAGTCTGTCCTCCCGCGGCTGCTCCAATGTAAATTTTCCCAATTTTCCGCTGCGGAATTCATCCAGCAGAACCTTTGCCATCCGCTCCGTGTGAATTTCTCCTCTGGAGAGCAGATAGCCCCGGTTCTTCCCTGCCATTTCCAGAAGCTCATAGCCTGGGGTTTCCTGGGGCGCTTCCACCTTGTAGCGATCCAGCAGGGTTTGCGGATAGTATTCCAGCAGCAGCTCCAGCAGGCGGCAGGCCAGCTCCTCGATATCAATGACGCCCTCTTTGACCGCGCCGGTAAAGGCCAGCATCATACCCACCTCCGGGTTCTCAAACTTGGGCCAAAGAATGCCCGGGGTGTCCAGCAGCTGAAGTCCCGCGTCCACCGTAACCCACTGCTTGCCGCGGGTCACACCGGGGCGATTCTCCGCTTTGGCGCCCTTTCTGCCGGAAATCTGATTGATCAGGGTGGATTTGCCCACATTGGGAATGCCGACCACCATAACCCGCAAAGGCCGATTCATCCCCTTGGCCGCGTCCCGGGCCAGCTTCTCCGCGCAGGCCGCGCGCGCGGCAGGGGTAAATCCGGAGATGCCCCGCTTGGTTTTGCAGTCCGTGGCAATCACCGCCATGCCCTTTTTCTCAAAATACGCTTTCCAGCGGGCCGTGGCGGCGGGGTCCGCCAAATCCATTCGATTCAGGACAATCATTCTGGGCTTGCTTCCACAGATCGCGTCAATATCCGGGTTCCGGCTGGAGACCGGGATGCGGGCATCCACAATTTCGCAGACCGCGTCCACCTGCTTCAGGTCCGCCTCGATCTGCCGCCGGGTTTTTGTCATGTGGCCCGGATACCACTGAATATTCATGTTTCCTTCCATCATTCCACCGTCCCGATTCTATGTGTGTCCCGCGCCTGGGTGCCATGGTCTGTGCCCGGGAAGAGCAAAACCGCCACCTTGCCCAGGATCTCCCGCTTGTCCACCTGTCCGATTTCCAGGCTGCGGCTGTCCTTGGAATTATTGCGGTTGTCCCCCATAACAAACACACAGCCCTCTTCTACGATCTGCGGGAACACAGCCCCCTCGTCCAGATTGGTGGGGGTATTGGTATAGTCCTCTTCCAGGGGGCAGCCATCCACATAGACGATGCCATTCTGAAAGTCCATATCCACAATCTGTCCCTCTGTAGCGATGACACGCTTGACAATAGGCTTGCCGTCATCATAGGACTGCTTGCTGACCACCACAATATCCCCCTTCTGGGGCTCTTTGTAGAAAAGGTTGCTGATCAGCAGCAGATAATCCCCATCCAGAAGCGTCTGCTTCATAGAGGGGCCGGACACCACAATGATCCTGAAAAACACCAAAAAGGCAATCATGATCATCGCCAGCATCCACAGCAGGTCGTGCAGATACAGCACCAGATTTTTTTGAAAGCTCAGCTTCTCTTCCCCTGCCTTATCCTTTTTCTGCCGCGCCATTTCTGATTCCTCCAGCCTCACCGGTCTCCCGGCGCATTTTGGGTTATTGTACCACAGTTTTCCTGGCTTTTCCAGAAATAAAATCTGAATTTTACGAAAAGCCATTCAGGGTATAAAAAAAGAGGGCAACGCCCTCTCTTTTTATGAAAAGCAAACTTATACCTTCTCCTTGATCTTCGCGGCCTTGCCGAAGCGGTCACGCAGATAGTACAGCTTTGCACGACGGACCTGTCCCTTGCGGACAGTCTCGATCATGGCAACGTTGGGAGAGTGCAGGGGGAAGACCTTCTCGCAGCCAACGCCGTAGGATACACGGCGGACAGTGATGGTCTCACCGATACCGCCATGCTTGCGGGCAATGATGGTACCTTCAAAAACCTGGATACGCTCACGAGCGCCTTCCTTGATGCGAACGTGCACACGAACGGTGTCACCCACCCGGATCTCAGGCAGCTCTTCCTTCATGTACTGGCTGTTCAGTGCTTTTACCAAATCCATAATAATTGTCCTCCTTAAATATTAGGCGTTCATACCCACAGCGTTTGTGGCAGAGGACACACCTTGATTTCAGACTGACTCATTCTAGCACACAAAATTGCAAATTGCAAGCACTTTTTTCCTGTTTTTTCAGGTTTTTCAGAGCGGTGCTTCTGCGCTTTCCTGACGTAAAACGCAAAGAAAAAGGAAAGCCGTCAAACAGCTTTCCTTTTGGTGGGCGAGGCGGGACTTGAACCCGCACGTCCGCAGTGAACACTAGAACCTGAATCTAGCGAGTCTACCAATTCCACCACTCGCCCATATGAAAGAAAGAGAAAAAGCTGGTGGGCGAGGCGGGACTTGAACCCGCACGTCCGCAATGAACACTAGAACCTGAATCTAGCGAGTCTACCAATTCCACCACTCGCCCATTTCTTCACTCAAGCGTGAGCTCACACTCAACGCTTCGACATAATACCACGTCAGGATGAATTTGTCAATAGTTTTTTCTGGTGCAAGGAAGGTTTTTCATTTTTTCCCAATGTGTGTGCGGAAATAGAAATCGTCTCAGGAAAAAATTTCTTGACAATACCCCACGAATATGCTAATATATGCGGGCAGTCAGTTGAACAGCTTTTGATTCGGAGTGATACCCAAGAGGCCGAAGGGGCTCCCCTGCTAAGGGAGTAGGCGTCTAAAAAGCGCGCGAGGGTTCAAATCCCTCTCACTCCGCCAGAAATCCGTTGCCTAGTTTGGCGACGGATTTCCATTTATTCAGGAGGTGCAAAACATGAATCGGTTTCGTACAATTGTATCGGTCATTGTGATGCTGCTTGCGGCGGTTATTGGTCTCTTCCTCGGTGCGGCGTTGGAAAATATTCTTGGCGGGATGATTCTGTGTGCGATGATTGCCGGATTTGCCTGTGTCATCTATGTACTGGATAATCGGAATCCGTGAAGGATATCCGGGTAGGAGCACCACCGGAGACAGGAGTGGTCGCAGCGTGAAATATTCCTTGACAAAAGGATGGCAAAATGCTATCCTTTCCTGGAAATATAAAAGTTGGAGAGATGTCCGAGCGGTTTAAGGAGCTGGTCTTGAAAACCAGTGACGCGGCGACGCGCCGTGGGTTCGAATCCCACTCTCTCCGCCAAAAGTCCGCCGTGGAGAGCTACAGCGGACTTTTTCATAGGAATGCAGGAGATCAAAAATGATCGTAGATGTAAACGGAGAAAATCTGGACCTCGCGGCGTGGATTCACGCGGAATCGTGGCAGGATTCCCATAAGCCCTTCTGTACGCCGGATTTTGTGGCGGCCCATGATCAGAAACATCAGAGAATTTATCTGGAAGAGGAGCTCCGTGCCGGGAAACAGGTGTATATGCTCATAAAGGACAAACCCGTAGGCATTGTATCCATAAAAGGCAACCTGATTGAAAACCTGTACGTTCTCCCGGAAGCACAGGGGCGGGGATTTGGAATGGAGCTGCTGCTGTTTGCAATTGAAAAATGCGACAGTGTGCCCTGCCTCTGGATTCTGGATAACAACCAGCGGGCCCAAGCGCTCTATGAGCGGCACGGATTCCGCCTGACCGGAAGGAAAAACAGCATCACCGACACACTTTCCGAATTGGAAATGAAGCGAACCAACACATAAAAATTTCTGAAAGCACACCCAGGATAAAAGCCGGGTGTGCTTTTGACACAAAACCGGGCGGCATAGCCAACACCACGCCGCCCGGAAAGGCAAGCTAAAACAATAGCCGCTTATTTTTTCTTCCGAAACACCAGCAGCTTACTTCCTACATAGTTGACAACAATGACCATCACCTGGGTTACCAGCTTCCAGATGTTGCCATCGCCGCCCAGGGTGTCTACGGCAATAAAGAGGATGAGCGTTTCCAGGACGCCGGAGGAAATGCGGGTTGCTACAAACTTGCCAAGCTCCGGGAGAACGACCTTCATGGACCAATCGTGGCTCTGGAACACAAAGGGTTTGTTGGTCACAAAAGCGAAAACCACGGCCACAACCCAGGAGATGCTGTTGCTCAAGGCGGCAGACAGCCCCAGCCAGTTCAGGCAGGGCAGATATACAAGATAATTTACCACCGTGGTCAGAACGCCAAAGACCAGATAGGTTACAATATCCCAGTGTGCTTTCACAAGTGCCCGAATTTTATCGACCATATTCTATCTCCCTAATCCATAATACTGCACTCATTATAGCACGGTTCCCACGAAACGCAATCGGGAACGGATGATATTTGACATATTGTACAAAAGTCAGCATAGAAATTGGTATCATTTACCCAGATGCGCAGAAAATAGTATAGTGAGGCAAAAGCATATTGACATGCAGCCTTTTATTCGCTATTATTGTATCGATAAATTCAGACCGATGGAGGTACATTTATGAAAGTTGCATTCTTTGACACCAAGCCCTATGACGTACCCGGATTTGACCACTACGCCGCTGCCTCCCATTTGGAGATCAAATATTTTGAAACCCGCCTGAATGAGGACACCGTCTCCCTGGCCTACGGCTACGATGCGGTCTGCGTCTTCGTCAACGACACCGTCTCTGCCCCCGTGGTAGAGAAGCTCTATGAAATGGGCGTCAAGGTCATTGCCCTGCGGTGCGCCGGTTTCAACAATGTGGATATCAGGGCCTGCCAGGGAAAGCTCCCTGTATACCGGGTACCTGCCTACTCCCCCTATGCCGTAGCGGAGCACGCCATGGCCCTGCTGCTGACCATCAACCGCCGGACCCACAAGGCCTATATCCGTACACGGGATTTCAATTTCAGCCTGCAGGGGCTGGCTGGCTTTGACCTGCATGGCAAAACCGTTGGCATTATCGGCACCGGAAAAATCGGCCGGGTTTTTGCCGATATCTGCAAGGGCTTCGGGATGCGGATTCTTGCCTATGACAAATTTCCCGCAAAGGACAGCGGCCTGGAATATGTAGCGCTGCCGGAGCTCTTCCAGCAGTCCGACATTATCTCCCTGCACTGCCCCCTGACGGAGGAAACCAAACATATCATTGACGCATCCTCCATTGCCCAGATGAAGAAGGGCGTGACCATCGTCAACACTTCCCGTGGCGCGCTGGTCAACACCGAAGACCTGATCAACGGCATCAAGGATAAGAAGGTCGGCGCGGCCTGCCTGGACGTCTACGAGGAGGAGGGCGACTTCTTCTATGAGGACTTCTCCGGTCACATCGTCCAGGACGACAAGCTTGTGCGGCTCATCGCCATGCCCAATGTGATCGTCACATCCCATCAGGCATTCCTGACCCAGGAAGCGCTGGACAGCATTGCCTCCACCACGGTAGACAATCTGCACCGTTTCTTTGCCGGGAACCCCAACGAGGGCACCGAAGTCCGCTACACCGCGCAATAAGTCCTTTTTCCCGATTCGACCTTTTTCCCTTGTAAAAAAACAGCCATTCGGCTACTCTAGTCGATGGTAGACCTTTCCCCCGATTTCTTGCGACAGGCCTGCCAAAAGCGCCGCCCCGGCTCTCCCCCGGGACGGCGCCTTTTTATTCAGAGCATCAAAGCACAGGGATCAGGAGCATTCTCCCCTTCTCCGGCTCCCCTTCCAGGCCATTGGCCTGCCGGATGGCCTCCATGGTGGACCCGGTGCGTTTCGCCAGCTCCCAGAGTCCCCCCTCACCTGCACGGCGCAGGATCAGGGATGGCCGCGCCGGGTCCTTCTGGACCGTCTCCCCCAGTTCCATCGCGGAGATAACCGGAATGCCGTCTTCCGCAAAGCAGGTCAGACGAAACCGAGTATCGATGCAGAGCTTTCCCGCGCCTGGGTTCAGCTGGGGTTCGCCCGGCACAAAGGCCGTCATAGCCATGCGCAGGGGTTCCTCCGTTTTCCAGTCTCTATGCCCGCTCCAGCGCAGCTGGGTCCCCGTCAGGCCCTTATCATCGTAAGACAGCAACTGAGCCGTCCCCTGGGCGTCCAGGCAGTATCCGTCCGTCTGGCGGTCCCAGGTGGGAAAATCCGAAAAAGCACTCAGATCTGCTTCACTGTGAACCTGCTCCGGCAGGGCCGCCTCTCCGCTCATGGTCTCCCAGCGGCGCTCCCGGATTGGGGACAGTGCCAGCTCCTCCCGGGTAATCTTCAGCTCCCGCTGGGTGCTGTAGCCATCCTCCACCGTGCTGACCGTTGTAACATCGCTGACGGCATACTGGGCCGTGAAGGCGGCCTTCAGATGCAGAACGCCTTCCGCGTCCTTTTCCACCTCCAGATTGGTGACGCACAACTGAAGCTCCGCTTCCCCATCGGAGCCATAGCTTCGCTCCAGCTCGGCCAGCTGGGAAAAAGGGAAGGTAAAATTCCGCCCCTCTGCCCTGCCCTCCGGCCCCTGCAGCAGCACATGGAGGGGCACAGCGCCCCGGAAGGCGATTTTGTCCCCCACCACCTTCTGATCTGTCAGGTTCGCCTGGGCGGTATAATACAGGGGGCTCCAGTCCGCAAGGTCTTCTCCCGCAGAGGAGAGGGTATCCTCCAGGGCAAAGCTCTTCTCCCCTGCCTCCGTGTACAGCCGCAGGGGCAGCTGCCGGCGGAGCAGATGTACATCCTCCGGCAGATTCTCCGGTATTGGAATAGCAGCCTCCTCCGGCGCCAGCGCCAGAAGGCAAAGACTCAGGCCTGCCCGAATCAGAATTTTCCGTGGGGAAACGGACCGGGCATCCAGAAATCGAATGGTGGTTTGCACCAGCAGCTTCCCCTCCTGGGTCTGCTGCGGCAAATCCCATCTTGTCTGATAGGGCACCCAGGCATCCAGCGTCCGCAGCTCTCCCCCTTCCTCCGGGCGGTAGAGCACCCAGAGCATCAGCCCCCCGGTAACGCTGACCGTATCCGAACGCCACTCCTTGCTTCGCAGGACACTCTGGCCCCAGCAGCCCAGAATGCGCTCTACATCCGGCATCCCGTCCGGCAGCCGAAGCTCCTGGGTCTGCTCCAGGTTCCGGCACTCCGTGATCACCGGGTTCAGATAGGAAACGGACCTCTTGTTCAATTGCAGCTCCATGGAATTCACTCCTCCGTTTTTTCGCAGAATTCAGATCGCCCCGCCGGGCCCCTTTCCGCCGCCTGTCCAAATTCTATGATGACGGACACAAAAAATGCCTCTACCGCTGCCGGAGAATACAGCAACCCAGGAGCACAAGAACAATCCCTACCAGGACACACAGAAATACCGAATCAATCCACTGGCCCAGCAGCATGCCCAGACCCAGGCAGATCAGGCAGCCCCCACGCATCCGATTTCTTCGACACACGCAAAACACCCCCCTGCACAAAAACTATGCAGAGGGGTGTTCTTTGATACAGGAAATGGGGTCAGCCACCCAGATAGGCCTTGCGAACCTCGTCAGACGTTGCCAGTTCCGCACCGGTGCCGCTGAGGGTAATGGAGCCAGTCTCCAGGACGTAGGCCCGGTCGGCAATCTGCAGCGCCTTTCTGGCGTTCTGCTCCACCAGCAGAATGGTGGTGCCTGACTTGTGAAGCTCTTTGATAATGCCGAAAACCTGATCCACGATGATGGGAGCCAGGCCCATGGAGGGCTCGTCCAGCATCATCAGCTTGGGATGGGACATCAGGGCCCGGGACATAGCCAGCATCTGCTGCTCGCCACCGGAAAGAGTCCCCGCAATCTGCTTGCGGCGCTCCTTCAGCCGGGGAAAGTAATTAAAGACCATTTCCAGGTCCTCCTGGGACACGGACTTATTGATATAAGCGCCCATTTCCAGATTTTCCTGAACGGTCATTTCCAGGAAGATGCGCCGTCCTTCCGGCACATGGGCCAGACCCGTGCGCAGGAGCTTGTAGGCCTCCGTATGGGTGATATTCTGATCACAGAAGGTAATGGAGCCGCTGCGGGGGTGCATCAAGCCGGAAACCGTCTTCAGGATGGTGCTCTTGCCTGCGCCGTTGGCACCAATCAGGGCAACAATTTCCCCCTCGCCAACCTCAAAGGAAACGTTCTTCACCGCATGGATGGCACCGTAATAGACATCAATATTTTCAATCTTCAGCATGGTCCGCACCATCCTCCTTGCCAAGGTAAGCTTCAATAACCGCAGGGTCATTCCGAATTTCCTCCGGGGTGCCCTTTGCGATAATCCGTCCGTAGTTTACGACGGCAATTGCCTCGCAGACATTCATAACCAGGTTCATATCGTGCTCGATCAGGAAAATCGCCACATGGAAAGTATCCCGAATCCGGCGGATCTGATGCATCAGCTCTGTGGTCTCACTGGGGTTCATGCCGGCGGCAGGCTCATCCAGCAGGATGACGGAGGGATTGGTTGCAAGCGCCCGGACGATCTCCAACCGGCGCTGCACGCCGTACGGGAGGCTCCCGGCCTTTGTATCGGCATATTCCGTCAGGCCCATGAAATCCAGCAGCTCCATAGCCTTCTCGTTGGCTTTCTTCTCTGCCTTGTAATACCCGGACAGATGGAGGACGCTGGATAAGAAGGAGCACTTGATCTCATTGTGCAAACCCACCTTTACGTTGTCCAGCACGGACATATCCGTAAACAGGCGGATATTCTGGAAGGTTCTGGCAATGCCCAGCTTATTGACCTTGTGGACGGGCATTCCCTTGATATCAAAGCCATTGACCAGGACGCTGCCGCGGGTTGGCTGATACACGCCGGTGAGCAGGTTGAAAATGGTGGTCTTACCGGCGCCGTTGGGGCCGATCAGGCCGGAAATCTCGGTGGGGCCGATGGTGATATTGAAGTTATCCACAGCGGTCAGGCCGCCGAAATCGATGCCCAGATTCCGGACATCCAGAACGGGCTGCTTGCCCTGATCCTGCTCCCGGACGAAGGTAACGGTGGGCACCTTCAGAATTTTCTTGGAATACTCATTCATTGGAAGCCGCCTCCTTTCCATTCTTGCGCAGCGCGGTCTTTACCTTATCCGTTGCCACGGAGACAAACTCCTTGGCCTTGGGGGACCAGGTAAACAGCATGACAAGAATCAGGACGATGGCATAGATGATCATACGGTAATCCTGCAGACCACGCATAGCCTCCGGCAGGATGTACAGAACCGTGGCGGAAATGATAGAGCCCAGAATATTGCCCATGCCGCCCAGAACCACAAACACCAGGATATTGATGGAGGTATTGAAGTTGAACTTGGAGGCGGTGATGGAGCCATAGTTCATGGCATACAGTGCACCCGCCATACCGGCCAGGAACGCGGAGACCACAAAGGCCTTCATTCGGAATGCCGTGACATTGATGCCCACGGACTCCGCGGCAATCCGGTTATCCCGGACAGCCTTAATGGCACGGCCTTCCTTGGAGTTGATCAGGTTCTGCACCACAAACAGAGTGAAGAGGATCAGCACAAAGCCAACCGCGAAGGTAGAAAGCTTGGTAATGCCGGTAGCACCCCGGGGGCCGGAAATGATCATCTTTCCGCCCTCCGCCAGCGTCAGGCCGTCAGAGCCCAGGGTCGCGTGGAGGCCATTTCCGTCCACACCCAGGTAGAGGTTGCCGAAGACGTTCTTCATAATCTCGCCAAAGGCCAGCGTCACGATGGCCAGATAGTCACCCCGCAGCCGCAGCACCGGGATGCCGATGACGAAGCCGATGGCCGCTGCCATCACGCCGCCAATGATCATGGCCAGCACCAGCCGGACAATTCCATTGGGGACGGCCTCCGCCAAAACGGAGGTTACAATGATGCCAGTAAACGCACCGATGCCCATAAATCCTGCATGGCCCAGGCTCAGCTCGCCGCAGATACCAACCAACAGGTTCAAAGAAACTGCCAGAACAATGTAGGCGCAGGCAGGAACCAAGAAGCCCTTGGTAGTGCTGTTCAGCTTGCCCTGGGTGGACAAAATCTGAAGAATGACAAAGGCAACGGTGACGAGAATGTATGTAGACGCGTCTTTGATCTTGTTTCGATTCAGCTTTTTCATTGTGCTCACCTCAAACCTTCTCCTGAACCTGCTTGCCCAGCAGACCGGCGGGCTTCACCAGCAGAATCACAATCAGCACCGCGAAAACGATGGCATCGCTGAACTGGGGGCTCAGGTAGGCCTTGCTGAATGTCTCGATGATGCCCAGCAGGATGCCGCCCAGCATGGCACCGGGAATGGAACCGATGCCGCCAAAGACAGCCGCCGTGAATGCGCGGATACCGGGCATAGAGCCGGTAGTGGGCTGCAGGGTGGGCACCGTGGAGCACAGCAGAACACCGGCAATAGCCGCCAGAGCGGAGCCGATAGCAAAGGTGGTGGAAATGGTCTTATTCACATTGATGCCCATGAGCTCCGCGGCTTCTCGGTCCTCCGAAACCGCGCGCATGGCCTTGCCGGTACGGGTACTGCCCGTAAACCAGGTCAGGCCAACCATAATGATGATGGAGGCGATAATGGTGACGATCACTTCGCCGGTAATAACCAGCTGGCCGTCCAGCAGGCGGGTGGGCTGGAAGGTAACAATGCTCGTATAGTTCTTGGGGCTGGAGGACCAGATCAACTGCGCGGCGTTCTGCAAGAAGTAGCTGACGCCGATTGCCGTAATCAGCACCGCCAGGCTGGGGGTGCCGCGCAGGGGCTTGTAGGCCAGGGCCTCGATCAGCATACCCAGAACGGTGCACACCACCATGGCCGCCAGAATGGAGGCCACCACAGGCAGCCCCAGATAATTGGTTACGCAGAAGGAAATGTAAGCACCCACCATGATAATATCACCGTGGGCGAAGTTCAGCATTTTCGCAATGCCGTAGACCATGGTATAGCCCAGCGCGATAATTGCGTACACGGAGCCGATGCTGATACCATTGATCAGATACTGAATGATTTTCATGGATACCCCTCTCTTTCTCAACAGCCTATGACAGCGTCAAGCCCTTGCCGCTCTCATAGACTGCTGATTCCGATTGAAGGGATGAAGGGCTGGAAGCCCTCCATCCCCATTGATGGATGTAACGATCGATCAGGCCATGGGAACGTACACGCCGTTCTCGATCACCACAGCGGCAGGCGCCTTGGAGATCATGCCGTTCTCGTCCCAGTGCATGCCGGAACCGGTCAGGCCGTCCACAGTCATGGTGGCGAACTGAGCCTCCAGGGCATCGCAGATGTCGGAAGCGGACTCCGTGCCGGTGATGCCGGCGGCATTCAGAGCGTCGTAGATGGCATAGATCACGTCGTAGCCGTCAGCGGCGAACTGGTTGGGCACCAGGCCGTTCATCTTCTCCTTGAACTTGCCGACAAAGGACTGGGTTGCCTCATCGGAAGCGTTGGCATCGAAGGGGGTCATCAGGGTCAGGCCCTCGGCCAGGGAGGTATCGAAGCCTTCCACAGTCAGAATGCCGTCCATGCCGTCACAGCCGAAGAACTTGGGGGTGTAACCGATCCGGTTGGCGTAGGTCAGAATCTGAGAAGCCTCGGTATAGTAGATGGGCAGGAACACCAGATCCGCACCGGCCTCCTGGCACTTGGTCACCTGGGTGGACAGGTCCGCCTTGTTGTCAGCGGTGAAGGAAGTGGTGGCAACGATCTCAGCACCCAGCTCAGTAGCCTTGGCGCTGAAGCCGTTGTACAGGCCGGTGGAGTAGTCATCGGAGGAGTCGTAGATGATGCCAACCTTGGCACCTTCATACTTGGTGGAAACCAGCTCAGCAGCGGAAGCGCCCTGGTTGGGGTCGGTGAAGCACATCTGGAAGATGTTTGCGCCGGTGGTAGCCAGCGCCTCAGCGGAGGCGGAGGGAGTCAGGTTGAACATGTTGTCAGCAACAGACTCGGGAGCGACAGCCAGAGCGGCACCGGTGGTAACCTGGCCGGCCATGACCTGCATGCCCCAGTCCTTCAGGACATTGTAGGCGGAAACAGCCTTCTCGCCGTCAGCCTCATCATCCTGGGCGTTGAACTCGATCTGCAGGCCGCCCTTGGCGTTGATCTCCTCAACAGCCACTTCCATACCGGCCTTCACAGCCAAGCCGTAAGCGGAAGCGCCGCCGGTCAGGGGACCGGACATGCCGATCTTGATGGAGCCGGTGCCCTCAGCGGGGGCGGCAGCGGTCTCACCGGCGGCAGCCGTGGTCGCGGCAGCGGCGGTGGTAGAGGTGGAACTGGAGCTGTTGCCGCAGCCTGCGAAGCAAGCGGCCACCATAGCCAGTGCCATGGTCAGTGCGAGAACTTTTTTCATTTTTCTTTTCTCCTTTACTTACAAACTATAAAAAAGCGGCTGCCTGGGCAGCCGCTCCTTCATACAACAGGATTCCCCGGCTGCTGGTAACTCTGGCAAATTCGTACCTGGTCCGCGCGCAGTACGACAACCCGCAAACCGGCCAGATCCAGAGCAGGGATAATTCGACCGAAGGCAGCGAAGGTATGCCGCCGGGCGGCCTTATGAGAAACGCTTGCCTGATGGAACATATCCGTTACCTCCTCGTTGAATGTGCCCATATTGTATCTCGCACAAGGACATTTGTCAACAAGATAAACACTACAT
The DNA here is from genome assembly GCA_934569045.1 of uncultured Oscillospiraceae bacterium. Classification (GTDB taxonomy): domain Bacteria; phylum Bacillota; class Clostridia; order Oscillospirales; family Oscillospiraceae; genus Faecousia. Next base: position 140,220 of record CAKTJX010000001.1, read on the forward strand.
ATAACATTTCATAATTCCTTCATTTTTTGTGCAAAAATGACAATGGTCCACTGTCCCCGCTGTTCGGACAACTGTCTCCCGGCAGCAAAAACTCCGGGCCCATAGGAGCCCGGAGAAAGGAATTAGGGGTTGCTGTCCAGCTCTGCCTTGCAGACCTGCAATACCTGGGACAGAACCGGTACGCAGGTGGCGCTGCCATAGCCGCCATTCTCCACGACAACAATAAATGCCAGCGGGTATTTTTCATCCGCCACGAAACCGGCAAACATGGCGTTGGACTTCTGTCCCCCGCCCAGCTGGCTGGTGCCGGATTTGGCGCAGACGGAGAGGCCCGGAAAATGGCCGTCGCCATAGATGGTCTGCACATCGTTGCGAAGATAGGTCCGCAGCTTTGCCGCCGTCTCCTCACTCATGATCCGGCCTGTACTCTCCGCTGAAGCCGTGTAAACCGGCTCCCCGTCCCGCTCCACAGAGGAGACCAGGAACGGTTCAACCCCTTCCCCCCCTGCCGCGATGGTGCCCAGGAAGGTCATGAACCGCGCGGGGTTAATGAGGTCCGTATGCTGGCCGATGCAACTCCAGGCGAAGGAAGCGCCGCCGGTATTGGAGATATCGTAATTGCCCTTGGCACCGGTGACGCCATCGAAGGATACGGCATCGGTGACGCCATACTTGGCTACATACTTTTCCATATTTTTCCTGCCCACCAGCTTGGCAATCTGGGCAAAGCTGCAATTGCAGGAATGGGCCAGGGCCCCCTTCAGATCCAGTGTTCCGTGGGCCGTCTCACAGGTGACCGCCTCGGTTCCATACTCGTAGGAGCCGGTACAGGTGAATGTCCGGCTCTCAATATCCGGCACACATTCCAGCGCCGCGGCAGTGGTGACGATCTTAAAAATGGAGCCGGGCACATAGGTCGATTGCAGAAACCGGTTCAGATACACGCCCTCATAGGCACCGGTGGTATCCCCGGCGATATCCGGCACATTGTCCGGGTCATAGGTGGGTGAGGTCACCGCGCAGAGGATCTCCCCTGTTTTATAATTATAGATACCCACCGTACCCTTTCGTCCGTTCAGGGCCTCCAGGGCCGCGTTCTGCACCGCGGCGGAAAGGGACAGCCGTGCCACGCCGCCGGAGCCCGCATAGTCGTACAGGCCGTTTACCCTGTCAAAGCCGGACATGATGGCGGCATAGTGGGCCACGGCGCCCGCCTGAATGCTGCCGCTGCGGTCCCCCAGCCAGTGCATGGTAGAGGCTCTCGTCTCGGCATTGTCGGAATAGGTTCTTCCCCCTGTAATATCCAGCAGGATGACCCCGTCCCGATCTACTACGGTGCCGTTGCCCAGGTTGCTGTTATTATAGATGTGCGGGGAACCGGTGGATACAATCCACCGGTCTGCCTTCAGCACATACTCCCCCACAAAAAAGCCCATGCCCCCCAGAAGCAGTCCCACAAACAGGAACATCATCCAGGTTCTCTTGGTAACTCTATTCATTGGTATACTCCTATTTATTGAATCGCACGGCAAAGCTGGCATTCTGCCGGGTATCCGCCGCCTTGACGAAGGCCAGCAGTCCCCAGGCGCCGATCATGCTGGTGCCGCCGTTGGACAGGAACGGGAATGTCACACCGGTAAAGGGCAGCACGTCCACCGTGCCCAGGCAGTTCAGGGATGCCTGAATCAGCAGGATGCCCGCCGCCGTACAGCCGCCGATGCAATAGAAGCTGCTGCGGGAGATCCGGGAGGTCCGAATGGCAAACAGGCCCAGGGCCGAAATCGCCAGCACCGCCTGAAGGGCGGTGAGCAGGCCCCATTCCTCTGAGATCGTGGCAAAAACGATATCCGAGTCCGCGGCAAACACCTTCTGCAAAAAACCGTTCCCCGGCCCCAGTCCAAACAGGCCGCCGGAGGCAATGCACATAATGGCCTGGGTCTGCTGATAGCCGGTAGTATAGGGGTTCTCCCAGATGTGCCGCCAGCTGGCAAACCGGCTCAGGGCATGGGGCGCAATACGGATGGCCAGCACACCCGCAAAGCCCAGGGCCGTACAAGCCAAGGCAATGGTGCCCATGCTGCCGGAGCGGAGATAGGCGATGATCAAGAACGCGCAGAAGAAAATCATGGCGGTGCCGAAGTCATTCATCAGCGCCAGCAGTCCGCAGATCACCACGGAATAGGCAATGAACAGAATCAGGTTCCGCTTGTTCATAATCCGGTCCATGGTGGATGCGCCGGCATAGACGAAGCAGACCTTGCTGAGCTCCGAGGGCTGCAGGGACATCCCGCCAATGACCAGCCAGTTTTTCGCGCCATAGTACTCCCTGCCGAACAGCAGGGTGACCACCAGAAAACCAACGCCCGCCAGCACAGCCAGATACCGGAAGCGTTTGGCCCGCTCCAGATCCCGCAGAGACCAGCCGATCAGCAGGAAGGTGATGACGCCGATGCCCATAGCTGCCGCCTGCTTGCCTAGCTCCCCCGGCTTCACCGTGGCAATGGCCGCGGCACCCAGGGTGCACAGGAAGAAGGCCAGCGTCTCTACCTCAAAGGAGCTCCTGTGGATCAGAAGATAGAAGAAAAACAGTGCCCACTGGCACACCGCCACACTGCCGAAGCCCAGCAGGTACTGCCCGTATTCCTCCGCCGGGCCGTTCAGCAGGAAGCCCATGAGCATGGCCACCTGCATCAGCGTCAGAATCAGCAGGCCCAGAAGGCCGCTGAGGCCGCTGGAACCCTTGGTCCGGAGCTTGGATTGCAGCTGCTCCTGGCGCTTGGTAATGGGCTGAAGCTCCATGTCCACGCCGCCGATGGAGATTACATCACCATCGTGGATGGCGCATATATCTACCCGGTTCCCGTTGACCCAGGTTCCCGTTTTGGAGCTTGCATCCGTAATGGTCCAGCTGCCGTCATCGTACCGGGTCAGCACCGCGTGATTCCGGGAAACCGTGGAAAGCGCCACCGTAATATCGCTGCTTTTGCTCCGCCCGATGACATTCTCCCAGTGGGTCACCGCCACCTGGGAGCCGTCCGTAAACTTCAGCCAGGCCCAAATCTCCGGCTCCCGGCGGAAGGAGATCAGAGGCCTTGCGCAGTGCAGCAGCAGCCAGAGCCCCAGACCGGGAACCAGGAATCTGGAAACCGCCTGAAACACGGCAGCGTAAGTATCCCGGGATTGCAGGACCATATCAAAAATTGCTCGCAGTTGGGTCATAAATCACCATTCCCTCTTTGGCTTGGCCAAATCCCGCAGAAGCGCGACCTCCTGCCGGTAGCCCTCGAACTCATTGGGCGTTTCCAGAATCATGGGCTTTCCGGCCAGGGCCGGGTGGTTGACAATCTTCCGGAAGGTTTCCAGGCCGATACTGCCTCTGCCGATGCGCTCATGGCGGTCCTTGTGGCTGCCGCAGGCATTCTGGCTGTCGTTTAGATGCAGGGCCTTCAGCCGGTTCAGGCCAATGATCCGGTCAAATTCCGCCAGCACCCCTTCCAGGTCCTCCGCAATATTGTAGCCCGCATCGTACACATGGCAGGTGTCCAGGCAGACGCCCAGGCGGTTGCTGCCCACCGCGTCCAGAATATCCCGGAGCTCCTCAAAGCTGCGGCCAATCTCGCTGCCCTTGCCCGCCATGGTTTCCAGCAGAACCGTCACCGGGTAGTCCGGCTCCAGGGCCTTTCGCAGGGCTTTGGAAATGTAGTCAATTCCAGCCTCTACCCCCTGGCCCACATGGCTGCCGGGATGGAAGTTATAAAAGTTTCCTGGCAGCTCTGCCAGCCGGCGCAGGTCCTCCTCCAGCATGCCCGCGGCAAAGGAGCGCACCTCTTCATCCCGCCCGCAGAGATTCATGGTATAGGCCCCGTGGGCCACAAAGGGGCCGAAGTCGTAATAGGACAGCAGCTTTCGGGCAGAATCCGTATCCACAGCGTCCCCCGCCTTCGCGCGGCTTCCTCTGGGATTTCTTGTAAAGAAGGCAAAGGTGTTGGCATCCATGGTCTCCGCCTGCCGCACCATGGGGCTGTAGCCTCTGGCAGCAGACAAATGGCAGCCGATAATCAGCATATTGCGTCCCTCCCACGCTTCTTCTCAAATAGGTATAGAAGCACATTTTCTGATTTTGCATATGGTATCATATTTTTGCGAAAAAATCAAATTAACGTTTTCTCTTTCGGGAACCTGTGCTATAATGTCCTCAAAACACAGGAGGGAGTGCGCTGTATGGCAAAATCCGACAGGCAGAAGCTGAAGATTCTGTATATTCTGGATTATCTGCAAAAAGAATCCCACCAGGAGCACCCGGTGGGAACGGCAGAGCTAATCAAAATGCTGGAATCCCATGGAATTCTCTGTGACCGCAAAACTATCTATTCCGACATTGCGGCATTGCAGGATTATGGCGCTGACATCATCATTGCCCGTGGGAAAAACGGCGGCTACTACATCGGCCAGCGGGATTTCCAGCTGCCGGAGCTGAAGCTGCTGATCTCCGCGGTTCAGTCCAGCCGTTATCTGACGGAGGAGAAGTCCCTGGAGCTGATCAAAAAGCTCTGCAAGCTGTGCAGCCAGCAGGAAGCCCAGCAGGTATGCCAGAATGTGGTGGTGGCCGGACGGATTAAAAACATGAATCAGTCGATTTATTACGCCGTGGATACCATTCAGGAGGCCATTGTCCAGAACCGGCAGATTTCCTTCCGCTATTTTGACTGGGGCCTGGACGGGAAGCCAAAATTCCGGGACAAGGACTACACCGCCAGCCCCTACGGCATCTGCCAGGACAACGAGAACTGCTATCTTCTGGCCCGCTCTCCCCGCCACGGCGTTACCAATTACCGGATTGACCGCATGGCGGAGATTCAGCTGCTGCCGGACCTCCGGGAGCCCTGCCCGGAGCTCACCGGGCAGGCGCTGAACGACTACGCCCGGAAATGCTTCCACATGTTCAGCGGTGAAGAAGTTGCTGTCAAGCTGCGGTTTCACAAGAGCCTGACCAATGTGGTCATGGACCGGTTCGGCAGCAGCACCATGCTGTTCCCCGATGGGGAGGATCACTTCGTCTTTACTGTAGACGTGGCAGAAAGCCCCATGTTTTTCAGCTGGATTCTAGGCTTTGGGAACAAGGCACAGATTCTCTACCCGCCGCGGGTGCGGCAGGCCTGCCAGGATCTGTGCCGCCAGGTGCTGGACCAGTATCAGGACAGCCCGAAGGACTGAAACACCTGGCTCCAGACGATTTGAGAGGTCTTCTCCGGGTCCGCGGGCCGCATGGCCGTCAGGCAGTAGTGGTAGCTCCCGTCATCCAGGATCACCCCCCGGCCCAGCTTCTCCCCGTCTTCCCCGGCGGCAGCCCAGACAAACTCGTATCGCTTCACACCGTCCTGCTCCGTCTCCATCACCGTCAGCTCCTCCCGCGGCCTGCCGCAGAGGGAGCGTAAGGTGGCATCCAGGTCCCCAGCGTCCAGCGTCTCCAGGGTGATTTCGTAGTCCTCCCCCAGGTACAGCCGTCCGCTGGCTGTCTCCAGCGCCTCCCCGCCCGCGTCACCCGGCAGGTCCACCGTAATTTGACGGGGCTGGGCCGATACGGGTACATCCCATACGTCCGCAACGGTTTCCATGGTCTGCTGCTCGGCGCAGCCGGTCAGCGCCAACGCGGCAAGCAATGCCAAAATCCATTTCCTGCGCAATCAAATCCCCTCCAGAAAGGCTAGTCTCCATGAAAGAACTTCTGATTCTCTACCTGCTCTTAATCAATGCGGTGGCATTCCTGCTTATGCTCATCGACAAGTACAAGGCGAAGAAAAATCTCTGGCGCATCCCGGAGGCCACACTGATGACCTCCGCCGCCCTGGGCGGCAGCATTGGGGCGCTGCTGGGGATGTACACAGTCCGCCACAAAACCCGCCATCCCAAATTCACCGTCGGAATCCCGCTGATTCTGGCGGCCCAGATTGGGCTCTGCCTGTTTCTCCTGATCAAAACCCAGAGATAAACGCAAACTTCCGCAGAAGCATGGGAACTGCTCCTGCGGAAGCTTTTTATTCACCCAGAATTGCCTCTGCCGTCAGAATTCCGTCAATGGCGGCCGACATGATGCCGCCGGCGTAGCCGGCGCCCTCGCCCGTGGGATAGAGCCCGCGGATGGCAGACTGCCGGGTTTCATCCCGCAGAATGCGCACGGGGGAAGAGCTTCTGGTTTCCGGCGCCGTCAGCACCGCGTCCGGGGCAGCAAAGCCATGGAGCTTTCTGTCCAGCTCCGGCAGGGCCTGGGCCAGCGGGGCGGTAATTGCCTCCGGCAGGCATTGGTGCAGGTCCGTCCAGACAACACCGGGGCGGTAGGTGGGGGTGACCGTGCCCGGTCCCTGGCTGGGTCTGCCCGCCAGGAAATCCTCCACCCGCTGGGCGGGAGCCTGGAAGATCCCTGTGAGACGGTAGGCCGCCTCCTCAATCTGCCGCTGCCAGTACATTCCGCCGAGAGGCCCCGGCTCCGGGAAGCTCTGTGGGTTCACCGTCACCAGCAGCGCCGCGTTGGCGTTCTCCCCATCCCGGTCCGCATAGCTCATACCGTTTGTCACGGTGCGGCCCGGCTCCGAGGCGGCGGCCACCACATAGCCTCCCGGACACATGCAGAAGGTATAGACCGTATTTTCCGCCAGGTGCTGCACCAGCTTATAGTCCGCCGGGGGCAGGTCGGGATTCTGTCCGCCATACTGGGCAAGATTGATGTCTTCCTGCCGCTGCTCAATGCGGACACCCATGGCAAAGGGCTTGGGCTCCATGGGAACACCCTGGGACAGCAACGTCTCAAAGGTATCCCGGGCGCTGTGGCCAATGGCCAGCACCGCCTTGTCACAGGGAATGACCTCGCCGCTTTGCAGTTTCACGCCGGTGAGGCAGTGATCCTCCAGGAGGAACTCCGTCACCTGGCTGCAAAAGCGCACCTCACCGCCAAGGGCCTGAATCCGGCCCCGGAGATTCTGCACCACATGCAGCAGCACATCCGTACCCACATGGGGCTTGGCATCATAGAGAATGTCTTCCCGGGCCCCGGCGGAAACAAACTGCTCCAGAATCCAGTGGATTCTGGGATTGTTGACGCCGGTATTCAGCTTTCCATCAGAAAAGGTGCCCGCGCCCCCTTCCCCGAACTGCACATTGCTGCAGCTGTCCAGCTCCCCGGTTTCAAAAAAGCGGGCCACCTTTTCGTGCCGGGTTGCGGCGTCCTCACCCCGCTCCAGGACGATGGGCCGCTGGCCTGCCATGGCCAGAATCAAAGCCGCAAACATGCCTGCAGGGCCAAAGCCAATGACCACCGGACGTTTTTCCTCTGGCGGGCGGTATTTCGGTGGACGGTAGCGGTCCGTCGGTGCCAGGGAAACCCGCTTGTTTCCGCACCGTTTCAGAACCTTCCCCTCGCCGCTTTTTAAGGCCACGTCCACCGTATAGATGAACTTCACCTCCGGCTTTTTCCGGGCATCCACCGAGCGCCGGACCAGATGAAGCGACTGAATCTCCGAGGCGGATACCCGAAGCGCCCTGGCCGCCTCATAGACCAGCGCCGTCTCCGCCTGCCCCGGGTGGATGGAAATATCTCGAATTCTCAGCATGTCTCTGCCTCCCCCGCGCACGTTCCCGCCAGTCTGCCGGAGCTCCAGGCCCATTGCAGATTGTAGCCGCCGCAGTCACCATCCACATCCAGCACCTCTCCGCAGGCATAGAGCCCGGGAAGAAGCTTGCTTTCCATGGTTGTCTCCTCAAATTCTTCCGTCACAATGCCCCCGGCGGTGACCTGTGCGCTGTCCATGCCCAGAGGCTCCTTCAACCGTACCCGGAAGTCCTTGGCTGTCTCCGCCGCCAGCCGAAGCGCCCGATCTGAAAGCTGGGCAATGGGCACATTGGGGCCGATTTCGCATTCCTGGGTCAGCACCCGGCCCAGGCGGTTATGCAGGATTCCCGTAAAGAGCTCCGAGGCAGGAAGTCCCGTGGCCCTTCTGGCAAACAGCATGTCCAGCAGCGTTTCCTGGGGCAGCTGCGGCAAAAGATCCAGGCGGCACACCCAGTCCCCTTTCTGCTGGCATACATCCCGCGACACCTCAAAAATCACCGGGCCAGACAGGCCGTACTCCGTAAACTGGATTTCCCCGGCGCTTTGGGACCACAGGGTATCCCCGCAGTACACCTCCGCCCGGCAGGCCGCCCGGACGCCTTTCAGTGCGGTAACCGCGGGCCAATCCGTTTTCAGCTGCACCAATGCGGGTCGCAGACGGGTACAGCGGTGGCCCAGGCTGCGCAGCAGCTTGTAGCCGGACATGGAGCCCCCCAATTTTGTCCCCGCCAATCCGCCGCAGGCGATGATCAGGCGGTCACAGGAGTAGGGCTTCTCCCCGGTTTCCAGGGTGAACCCCCCCTGCTCCCGCCGGACACGCTGAATTTCCGCCCCGGTAATCAGGGTTATATTCGGCTTTTCCAGGGCAAACCGAAGCACATCTACCACGGAATTTGCCTGATCCGAAAAGGGATACACCCGTCCGGATTCCTCCGCCACCGTCAGCAGTCCCAGCTTCCGGAACCAGCGCAGGTTCTCCTCCGGGGAAAAACGCTCCAGGGCATAGTGGGAAAATTCCGGGCTGTCCCCATGGAAGCCGCCATCCATAGCATGCAGATTGGTCAGGTTGCAGCGGCCGTTGCCGGTGGCCTGGAGCTTCCGGCCAACCCGCGCCTGCCGCTCCAAAAGCAGCACCTGGACTTCGGGATTTTCCGCGGCGCTCAGCGCCGCCGCCATGCCGGAGGCTCCGCCGCCAATGATTCCAATTACCATGGTCTTTTGATCCTTCCTGTTTCTTTTCGGGTATTATACATTATTTTCTCCTCGATCACAAGAAAAACTTCTTTCCTATACGCAAAACCTATGCTATAATAGCCAGAAATGGTTTTGGAAACAGAGGGTGAAGCTGTGGAACGCAGTCAGATTGACAAAATTGCGAAAACCGGAGAGGATAAGCTTCTGCTTGCCAAGCTCTGGGACAAAATAAACGCGGGTGTCCGGAAAAACATTTCCGCAAACACCTGCTTTCTCTCTCCACGGGAGCTGGAACTTGCCATGTATCTTTTCGGCAGTCTTCCGGGACTGTACCAGTTTGGCGGGTACGAGGACGCGGAGCGGAAAATGCTCATTTATCTGCCGGACTATCTGGACGAAAGTGAGCTCACTGGGCCGGACAGCCCCCTCGTCTGCCTGGAGGCCAGCTTCTTCCGGGAGGACAGCCTGACCCACCGGGACATTCTGGGGGCGCTGATGGGCGCTGGCATCGGGCGGGAAACCGTTGGCGATATTTGTTTGGAGCCGGGCCGGTGCCTGTTTTTCGTAACGGCGGAAATGGCCCCCTATGTGCTGGACAATCTGACCTCCGCCGGACGCACGGCGCTGCACATCCGGGTACTCCCGCTTACGAATCTTCAAATGCCGGAGCCGCAGTTTCAGGAGATTCGGGATACGCTGGCTTCCCTGCGCTTAGACAGTGTGATTGCCTCCGGCTTCCGGATTGGGCGGTCTCTGGCCGCAGGCTATATCAGCTCCGGCAAGGCTGCCATTGACGGCCTGCCCTGTGAAAAGCCGGACAAGCAGGTTCCAGAGGGGGCCAAAATCTCCGTAAGAGGGCTGGGGAAAATTCGCCTCGCCCAGATCGGCGGAAAAAGCAAAAAGGACCGCTTCTGCGTGACCATTCAAAAATATGTGTGAGGTTTAAAACGATGGATACGAACGAAGTCATTGCCCGGATCAACGCCCTGGCAAAAAAAGCAAAGCAGGAACCACTGACAGCTGAAGAGCTGGTCGAGCGGGACAAGCTGCGCAGAATCTACATTGATTCCGTCAAGGCCAATCTGGTTGGCCAGCTGGAAAACACCTATATTCTCCAGCCCGACGGCACCAAGAAAAAGGTGACAAAGAGATAATGGAATTTTTACCGATTACCAAACAGGAAATGCTGGACCGGGGCATCACCCAGCCGGACTTTGTCTATGTCATCGGGGATGCCTATGTGGATCACCCTAGCTTTGGCCACGCCATTATCAGCCGCATTCTGGAAAGCCACGGCTACAGCGTGGGGATTATCTCCCAGCCCAACTGGCGGGACCCAAAGTCCATTGATGTGTTCGGCAGGCCCCGGCTAGGCTTTCTGGTCAGCGGCGGCAACATGGATTCCATGGTCAACCACTATTCCGTAACCCGCCACCGCCGGAAAACCGATTCCTTTACCCCCGGCGGCGTCATGGGGAAGCGCCCGGACTACGCCACCACGGTTTACTGTAATCTAATCCGGCAGACCTACAAGGACGTGCCCATCCTCATCGGCGGTATTGAGGCCAGCCTGCGGCGGCTGGGCCACTATGACTACTGGTCCGACAGCATGAAGCGCTCCATTCTCTTGGATTCCCAGGCAGATCTGCTGATGTACGGCATGGGTGAAAAGAGCATTGTAGAGATTTCGGACGCGCTGAACGCCGGGATGGACGTAAAGGATATCACCTACATTGACGGCACCGTTTACAAATGCCGGGAGCTGGACGAGAGCCTGCCCACCATTGTGCTGCCCAGCTTTGAGGAGATTCAGAAAAACAAACGCAGCTATGCCGAATCCTTCAAAATTCAGTATGGCAACTGCGATCCCTTCACCGCAAAGCGGCTGGCCGAACCCTATGGCAAAGAATTCGTGGTGCAGAACCCGCCCCAGAAGCCCCTGACCATGGAGGAAATGGACGCGGTATACGATCTGCCCTACTGCCGTGCCTACCACCCTAGCTATGAAAAGCTTGGCGGCGTTCCCGCCATTGAGGAGGTAAAGTTCAGTCTGGTGAGCAACCGGGGCTGCTTCGGTGCCTGCTCCTTCTGCGCGCTGACCTTCCACCAGGGACGCATCGTCCAGGTCCGCAGCCACGAATCCATTCTGGCCGAGGCGGAGAAAATGGTATGTGACCCGGATTTCAAGGGCTACATCCACGATGTCGGCGGCCCCACGGCCAACTTCCGGCATCCGGCCTGCAAAAAGCAGATGACCAAGGGGGCCTGCGGCGGGCGGCAGTGCCTCTACCCCACCCCCTGCAAAAATATGGACGCGGACCACAGCGACTACGTAGCCCTTCTGCGGAAGCTTCGGAAAATTCCGGGGGTCAAAAAGGTCTTCGTCCGCAGCGGCATCCGCTTTGACTATCTGCTGGCGGACAAAAAGGATACCTTTTTCAAAGAATTGGTGCAGTTCCACATTTCCGGCCAGCTGAAGGTGGCCCCAGAGCATGTGTCCGATGCGGTGCTTTGCCGCATGGGCAAGCCCCGGAATGCGGTCTACAATCGGTTTGTGGACAAATATTTTGCCCTGAACCGGCAGTACGGCATGAATCAGTTTTTGGTGCCCTACCTCATGTCCAGCCACCCCGGCTCCACCATGAAGGAGGCCGTGGAGCTGGCGGAATATATCCGGGATATGGGCTACAACCCGGAGCAGGTCCAGGACTTCTATCCCACCCCCTCTACTCTCTCCACCGTGATGTACTATACCGGTCTGGACCCCCGGACCATGGAACACGTCTATGTGCCAACTGATCCCCACGAGAAGGCCATGCAGCGGGCGCTGATCCAATACCGGAATCCCAAGAACTACTATCTGGTGCGGGAGGCGCTGCTGGCCGCCCACCGGGAGGATCTGATCGGCTCCGGCCCCAAGTGCCTGATCCGGGCCGTACCGCCCAAGTCCGGCGGCGCTTCTTCCGCCCCGGCAAAGCCCGGAAAGCCCCAGAACACCAAGGGAGGAAAGCATCCCCTCAAGTCCCACAGCCAAAGCCCAAAGCCCCAACAGAAACCAGCCGGGAAAAAAGCCCCGGCTGGAAAACCAAAGCCCATCCCCGCTGGGAAAGGCCGCAGAAAGTAAACAGGAACGGACGTGCCGCAAAAACCACAGCACGTCCGTTCCTATTATTTTATTTCGTCCCGCAGGGACACTATAACCATCCGTAAGGGTGATTTCATCCGGTCATAGACCGGATTTCACCTGTCAAATGACAGATTTCATCCAGCCGCAGGCTGGATTTCATTTTCCTGTAGACCCAAACCCACCAGCACCCCTGGCAGTCTCATCCAGGCTGTCGGCCTCAAAATAGTCCGGCTGAATGACGGGGGTCACCACCAGCTGGGCAATCCGGTCGCCGTTGGCAACGGTACGCATTTCTTTTCCGTGGTTGTGCAGGGCGATCATGAATTCGCCCCGATAGTCGCTGTCAATGACGCCGACCTTGTTGGCAGGGGCCAGATCCTGCTTGCAGGCAAGGCCGCTGCGAGCGTAGACCAGACCCACAAAGCCCGCCGGAAGGGCCATGGCCAGTCCTGTGGGGATAAACATCGTCTCACCGGGGGCGATGGTGACGGTTTTCTCCAGGCAGGCATACAGGTCTGCCCCGGCAGCCTGTGATGAGCCAAAGGTTGGCAGCTTCGCGCCTGGTCGCAGCTTCTTTACCGCTACTTTTTCCATTCCTTCATTCCCCTTCCCTGTGTCTGCCAGTCCTCCCAGAGGACGACTTTTCCATTCCGCAAGGTGGCGGGCATATCGATGAGCCGCTGGTTCTCCGAGCCCCGGAACCGCAGGGAGAGGTTCTTCTTCTCCTCCACAAAGGGACCGTCCACCAGCACATCCAGGTAGCTCAAGAATTCCTCCGTCACCGGCCAGTCTCCCAGGGTATGGGACGTGATTTTTTCAAAGAGGTAGCCGGAGAAAGCCCAGATACTCTTGTGCGGATAGGCTTTTTTGACCGCCCGCAGAAGCTTCACCAGGGGAAGCTGGTTCTGGGGCTCAAAGGGTTCGCCCCCCAGCAGCGTCAGGCCCTGGATATAATTGGGCTTCATAAGCTCCAGAATCTTCTGGATTGTCTGCTCCGTAAAGGGCTCGCCGTAGTCAAAGTCCCAGGCAACCTCATTGAAGCAGCCCTTGCAGTGGTGGGTGCAGCCGGAAACAAACAGGCTGATGCGCACACCAGGACCGTTGGCGATATCGCAGTTTTTGATGATTGCGTAATTCATGGTTTCTCCTTACCTTTTACCGGGCTTGTGCTGTCCGCGCCGGAATCCGGGAACTGGGCACGGTATTCATCCCAAAGCTCGGTGTGATTCCGCCGACGCAGGCCTCTGCGGACCAGGCGGCGGATGGTATCGTAAATCACGGCGAACAGGGGCACGCACACCACCATGCCCACGATGCCCCACAGGCCGCCGAAGAGGATGATGGAGAACATGACCCAGAACCCGGAAAGTCCTGTCCGGTTGCCCAGGATTTTGGGGCCGATGACATTGCCGTCCAGCTGCTGCAGCAGAACGACCCAGATCACAAACCACAGGGCCTTGATGGGGCTGTCAATCAGAATCAGCAGAGTGGCAGGTACCGCGCCGATGACGGGGCCGAAGAAGGGAATGATATTGGTAACACCCACCAGCACAGACACCAGCAGTGTGTTGGGGATTCGCAGAATGGTGCAGCCGATGTAGCACAGCACGCCAACAATGGCGGAATCTATGATTTTGCCGTCAATAAACCCAGCAAACATCCGGTCCACAAAGGCGGCTTCCTCCAGAATGAGCTCCGCCCACCGATCCGAGAAGATACTGCGCACAATCAGCCGGGCCTGCTTGCCGAAGCGCTTGCGGCTGTGCAGCACATAGATGGCAACGATCAGGCCGATCAGGATGTTGTACAGGAACTTCAGCACCCGCCAGACGCTGGTGCCCACATTGGTAACCAGATTGGAAACCTGGGGCATCACATTCTCCCTGGCCCATTTTTCAATGTCCGTAAAGTAATTCTGGTAGTTCTCGTTGAAAAACTGAACCACCCGCTCGTCCTCACCGAAGGTAGCGATGGCCCAGCGCATGAGCTGCTCCGCCTTGGCGGGCAGAGCATTCCACAGGGTCACAATGCTCTCGATCAGCTGGGGCACCACCATAGTGATCAGGGCGTAGACCACCAGGATTCCGACAATCAGAGAGGAGAACACCGCCAGGGCATTGGCAAACCGCTTGATCTTCTTCGGCAGGCGAAGCTGGAAGAAGGCCTCCAGGGAGTTGCACATGGGCCGCAGCAGGTAGGCCATGATACCACCATAGATAAACGGTGCCAGAATGGCGCTCAGCTGGCTGATCACCTGCCCGATGCCCTGAAGCCGGAACAGGAAGAAGAAAAACAGCACGCTGAGGCTGATGGCACCGAAGCCCGCGATCATGGAATAAAAGTATTTTTCCTTTCTGAGATCTTTCAATTGCACCCACTCATTTCTGTAATGAATTCGTTTACGTCCAGTATACCAGTCCGCCAGCTGCAATAAATGAACAAATTATGAACATTTCAGATCCCCACGCCTGGAATTGTTTACAAAATCTTCTTTTCCGGTTTCCCCGGAAGGCTTGCCATTTGGGCCTGTTTGGGGTAAAATGGGGATATAAAGATTTCAAGGAGTGGTTTTATGCCCTACTACTACGGTTTTGACTGGACCTATGTGGTTCTGGTGCTGCCCTGCGTGATTCTCTCGCTCTGGGCCAGCGCCAATGTGAACAGCACCTTCAAGCGCTATTCCCAGCAGTATTCCCGCCGGGGACTCACCGGGGCCCAGGCCGCGGCCCAGGTGCTCTCCGCCAACGGCGTATCCGGTGTGCGGATTGAGCGGGTCAGCGGCAATCTGACGGATCATTTTGACCCCCGTACCAACGTCATCCGGTTGTCGGACGATGTTTACGGCAGCACCTCCACCGCTGCCATCGGCGTCGCCTGCCACGAAGCCGGGCACGCAGTACAGTACGCCCAGGATTACACCCCCATCCGCATTCGCTCCGCTGTCATCCCCGCCACAAATCTGGGCTCCAAGCTGGCCATGCCGCTGATTCTCATTGGTCTGCTGTTCTCCTCTCTGGGGGAGCTGTCCTACGCGCTGGTATATTTGGGCATTGCCTGCTTCGGGCTGTCCCTGGTTTTTCAGCTGGTGACCCTGCCGGTAGAGTTTGATGCCAGCCACCGGGCCCTTGTGGTCATTGCCCAGACGGGACTTCTGACCGAGGACGAGCAGCAGGGCGCCAAGAAAACCCTCCGGGCCGCGGCTCTTACCTATGTTGCTGCCACCGCCACGGCCCTTGCCCAGCTGCTGCGGCTGATCATCCTCTTCGGCAACCGGAACGGACGCAGAAGAGATTGACGGAAATTCCTCAAAAATGCCTCCCGGCGCTTTGGACCGGGAGGCATTTTCACAATTCTATTGACTTTTCCCTGGATTCCCCGTATAATGCTAAAAGTGTCTGAAAAATTATGAGAAAGCGTGAATTTTGTGGAAGAACTTGTAAACATGTATATGGAAATGGGCGTTTCCCCCGGTGTGTACGCCTACGGAGAAAAGGCCCTGGACGCGCTGAAGGCGCGCTTTGCCGCCATTGATGCCGTGGCGGAGTACAACCAGGCGAAGGTGCTCTCCGCCATGAAGAAGAACCGGGTGTCCGCCGCCTGCTTTGCCGCCACCACCGGATACGGCTACGATGACCTGGGCCGGGATACCCTGGAAAAGGTCTATGCCGACGTGTTCCATACGGAAGCCGCTCTGGTACGGCCCCAGATCACCTGCGGCACCCATGCCCTGACCGTAGCCCTCAGCGCCAACCTGCTGCCTGGGGACGAGCTGCTGTCCCCAGTGGGAATGCCCTATGATACATTGCAGGAGGTCATTGGCATCCGGGAGAGCCCCTGCTCTCTCAAGGAGTACGGCGTCAGCTACCGGCAGGTGGATTTGCTGCCCGACAGTGAATTTGACTACGACGGCATCCGGGCCGCCATCAACGAGAGGACCAAGCTCATCACCATCCAGCGCTCCAAGGGCTATGCCACCCGGCCCACGTTCTCTGTGGCCCAGATTGGCAAGCTCATCGCCTTCTGCAAGGAGTGCAAGCCCGATGTGACCATCATGGTAGATAACTGCTACGGCGAATTTGTAGAGACCATGGAGCCCTCCGACGTGGGTGCGGACATGGTGGTCGGGTCCCTCATTAAAAATCCCGGCGGCGGACTGGCTCCCATCGGCGGCTATATCTGCGGCACAGAGAAGTGCATCCAGCGCTGTGCCTATCGGCTCTCCGCGCCCGGCCTGGGCCAGGAGGTCGGCGCGAACCTGGGTCTGATGAAGGATTTGTTTCAGGGCTTCTTTCTTGCCCCCACTGTGGTAGCCGGGGCGGAAAAGGGCGCGATCTTTGCCGCAAACCTCTATGAACCCCTGGGCTTCCGATGCATTCCAAACGCCACGGAATCCCGCCACGACATTATCCAGGCCGTGGAGCTGGGCAGCGAACAGGCCATGATCGCTTTCTGCAAGGGCATCCAGGAGGCCGCCCCCGTGGACTCCTTCGCCACCCCCCTGCCCTGGGATATGCCGGGCTATGACAGCCAGGTGATTATGGCCGCAGGCGCATTCGTCCAGGGCTCCTCCATCGAGCTCTCCGCCGACGGCCCCATCCGGGAGCCCTACGCCGTCTATTTCCAGGGCGGCCTGACCTGGTATCACGCCAAGCTGGGCATCCTGATGAGCCTACAGGAAATGGTAAACGCAGGACTTGTAACATTGTAAGCATATCATGAAAGGCGTGGCCGGTTCGGTCACGCCTTTGTAATATGGGTGATTAGAGTGCGAATACCAGATCGTCCCCATCCAGTTCATTCAACTTGGTGAATCCCAGGGACTGGTACAGCACCTGCGCTCTCACATTGTCCACTTCTGTGGAGAGTTTGATTGGCTTTTCAGGGTCCGCGGCTTTCAAAATGTGAATTGCCAACTGTGCGGCGGATTTTCCGTAGCCCTTCCCCTGGTGCTTCCGGTCAATGTAGTAGCTCCAGGAATACGCGTCTCCCTCTGCCAGCCATTTGCAAAGGCTGATAAACCCAATCGGTTCCTCCTTCGCGGTACAGATAAGACAGGGGTAGTTCTTTTCCCTGAACAGATAGGCTCTGCCAATGGAGAATCCGGCAGGATTTACAAGCTCTTGCTGTTCCTGGGTAAGCTCGCAGTCGAAAATCGCATAAATTAAATCGTCCTGTGTCTGGATTGGCCTGATTTTTACTTTGTCATTCTCCCAATGCACACGGTCCAGCTTCTCCAGACTTTCGCGCAGGGTCATCGTATCGTCTCCTTTGCTCTTCTTTATCTTGCTACAAAGCCAACCTTCTTGTAGACCTTCCGCAGGGTTTTTTCAGCCACATAGCTGGCTTTTTCGGCGCCGGCCTTGTAGACCTGCTCCAGATAAGCCTTGTCCTGCATAATGCGGGTGGCCTCCTCCCGGATGGGGCGCAGGGTTTCCACTACGGCCTCGCCCACGGCGGGCTTGAACTTGCCGTAGCCGCAGCCCGCAAACTCCGTTTCGATCTCCTGGAAGCTCTTGCCTGTGCAGGCAGAGTAAATGGTCATCAGGTTAGAAACGCCGGGTTTGTTCTCCTTGTCATAGCGGACGCAGTTCTCCGTGTCGGAGTCTGTAATGGCCCGCTTGAACTGGCGCATGATGGTTTCTGGGGTGTCCATCAGAATGATCCGGCCGGTATCCTCATTTTCAGATTTGCTCATTTTGGCGGTGGGATTGGTCAGGCTCATGATCCGTGCCCCGACCTTGGGCACAAAGGGTTCCGGCAGCTTGAATACATCGCCGTAAACGCCGTTGAACCGGCGGGCAATGGTGTGGCACAGCTCCACATGCTGCTTCTGATCCTCACCCACAGGCACCAGGTCCGGCTGGTACAGCAGAATATCCGCCGCCATCAGGCTGGGATAGGAGAAGAGGCCGCCATTGATATTGTCGGCGTTTTTGGCGGACTTATCCTTGAACTGGGTCATGCGGCTCAACTCCCCGAACATGGAGTAGCATTGCAGCACCCAGCCCAGCTCCGCGTGCTGGTGGACATGGCTCTGGATGAACAGGGTATTCTTCTCCGGGTCCAGGCCGCAGGCGATGTACTGAGCCAGCTGTTCCAGAGTCCGCCGCCGCAGATCCGCGGGGTTCTGCCGGACGGTGATGGCGTGCAGGTCTGCCATGAAATAGAAGCAGTCATAGTCCTCTGCCCGCTCGGCCCAGTTCTTCACCGCGCCCAGGTAGCTGCCCAGGGTCAGGTCTCCGGAGGGCTTGATGCCGGAGAGCATTCTCTTTTTGGGTTGGGTCTGTATCGTTTCGCTCATAATAAACGCTTCCTTTATATCCATATGATGCTTCATTTTATCATAGGATTCTTCCAGACGCAAGGCCATTTTTGAATTGATTTCTGACAGTGGATATGCTATACTCTATGCTAGATTTTTATGACAAAGAGGTAGATTGGAATGGATTATCAAGCATTGGCTGAGCTTTTATTTCCCGATGTAACCACCACCCCTGAGGAGCTGGAGGAGCGGTTTCCCCCGCGGAACCTGCCGGAGGGCGCGGTTGTAACCCGTATGGCCCCCTCCCCCACGGGCTTCGTGCACTTGGGCAACCTGGTACAGGGCATGATCTCCGAGCGGATGGCCCATCGGTCCAACGGTGTCCTGTTCCTGCGGGTGGAGGACACTGATGCCAAGCGGGAGGTTCCCGGCGCTGTAGAGGTACTAATCAATTCCCTGAAGCACTACAACATTCACTTTGACGAGGGTGCCACCATTGACGGTGACAACGGCGCTTACGGCCCCTACCGGCAGCGCCAGCGGGCGGACATCTACCATGTCTACGCCAAAAAGCTGGTCTCCGAGGGCAAGGCCTACCCCTGCTTCTGCACCGAGGAAGAGCTCACCGCCATGCGGGAAAAGCAGGAGGCCAATAAGGAAACCACCGGCTACTATGGCCCCTATGCCATCTGGCGTGACCGGACGATGGAGGAGATTCAGGCCCAGCTGGCCGCCGGAAATCCCTGGGTGCTGCGGTTCCGCTCCGAGGGCTCCATTGAGCATCAGTTCAAGTTTGACGATCTGGTAAAGGGCAAGCTCACCATCACGGAAAACAACGTAGACCACGTTCTGCTGAAATCCGATGGCATCCCCACCTACCACTTCGCTCACGCCGTGGATGACCACCTGATGCGCACCACCCATGTGGTGCGGGGCGACGAGTGGCTGTCCACCCTGCCCTTCCACATTCAGCTGTTCCAGGCCCTGGGCTTCAAGCTGCCCAAGTACGTCCACATCGGACCTCTGATGAAAATGGACGGCGCTTCCAAGCGGAAGCTCTCCAAGCGGAAGGACCCGGAGCTGGCCCTGACCTACTACAAGGCAGAGGGCTTCTCCACCAGCGCCATGCGGGAATACCTGATGACCGTGCTGAACTCCAACTTTGAGGACTGGCGGCGGGCCAATCCCGACGCGGACATTGACACCTTCCCCTTCAGCCCCAAGAAGCTGAACCCGGCGGGCTCCCTGTTTGACTACGCCAAGCTGATTGACGTATCCAAAAACGTAATTTCCCGGATGGATGCCGAGACGGTTTACACCCAGCTCACCGAATGGGCAAAGGAATTCCAGTCGGACTTTTACGAAAAGCTGGCGGTGGACCCGGACTATGCCAAGGCGATTCTGGCCATTGGCCGGGGCGGCAAGAAGCCCAGAAAGGACTTGGCCACCTGGAAGGATGCCAAGGATTACATGGGCTTCTTCTATGACGAATATCTGGAAAAGCCGGCCTTCGAGGAAAAGTTCTCCAAGGAGGTCATTGCCGATGTGCTGAATCGGTTCCTGGCGGTCTTTGACCTCTCCGATGATTCCAATGCCTGGTTTGACAAGGTGAAGGCCATTACCAACGACATTGGCTTTACCACCGATATGAAGGCCTACAAGCAGAATCCCGATGCCTTCCCCGGCACCGTAGCGGATGTGTCCACCTTCCTGCGGCTGGCCGTTACAGGCAAGACCAACTCCCCGGACCTGTATACCGTCATGCAGCTGCTGGGCTATGACCGGACCGTCAGCCGCATCCGCAGCGCTCTGGCACAGCTGGGCTGATGGCACCCGCTTGTAAAATTTTCCCAGGCCGGCAGCGGACGGATTGACATTTCCCGTCAAAATGACTATAATGTAGGTATCAAGAATCACATTGGAGGCGATGTTATGGAAAAGAAAATCATTACGATCAGCCGTGAATTTGGTTCCGGCGGACGCACCATCGGTCACAAGGTGGCAGATGCGTTAGGAATTCCTTTCTATGACGGTAAACTCGTTGAGGATATTGCGAAAGAATCCGGCTTTGCGCCGAAGTTTGTAGAGGAGCATTCCGAGCACTCCCCCAGCGGCAGTGTTTTCTCCTATGCCTTTGCCCCCCAGGGGGTTCCCGGCATTATGAACGGCCTATCTACGGCGGATTACCTTTGGAATGCCCAGTGCAACGTCGTCCTGGAGCTGGCAGAGAAGGGCCCCTGCGTCATCGTAGGCCGGAACGCCGATTACATCCTGAAGGACCGCCCCGATGCTCTGCATATTTACGTCAGCGCGGATACCGAGTTCCGGGCCAAGCACATTGTAGAGCTCTACGGCGAAACTGATAAGACCCCGGAGGTTCGTCTGGCCGAGAAGGATAAGCGCCGCCGGGTAAACTACCAGCACTACACCGGCCGCACCTGGGGTATGTCCCAGAATTATGACCTGTGCCTGCGCAGCAGCACCCTGGGCCTTGACCAGTGCGCGGAGATCATCATTAACGCAGTCCAGAAGTCCAGAGAATGATCATTCACGCACTACATCGGCAGGGCGGGACGCAAACGCATCCCGCCCTGCCTTTTTGATTCTTTCCGGAAAGAGGTGACGATGCCATGCACTATACCAAAACAAAAAGCATTCTTTCCCCCGGAAATACCATGAATCTGTACCGGGGCTGCACCCACGGCTGCATTTACTGCGACTCCCGCAGCAAATGCTACCGGATGACCCACTGCTTTGAAGATATCGAGGTGAAGGAAAACGGCCTGTTTCTCCTGGAAAACACGCTAAAAAGCAAGAAGGCCCCCTGTATGCTCAGCACCGGCTCCATGACGGACCCCTATATTCCGCTGGAGGAGGAGCTGGGCTGTATCCGCAAGGCCCTGACGCTGGCGGACCGGTACGGCTTCGGCTTTACCCTGATCACCAAATCCGCCCGGGTTCTGCGGGATCTGCCGCTGCTGAAATCCATCAACGACAAGACAAAGTGCGTGATCCAGATGACCCTGACCACCCATGATGAAGCTCTCTGCAAAAAACTGGAACCCAATGTCAGCTCCACGGCGGAACGGGTGGAAACGCTGAAGGCGCTCCGGGACGCGGGCATCCCTACCATCGTCTGGCTCAGTCCCATTCTCCCCTTTCTCAATGATACGAAGGAAAACATTCATGGCATTCTGGACAGCTGCGCCGGGGCCGGTGTAAAGGGTGTAGTCTGCTTCGGCATGGGTCTGACCCTGCGGGACGGGAACCGGGAATATTTTTACAGTCAGCTGGACCGCTTGTTTCCCGGGCTGAAGGAACAGTACATAAAAACCTATGGGGATGCCTACTGGATAGAGAGTCCGAACAACGATACACTCATGACACTGTTCCATGAAACCTGTGACAAATACGGAATGCTCCACGACAACGATCAGATTTTTGCCTATCTCAAAGCCTTTGAGGAGAAAAACCAGCCAACGCAGATCAGCTTGTTCGATTGAAAAACGGAAGCGGGCCGCACCCATTCAGGGATGCGGCCCGCGGCTTTTATACGGCTGCTGTTTCTTTTTCCGCTTCGTCAATGTGGATGCTGACGCCGTTGACCTCCACGTTTTCATCTGCGCTGATCATAATATACTTCACGCCGCCGATGATTCTGGTTTCGATCAGATCACTGCGGGCAGGGTCCACCTTGATGGATACGTCCGGGGTCTTGATCTCGAAGCGCTTGCTGTCGATGATGTTCTTGGGATGCAGGTCCGCCTCAAAGCCGAAGGTTTCATCGTAGTCCACGCTGAACTTGGCAAGGTGCTCCTCCGACACACCGCAGGAAGCCAGGGCCTCCTTCACATCTGCCTTGGCGATCATCAGCGGCTCCGGCACCTTGCTCTCTTTGTGCAGCTCAATGCGCTGGCACAGCTGATCATGAACCGTCTGCACCACGTCCAGGTTGCAGTCATCCCCCAGCGCCGTAGTCAGCAGAGCCTCAAAGCACTTCTTCTGCTCCGCCGCGGGCATGGGCACGGGGGTGTTGAACAGAGCCTCAATGAGGGTATCCTGACTGACTTTGATATCGTGGGTATAGTAGAGCGCATTATAAATATTGGTGGCCCGGTTGTCAAAGGCCGGGAACAGGAAGCCCAGGGCCGGAGCGGATACGGGCTGATTCATGGCCCCATCGTGGAACAGCTTCTCCTCCGGCACATAGTGCAGGTTCGGCTTGGTCTGCTTCACAGGGCAGATGGCGCAGATCAGGTAGGTGTACACCTCTTCCGACTCATCGGAGTCGGAGAGATCGTCTTTCCCCTTGAAGGGAACGTCATAGCTGTCGCAGCCCATAAGAATCAGGTAATTGCCTTCTATTGCCACCGTATCAATGATCTTCTGAAAGAATGTATGGAGCAGCTCGTCATCCTTGAGCTTGCTCTCCCGCAGGTCCATGAGCAGTTTGTGCTCCGGACTGTTGGCGACCTGAGAGGTCTTAAAAGTGATATCAATGAGATTTTTTCCGATGGAGCCAGAGAGCACCCGCTTGAAGAGGGCAAAATACTTGTCCCCCTCGTTTTCCGGCATGATGCCGGTGCTCTGGCTGAACTCCGTAATAATCTCTTTGTTGTCGTTGACAAAGCAGCCGTAAATCTTTGTAATATTGCTGCGGTCCCGCCGCAGATGACGGCGAATTTCCCCGATTTCCTTATCGTTCATGAAATATCCTCGCTTTCGTACGAAATGCCAGGACATTATAGCACAGGTGTTCGGAAAAATCCAGAACAAAATGGAGGCTCCCCTATGAATTCAGGGGAGCCTCCATAATGAAAAAACTTGTTCCGTTCCAATGGCAATGCCTCAGAAGCTAAAAGCGGCTCAATTCCAGAGGCAGCTCCAATTTTTAACGAAGTACTCCATGCCGGAATAGACCGTGGTTAGAACAATCACAGCGGAGACGATGAGGCCAACAGTGGTGTTCGTAGGCAGCAGGAGCCAGAGGATGATGCCCACCATGGTGCTGGCGGTTTTTACCTTGCCACTCCAGGCAGCGGCAATGACGTGGCCCTTGGGGGCGGCCACCAAGCGCAGGCCGGTGACGGCAAACTCCCGGGTCAGAACAATCATCAGCGCCCAGGCGGGGAATCGGCCCCACTGGGTAAACATGGTCATGACGGCAATGGTCAGCAACTTGTCAGCCAGAGGGTCCAGGAATTTTCCGAAGTCCGTAACCTGGTTGCAGCGCCGGGCAATCTGACCGTCCAGGAAATCACTGAGGCTGCCTAAAACAAAGATGCCCAGGCTCACCCACATCCAAGTGCCGCTTTCGCCGCCGCTCAAGTACAGAGTCACCATCATCACCGGGATCAGAAACACCCGGAAAAGCGTAATTTTGCTTGCTGTTGTCATACTTCTTCCTCCGTGATATAGCCAGCCAGATCGCCGTCCACGCAGCCGTCAATGGTCACATAGACGAATTCGCCCTCCTGTACGGGCTCCTCCGAGGCAATCCAAACCCGTCCATCGATATCCGGGGAGTCGGCATAGGTGCGGCCATAGAACTGCTCCTGTTCCTCATCGTAGCCATCCACCAGAACCTCCAGGTTTTTCCCAATCATGGCGGCATTGTATTCGTCCATAATCTCGGACTGGATCATTTCCAGGGTTTCAGCCCGCTCCTTGGCGGTCTCCTCGTCCACATGCTCCATGACAGCGGCAGGGGTACCCTCCTCTGGGGAGAAGACGAACGCCCCCACCCGCTCCAGCCGCTGCTCCCGCAGGAACTGGCACAGCTCCTGGAACTCCTCCTCGCCCTCACCGGGCAGACCGGTAATCAGGCTGGTGCGGATCACCAGGCCGGGAATCCGGCGGCGCAGCTCGGCAAACAGGTCCACAATCAGCTTCTTGTCGCCCCGGCGGTGCATGGCAGCCAGAATCTTATCGTTGCAGTGCTGGATGGGAATATCCAGATATTTGACGATCTTGGGCTCGTTCGCGATCACGTCAATGAGCTCATCATCGATTTCGTCCGGGTAGACATAGTGCACCCGAATCCAGTGGAGCCCATCAATCTTGCACAGCTCCCGCAGCAACTCCGGCAGCAACCGCTTGTGCTCCGGGAAATCCGTGCCGTAGCGGCTGGTGTCCTGGGCCACCACAATGAGCTCCTTGGTGCCGTTGGCCGCCAGAATCCGGGCTTCATACAGCACATCGTCCAGCTGGCGGCTGCGATACCTGCCCCGCAGATAGGGAATGATGCAGAAGGCACAGCGGTTATTGCAGCCCTCCGCGATTTTGATGTAGGAGAAGTGCTCCGGGGTGGTGACCACACGGCCCACCTCCTGCTCCGGGGCGTCGATGGAACCGAAGTCCACCACCTTGTGGCCGGAAAGCAGCTGCTCGATGGCCGGGACAATCTTGGTATAGCTGCCGGTGCCCAGAACACCGTCTACCTCCGGCATCTCCTCCAGGATATCTCCCTGGTAGCGCTGGGACAGGCAGCCGGTGACCAGGATCTTGCCCACCTGGCCCTCGGCCTTCAGCGCCGCGGTCTGCAAAATGTAATCGATGGCCTCGCTTTTGGCGGAATCGATAAAGCCGCAGGTGTTGATCACCACCACATCGCTGCCGGGGATATCCGCCAGCACCGTATGTCCTGCCTCCTGGACCCGGAACATCATCCGCTCACAGTCCACCTGATTCTTGGCACAGCCAAGAGAAATAAATCCGATATTTGCCATTATTCTTCCTCCGGGAAATCGTCTGTATCTAGGGAAAGGGATTGCAGCGCCTGACGAATGGCGCTGTAGCTGTGGCCCCGGCGCAGCAGGGCATCGATGGCCCGCTTCTGGGCCTTGGGGTCCTGACTGGTGCCAAGCCTTGCCCGGAGAAAATCCGTGATCTTCTCCGACTGATCCGGGTAATCCTCCAGAGCCCCTTCCCAAAGCTCCCGAGGGATTCTTTTTTCATACAAAACCTGTTTGGCTCTCGCCCGACCATAGCCCTTGGCGATGCAGGAACGGACAATGGTCTCCGCCGTAGCGCTGTCATCGATCAGATGCAGCTCCGACAGCCAGCCCACCGCCTTCTCGGCCTGCTTGGGGTCCTCCCCCTTGCGGACCAGGCGGGTCTGCAAATCCTTTTTGGACACATTGGAGGCGGAGACAATCCGCACCGCCCGCATCTTGGCGGACATTTCCGAGGCAGCGGCCAGCAGCCTCGTGTGCTGCTCGCTGGTCAGCTCCAGCCCCGTATAGAGGCCAAAATCCTCCACGGTCTGCCGGTAGAGCCGCAGCTTGGAACCGTCCTCAAATTCCAGGGTATACCGCCCGGAACGGTCCGGGGCGGTTTTCAGAAACGCGATTCTCATTCGTCCTCGTCATTGAAGTCATCCGCGCTGACGGCAACGGGCCGTTCCGCCGCCTTGGCCGGGGCCTTGGGCGCGCCGCCGCTGATCTTCCAGAGGTTCTCCCGCACCTGGGCCTCCACCTGCTCCGCCAGCTCCGGGCGCTCCTGCAGGTAGGCCTTCACGCTGTCCTTGCCCTGACCGATGCGCTCATCGCCCATGCTGAACCAGCTGCCGCTCTTCTGAATAATCTCCATCTGCACCGCCAGATCGATCAGCTCGCTCCACTTGGAAATGCCCTGGCCGTACATGATGTCAAACACGGCTTCCTTAAAGGGGGGCGCTACCTTGTTCTTGACCACCTTGACCCGGGTCTTGTTGCCGATAACGTTGCCGCCCTCTTTGATGGCCTCAATGCGGCGCACATCCAGACGGACGGAGGCATAGAACTTCAGAGCATTGCCGCCGGTGGTGGTTTCGGGGTTGCCGTACATAACGCCGATCTTCATACGCAGCTGGTTGATGAAGATAACCACGCAGTTGGTCTTGTTGATGGTGCCCGCCAGCTTCCGAAGGGCCTGGGACATGAGCCGAGCCTGCAGGCCCACAAAGGTATCGCCCATTTCGCCCTCGATTTCCTGCTTGGGCACCAGAGCGGCCACAGAGTCCACAACCACGGCATCCACCGCGCCGGAACGAACCAGAGCATCGGTGATCTCCAGCGCCTGCTCACCGGTATCCGGCTGAGAAACCAGCAGATTGTCAATATCCACACCCAGAGCGGCGGCGTACACCGGGTCCAGAGCGTGCTCCGCATCCACGAAGGCCACCTCGCCGCCCCGCTTCTGGGCCTCGGCCAGAATGTGCAGGGCCAGCGTGGTCTTACCGGAGGATTCGGGGCCGTAAATCTCAATGATCCGTCCCTTGGGAACGCCGCCGATGCCCAAGGCCGCGTCCAATGCCAGAGAGCCGGTGGGGATGGCCTCCACATTCATCTCCGGGCGGTCACCCAGGCGCATAACGGTGCCCTTGCCGAAGGTTTTGTCCAGCTGGGACAGGGCGGTTTGCAGGGCCTTCTTCTTATCGGAAGCGGGAGCCGGTGCTTCATAAGGAGTCTTTTTTGTTGCCATAATTACTGTTCCTTCCTGCCGTACTGAGCCAGCACGGCGCGTTCTCTGTCATTATAATCTCTGGTCCGCTCCAGGACCTGGAATCCGTTTTCTTCCAGAATGGCGCATACGGCATCCCCCTGCCCCATGCCGAACTCATAGCAGAGGAAGCCGCCGGGTTTCAAAATGTGCTTATACAGCTCTGTAATCGCCCGGTAGAAGTCCAGGCCGTCCCGGCCGCCGTAAAGGGCCATGTGGGGCTCATAATCCTTCACGCTGTGGGGCAGCTCCTCCATTTCCGCCGCCGTCACATAGGGCGGATTGGAGACAATCATATCGAACTTCCCCAGAAATGCCGGAGGGGCCTCCATGGCGTTGACCTGAACACAGCTGACCCGGCCGCCCATGTGGTTGCGCTGAATGTTCTTTCGCGCCACCGCCAGAGCCTCCTTGGAAAGGTCCGCCAGGGTCACCCGCGCGTCCTTCAGCCGGCTGGCCAGGGCCAGCCCGATGCAGCCGGAGCCGCAGCAAAGGTCCAGAATTCTTGGGTCCTGGTCCAGAAACAGGGCCTTGTGGATGGCCATTTCCGCCACGGCGCAGGTATCGTCTCTCGGAATCAGCACGTCCGGGCTCACATACAGCGGCAGACCGTAGAAGGTCCACTCCCCCAGCACATAGGGCAGGGGCTCCCCGGCGCGCAGACGGGTCAGGGCCCCGTCCACCCGCAGGCACAGCTGCTCCTCCACCGGTTCATTTTTCCGCGTCAGGAACGCCTCCTGGGTGATGCCCGCCAGAGTGCTGATTAAATCTCTTGCCATGGGTCCTGCCGCCTCCGGCTCCTCCATGGAGAGCAGACACTGCCGCGTCTGCATGTACAGTTCTCCGTAGGTCACCAACGGTCCGCGCCCTCCTCTTCCGGCAGCACTGCCTGCACAGCTGCAATGCCCACCTCAATCATGCCATCGTCCGGCTCATTGGTGGTAAAGTGCTGCAAATACATGCCGGGGGCTGTGAGGATTCTTGTAAAGGCATTGTCATGCCGTCCGGCCCAGCGATTGATCTCATAGGTAATGCTGACCACCAGGGGCAGGAGCAGCAGCTTGAAAAGAATCATGATCAGCCGGTAGGCGAAGCTCCCCCGCATGGCGGACAGCCCGGGGAACAGCGTCAGCAGCAGCGAAGAGGCGATGGAGAAAATCAGAATGGAAATCACCATCACCACCAACAGGAAACTAGTGCCGCACCGAGGGTGGAATCGTGTCATTTTCCGGACATTTTCCACGGTCAGCGGAAGGCCGCACTCATAGCAGCGGATGGTCTTATGCTCCGCGCCGTGATAGGAAAAGACCCGCTTCATCTCTCCCATCTTAGAAATCAGAATCATATAGCCCAGGAAGATGACCATGCGGATGGCACCCTCCAGAAAATTCAGGGCCAGATTGCTGCGGATGGCCTTGTCGAAGAAAGACGCAATGGTCATGGGCAGCAGGAAAAACAGCAGAATGGACAGCCCCAGGCCCATGGCGACTGCCAGCCCCACCAGAACCTTCTGGAATTTTTCGCTGCCCAGCTTTTTTTCCAGCCACCGGTCAAATTTGCTGGGCTCCTCCTGCTGCTCCTCCGGGGCCAGGTCCGCGGAGCGCATCAGCGCCTTCACACCCACCACCTGGGCATCGAAGAAGTTAAAGACGCCCCGGATAAAAGGAAGATTCTTCCAGGAGCCGGGGGGATTCAGCTTCCGGGGCTGCACCTCCAGCGTCAGGCCATCGGCACCCCGAATGACAATGGCATCCTTTTCCGGGCCCCGCATGAGAATTCCCTCGATCAGGGCCTGACCGCCGATGGAGGTTTTGAATTGTTCTTTCAGTTCTTCGGATTGGTTCATGGGTTTCCTTTCTGTCACTCCTGATTGGCCGGCAGCGCGACGGTTACCAGGGTGCCGCCGCCCTCCGCGTTCTCCAGGGTCAGGGTGCCGCCGTGGAGCTGCACAATCTCATCGCAGACCGCCAGGCCGATGCCGGTGCCTCTGGCCTTGGAGCTGCCCTTATAGAATTTCTTTTTCACCAGAGGCAGCTCGTCCTCCGGGATGCCGGGGCCATGGTCCCGGATGCGGACAATGACCTGGTCATTTTCATAGGAAATACTGGCCTCAATGCGCTTGCCATCTTTGCCGTGCTTGGCAGCATTGTCCAGGATGTTCAGGAATACCTGCCGCAGGCGCTTTGGATCGCAGGAAATCTCCGGGATCTCCTCGTCATTGTCCAGGTATTCCAGGGTGATGCCATCCTGGGCAAGGCGGCTGCCGTACATAAAGACCGTATCCTCAAACTCACTGCGGATATCCGCCTGCTCCATAGTCAGGGTCATGCGGCCATCCTGCAATCTGGTAAAGTCCAGCAGCTCCATAACCATTTCTGTCAGGCGCTTGGCCTCGCTGGAGATAATCTTCAGGCCCTGGGCCGTATCCGCGTCCAGAGATTCGTCCGCCAGCAGGGTCTCGCTCCAGCCGTTGATCACCGTCAGAGGGGTCCGCAGCTCATGGGACAGCTGGGAGATGAACTCCGCCTGCATCTTTTCGTTCTGGCTGATTTTCACCGACATTTCGTTGATGGTCTCCGCCAGATCCGCAATCTCATCGTTATACTTGGTCTTGATCTGGGCGCCGTAGCTGCCGTTGGCAATGCGCTTGGCCTTTTCTGTAATCTGCTCCACCGGGGTCATCACCGAGCGGATGAACAGGCTGCTGGTCAGCAGCACAATGATCAAAGCCGTTGCCAGAACCCCCAGGCTTACAAAGCCGATGCCGATGATCTGGCCGTCCATCACAGCGGTGGAGGTGACGAAGCGAAGCACGCCGATCACCTGGCCGTTGCTGTAGATCATGGGGCTGCTGACGGCCATGATCCGCTCCCCAGTGTCCGGGTCCTTGCCTACAAAGGGCTGGATGGAGCGAGTGCTGATCGCCTCCTGAATCTCCGGGGTCCTGGGGGACACCGCCGCCCAGCTGCCATAGGAGGAGGCAACGATCTTGCCCCACTGGTCAATAAACTGAAGCTCCAGCTTCGCCCCGTTTTCAAAGGTCTCGGCATAGGTGATGCAGGATTGATAGAAGGAATCATAGTCCTGCCCAATGTATTCCTTGAAGAACTCCGTGGTGCTGCGGGCCCGGTTTTGCAGGTCCGCATCCATATTCCGGTAGCAGTAGGCGGCATAGGAGGCGGTAATGGCCGCCACGCACACCAGGCCCACCGCCGTGATCACCGCGGTAATATTGGTCAGCCAGCGCTTGTGCAGATTTCCGATTTTCTTAATAGGAATTTTCATGCAGCTTATGCGCCCCACTTATAGCCCAGGCCCCAGACGGTGGTGATATAGGTGGGATTGGCCGTATCGTCTTCAATTTTGATGCGCAGACGGCGGATATTCACGTCTACGATCTTCAGCTCGCCCTCATAGTCCTTCCCCCAGACGGCGGAGAGAATGTCCTCCCGGGACAGGGCCCTGCCCGGATTCTGCATAAACAGCTTCAAAATGGCGTACTCCACCTGGGTCAGGCGGATACGGTTGCCGGATTTTTCCAGGGTATGATTCCGGGTGTTCATGACGAAGGGGCCCTGGGTCAGCAGCTCCGGGCTGGCGGCGCTGTCGCCGCCGATGCGGCGGTAGAGGGCGTCAATCCGGGCGGTGAGCTCCGCGGGAGAGAAGGGCTTAGTCACATAGTCATCCGCGCCGGTCATAAGCCCCGTGACCTTATCCATTTCCTGTGTGCGGGCCGTCAGCATAATAATACCCATCTGCTTATTGGTGGCCCGGATGCGGCGGCACACCTCAAATCCATCAATATCCGGCAGCATAATATCCAAAATGGCCACCCCGATATCCGGGTTCTCCGCCAGACGGTCCAGGGCATCCTGGCCGGTGCCGGCCTCCACAACATCGTAGCCCGCCCGCCGCAGGTTGATGACCACAAAGTTGCGGATGTTCTCTTCGTCTTCCAAAATCAAAACCTTTTTCATATGCTACCTCTTTATCCTTCCTGTTTCCAGTCCGCACCGATCAGGCGGAAGGCGTTTGTCAGGCTCTCCTGGGTAATTCCGTTCATCCCGGAGCCCACCTCCAGCTTTCCTGCAAAAATCACATTGTCTCCTCTGTACAGCGGGAAGCGGTTGTTTTCTGTGGCCAGCTTCTCCCGGTCCTTTCCCGTAAAGGAATAGACAGAGAACACCGCCGCGGCGCTCTCGCCGCTTTCATCCCATATGTAGAAGGTATAGCCGCCGCCCTCCCGGGACACCGCCAGACGCTCCACCGTGGCCGCGTCCATGTCCAGCAGCAGATACCAGCCCCCATCCACATTGTGGAAGGTAAAGGCCTTTTTGATCTCATAGCCATCGGAATCGATGGCGTACCAATAGACCAGCTGCTGCCGCTTGGCATCTTGCTCACCAGGGGCCTGCCGAATTTCCATCAGGCTGGGCATCTCCATAACCCCGTCGTCGTCAATATCCTCCATATAGAGGAAGTAGTTGCGCAGGGTCTCCACACTGTAGGTCACCTTTCCGGCGCTCAGGTTTACCAGGTTGTCGTCCCGCATGATCAGCACATCCGTCACAATGGCGCTGTCGTTGATGGCACTGGCAATATACAGGGCCGGTTCGCCGCTCTGTAAGCGGCTGACCCGTGTACGCTTGATCTGGTCCACCCGCTGGGAAAGCCGGATCTCCTTGGTCCGCACCATGGCATCTTCCGCATAGGTGTAGGCCACGGCGGAGCCGTAGGAGGCCTCCGTCTCCCCTTCCCGCAGCACCAGCAAATCCGCCTTGCCGTCGGAATCCAGGTCGGTGGTGTAAAACTTGGCATAGATGGTGTTGATCAGCTGATTGCTCTGGCCGTCCGCAAAGGAGAAAACCGCCGCAATACGCATCATCTGATCGCTGAGCCGCCGACCCACCACCAGCTCGCTGCCTGGGCGGCCATCGATCTCCACATAGTCCACCTGCTCAAAGGCGGCACCGTTCATCTGGAGCATTTCCATGAGCACATACTGCTCGTCCTCGGTCTCGTGGAAGATCAGGATTTTCAGAGGCTTGTCCAAATTGCCCTTGGCGAACACCAGGTATTCCTGCTTCCCGTCCCCGTCCAGGTCCGCGCTCTGGACGGTCTGCTGGTTGTCTCCATAGGTAGGGGAGGCAAAGCTCAGGCCTTCCATGGCCTGCTCAATGGTCCGCTGCAGCTGGGTATATTCCTGTGCCCGCCGGGGAATCTGGTACATATCCTCCACGGTGCGGTAGCCGCAGCCGGACAGAAACGCCAGCGACAGCAGCATGGCAGCCATCCATATTCTCTTTTTCACGGCATCCGCTCCCTTCCTTTGATCACAGAACATTATAACACATTTTTTCAAAATGAAAAGCTATTTCAGCACAACATTCCCCTGGCCCAGGACATTTTCCAGCTCTGTCAGCATGGATTCCCGGAATTCGCAGACGGTGCCCCGTCTGGCCCGGGTGTCCTCGAAGAACAGCACCGTCTTCTGAGTGCCGGGGAACATATTGAGGATGGCCCGAATCTTGGGAAACAGCTTTCCCGTCTCACTGGGCAGCCGCAGATAGAGGGTCTGATTCTGCACCGGCCGCGGCTGGGGCCGCTGGGCCTGGGGGGGCTGGCCCTCCGTGTAGTCCGAAATGGGCCGGACCCGGTTAATCAGAATCTGTGGCTCCTTGTCATCCCGCAGAGACAGCCGTCCGGTGACAACCACCGCGCTGTTCTCCCGGATATAGCCGCCGTACTGACCAATGACGCTGGAAAAGGCCAGCATTTCGATGGATGCCGTATCGTCCTCCAATGTCACATAGGCCATCATGGAATTGTTGCGGGTGGTCTTGGTTTTCACCGTCTGGACAATGCCCGCCACGCTGACGGTCTGATCGTCCGCAAAGTGCTTCTCCTCGTCCATCAGATCGCCAATGGGGATGACATGGGTGTTTTGCAGGTATTTGCGGTAGTCATCCATGGGGTGTCCGGAGAGATAGATGCCGGTGGTCTCCTTTTCCATTGCCATCAGCTCTGCCTTGGAGTACTCCTCCCGCCGTGGGATCTCCATCTGGCCAGGGCCATCGTCCGAGGGCAGCATGGAAAACAGGCCCATCTGTCCATCCAGATTCCGCTTCCGGCTGGAGGCGATGGCATCCATCATGCCCTCATAGGCCCCGATGAGCTCGCTGCGGTGATAGCCGAAGCAGTCCAGCGCGCCGCAGCGGATCAGATTTTCCATGGCCCGCTTGTTGAGCTCTCCCTCGTCCATGCGCTCCAGGAAATTCTGCATAGAGCGGAAGGGCCCGTCCTCCTGCCGCTTGGCGGCCATGCTGCGAATCAGGCCCCGGCCGATGTTCTTCACCGCCCCCAGGCCGAAGCGGATGCCGCCCTCCTCCACGGAGAAATGGTCCTGGGAATGGTTGATATCCGGCGGCAGCAGGGCGATGCCCAGCTCCTTGCACTCGGCAATGTAGGCGGAGATCTTCACGGCGGAATCCAGCACGGAGGTCATCAGCGCCGCCATATACTGCCGGGGATAGTGGCATTTGAGGTAGGCCGTCTGATAGGACACCACGGCGTAGCACACCGCGTGGGACTTGTTGAAGGCATAGTTGGCGAAGTCGACAATCTCGTCATAAATGGACTGGGCCGCTGTCTCGCTGACCCCCTTGGCAATGGCGCCGGAGATATTCTGGGCCGGGTCACCGTAGACGAAGACCTTCCGCTC
This sequence comes from uncultured Oscillospiraceae bacterium, assembly GCA_934569045.1. Taxonomy (GTDB): domain Bacteria; phylum Bacillota; class Clostridia; order Oscillospirales; family Oscillospiraceae; genus Faecousia. Next base: position 173,608 of record CAKTJX010000001.1, read on the forward strand.
CGCCTCGATGACCTTCAGCTTCTTTTTGGAAATGGCCCGGCGGATGTTGTCCGCCTGCCCCATGGTGTAGCCGCCCAGGGTTCGGAAAATTTCAATGACCTGCTCCTGGTACACGATGCAGCCATAGGTCACCCGAAGAATGGGCTCCAAAAGCGGTGTCTTATAGGTCACCTTGGAGGCATCCAGCTTGTTGGCGACAAACCGGGGGATGGAATCCATGGGCCCCGGACGGTACAGCGCCACAATAGCGGTAATATCTTCAATGGAGCTGGGGTGCATGCTGATGCACACGCCGGTCATGCCGGCGGACTCCATCTGAAAAACGCCCTGGGTCTTGCCCTCGGATAGCATGTCAAAGGTCTCCGGGTCATTGTCCGGGATATTCGCAATGGAAAACGCCGGGTTTAGGAGCTGAATCTGCTTCTCCGCGTCCTGGATCACCGTCAGGTTCCGCAGACCCAGGAAATCCATCTTCAGCAGGCCCAGCTCCTCAATAGTGGTCATGGTGTACTGGGTAACCACCGTATCGTCGTTTTTGGACAGGGGCACATAGGTGCACACCGGGTCCGCCGTGATCACCACGCCCGCGGCATGGGTGGAGGAGTTCCGGGGCATTCCCTCCAGGCGCATGGCGGAGTCTACCAGCTTTTTCACCCGCTCGTCCCCATTATAGAGCTCCCGGAACCGGGGCGATTCCTCCAATGCGGATTTCAGCGTCACATGGGGCCCTGCCGGAACCAGCTTGGCCACCACGTCCGTTTCCGCAAAGGTGAAGTTCAGTGCCCGGCCTACATCCCGGATGGCACCCCTGGCCGCCATGGTGCCGAAGGTGACGATCTGGGCCACATGGTCCGCTCCATACTTCCTATAAACATAGTCAATGACCTCGCCCCGGCGCTCCTGGCAGAAATCCGTATCAAAATCCGGCATGCTGACCCGTTCGGGGTTCAGGAAGCGCTCGAAGATCAGGCCGTACTTCATGGGGTCCACTTCCGTAATGTGGATGCAGTAGGCCACAATGGAGCCCGCGCCGGAGCCACGGCCCGGCCCCACAGGAATGCCCGTCTGCTTGGCATAGTGGATGAAATCCCAGACGATCAGGTAGTAGTTCACATAGCCCATGGAGCTGATGACGCTGATCTCATACTCCATGCGCTCCCGGTACTCCTTGGGGGCATTGGGATAGCGTTCCCGGAAGCCCTCGTAGCAGAGCTTTCGGAAATATTCCTCGTTGGTATACCCCTCCGGCACCGGGTAAGCCGGCAGGTGGTATTCGTGGAAGGTGAAATCCACATTGCACATATCCGCGATTTTCGCGGTATTCTCAAAGGCCTCGTCACAGCCCGGAAACAGGCTGCGAAGCTCCTCCTCGCTTTTCAGGTAAAATTCCTGGGTCTCAAACCGCATCCGGTTCAGATCGTCCACGGTCTTGCCCGTCTGGATGCACAGCAGAATATCCTGCACATCCGCGTCCTCTTTGCGCAGATAGTGGGCATCGTTGGTCACCACCAGCGGCAGCCCCGTCTCCCGTGCCAGACGCTGCAGGCCCTGGTTCACAGGCCGCTGCTTGTCAATGCCGTGGTCCTGGAGCTCCAGATAGAAATGGTCCGGCCCAAAGATATGGGACAGCTCCAAAGCAACCGACTTTGCGTGGTCGTAATCCTCATTCAAAAGGGCCTGGGGAATGGCGCCGCCCAGGCAGGCGGACAGGGCGATCAGGCCCTCGTGCCGGGCCTCCAGCAGCTCCAGGTCCACCCGGGGCTTGCCGTAGAATCCGTGGAGAAAAGCCTCTGACACGATATAGCACAGATTCTCATACCCGGTGCGGTTCTCGCACAGCAGCACCAAGTGGAAGGGGTCGTTGTCGATGCCATGGATGCGGTCCGACATCCGGCGGCGGGCCATATAGACTTCGCACCCGATGATGGGCTTGATGCCAGCGGCCTTGGCAGCTTTGTAAAAATCAATACAGCCGTACATCACGCCGTGGTCCGTCAGGGCGATGGCGGTCTGCCCCAGCTCCTTCACCCGGTCCATCATGCCGTCAATGCGGCAGGCACCGTCCAAAAGGCTGTACTCGCTGTGGACATGCAGATGCACAAAGCTCATGGTTTTTCCTCCTTGGACAGGGCCACAATCCGCTGCAAGCGGTGGTTCATGGCAGGCTTGGTGATGGGGGGCTCCATCATGGCCGCCAGCTCGGACAGAGACGCTTCCGGGTTGGCCTCCCGGGCAGCCGCCGCCTGTAAGAGCTTGGCGGGGAGCTTTTCCAGCTGGCCCCGGTCCCGCAGGGTTCGGATGGCTCCCAGCTGCTCTTGGGCGGCCTCCACCACCTTGGAGGTATTGGCATCATCGCAGTTGCAGCAGCGGTTGACCTGATTGTTCAGCTCTTTTTCCAGCTTGGCCTCCATAATGCCCATAGCCGCCACCGGCGCACCCAGGAAGGTCAGAAAGTCCGAAATGAGGTCGCTCTGCTTGAGATACAGCACCTGGGCCCCCGCCCGCCCGGCAGTCTTCGGATAGAAGCCCATGGTCTCATGGAGCAGCATATAACATTCCCTCGCCACGCTCTGGTGGGTGGTGGTAAATTCCAGATGATAGGCCTTCGCCGGGTGGGTTACGCTGCCGCCTGCCAGGAAGGCCCCCCGCAGGAACGCGCCCTTGCAGCAGTCCTCCTCCACCACGGCCAAATTGATGTGCAGGGCTAGGGTATCCCCCCGGGTAAAACCGAAGGCCTCCATAATGGAAGCGATCTTTTCACGGGTGGTAATGGCGTAGGTCAGCTTTCCCTGGGTGCCCTCCTCCGGCAGCTGGTCGAAAGAGATGCCAAAGGCCTTGCGGAACAGCTTCGGGAGCAGTTTTCCAAAATCCTGGCTCTCAGTAATAATCTTAATGCAGTCATCCTGGAAACTGTTGCAGAACAGCAGGATTCCAAAGCACTCTGCCAGGGCGCAGCAATTGCTCTGGGGCAGCTCCCGGCAAATCTCTGCCTTTGCGGCGGCGGAAAAGGATTGCATGGATTTCCCTCTTTCTTTTTTACCAGATGCGAACTTCCGGCTCCAAGCGGATGCCGGACTGCGCCTCCACCCGGTCCGCCACCTGGGAGAGCAGGGAGCGGACATCGGCAGCGGTGGCCCCGCCCAGATTGACGGCAAAGCCCGCGTGTTTTTCGGAAATGGCGGCGTTGCCCACCCGGAAGCCCTTCAGCCCCGCCTGTTCAATTAGGGCGGCGGCATAACCCCGGCTGGGCCGCTTAAAGGCGGACCCGGCAGAGGGCAGGTTCAGGGGCTGGGAAGCAATGCGCTTGGCCTGGAGCTCTTTCATTTTCGCCTGAATGGCCTCCGGGGCGGCAGGGGTAAGCGCAAATACCGCGCTGGCAACGATCTCCCCGGAGTTTTCCAGCGCGCTGTGACGATAGGAAAAGTCCAGGTTCTCCGCCCGGACCGTTCGGATCTTTCCAGCGGCATCCATCAGCTCTGCCTCCCGGCAGACGGCGGAGATATCCGAACCGTAAGCCCCGGCGTTCATATACACGCCGCCGCCTATTGTGCCGGGGATGCCGTGGGCAAATTCCAGGCCGCTGAGGCCCTGCTTGGCCGCAAAGACGGCGGCCCGGGCCATGGTCACACCGGCTGCAAAGCGGACACGGGTATCGTCCAGCCGCTCCATGCCGGACAGGCAGTCCTTCAGGCAGATCACAAGCCCCGGCATTCCCGCGTCCGGGGCCAGTACGTTGGTTCCTGCGCCCAGAATAGCAGGCTTACAGTCCAATAATGCGGACTTATTTAACAGCAGGGATAATTCCTCTTTCGTCTTTGGAAACGCCATCACCTCCGCCGGTCCGCCGATGCGGAAGGATGTGTGCTTGAACAGGGGCTCCCCGAAGCACAGGGAGATTTCCGGAAAAATATCAGCGGTTTTCCGCTGAAAAGCAGTCAATTCAGTCATAAACGCCTCCGGGTGTATACTTCTGTACAGTATAGCATACTTTCCGGGAAATAGCAATGCAAATTCTGTAAAGAGATGCCCCGGGAAGAGAAACAGTCCGCTTCTCTTCCCGGGGTAGCTGCGGTTATTCCAGTTCCTCCGGAACCGGTTCGTCATCCAGGGGCCCTCCGCCGTTGCGGGCGGCCCACTGTTCCTTGGTAATCAGGATGGCTCTGGGTTTGGAGCCCTGGAAGGGGCCCACGATGCCCTTCTCCTCCATCTCGTCCACAATGCGGGCGGCCCGGGCATAGCCCAGTTTCAGCCGCCGCTGAAGCATGGAGACGGAGGCCTGTCCCGTTTCCAGAATCACGTCCACCGCGGCAGGGAGCATCTCATCCCCCTCCAGCTCGGCATCCGTGGGTTCCGGGTCCGCGGCAGCGGCCTTGCCCTTTCCGGTCTGCTGGGCCTTTTTCTCGATCTCCTCCAGCACCTGCTGGTTATAGTCCGCCACATAGTGCTCTTTCACAAAGCCCGCCACGGCCTCAACCTCGCTGTCCGTGACAAAGCAGCCCTGAACCCGGAGGGGCTTGCCGCAACCGATGGGGGCATAGAGCATATCGCCCTTGCCCACCAGCTTTTCCGCACCCTGGGTATCCAGAATGATCCGGGATTCCATGGCGGAGGCCACGGAGAAGGCGATGCGGGAGGGAATATTGGCCTTCATCAGGCCGGTAATCACATCCGCGGATGGACGCTGGGTGGCAATAATCAGGTGCATTCCGGCGGCACGGCCCATCTGGGCAATGCGGCAGATGGAGTCCTCCACCTCTTTGGCAGCAACCAGCATCAGGTCTGCCAGCTCGTCAATAATCACGATGATCTGGGGCAGCTTTTGCCCGCCCTCCTCGGAGAGCATGATGCTGTTGTAGGATTCCAAATCTCGAACGCCCACGTCGGACATAAGCTTATACCGGCGCAGCATTTCCGTCACCGCCCATTGCAGGGAGCCCGCGGCCTTCTTGGGGTCGGTGACCACGGGAATCAGCAGCTGAGGAATCCCGTTGTAAATGCCGAGCTCCACCATCTTGGGGTCCACCATAATGAGCTTCACATCCTCCGGGCCCGCCTTGTAGAGCAGGCTGATGATGATAGAGTTCATGCAGACGGATTTACCGGAACCGGTGGTACCGGCAATCAGCATATGGGGCATTTTCGCGATATTGCCCACGATGCAGTTGCCGCTGATATCCTTGCCCACGGAGAAAGAGGACTTGGATTTTGCTTTGGCAAACTCCGGGGAGTCGATGACCTCCCGCAGGGAGACGGTGGTAACGGTGCGGTTGGGCACCTCGATGCCCACGATGGAGATTTTCCCGGGGACCGCCGCGATTCGCACGCCGGAAGCGCCCAGGCTCAAAGCGATATCATCGGCGCAGGAGGTCAGCTTGCTGAGGCGGACGCCCTTGTCCAGCTCCACCTCGTACCGGGTGACGCTGGGGCCCCGGGTCACATTGATGATGTGGGCATCAATCCGGAAGCTGGCCAGGGTCTCATTCAGGCGGCGGGAATTCTCCCGCATCTCCTCCGTGCCATCGGCGCTGGCGCTCACCGGGCGGCGTAGCAGCTCCATGGGCGGGAAGCAGTAGGCCGCCTGGGGGGTCTCCTGGGTCTGGGCGATCTCCGCCGCCACCTGGCGGGCGGACTCGGCCGCATCCTTGGTGGTCACCTTTCCGGGCTTCTCCCCATTCTCCGCCTCCGGGGCACGCTTCGGCGGCTCCTGGGTACGGGGCGGCTCCGGCTTCTTTTCCGGCTCCTGGGAAGCTTTCCGCACCAGGGGCGGCATCTCATTCGGGATGGGCTCCGGCTTAGAAGCAGGCACCTCCCGCTCCAGCTCCAGGGGTGCCTTTTCCACAGGGATTCCCTTGGGCTGGGCAGGATACATCGGCGCGTCAATATCCAATCCGATGGTATTCATCACATCCGCGGCACGAGACGGGGTTCCAGTGTCCTTTTGAGGCAGCTGCGGGGCTGCAGGGGCCCCACTCTGGGCCGTCTGCGGGGCCGCCGCCGGACGGGGCTGCTTTTGGGGCCGCGGCGGCTCCTCCTGGAATACCTCCGGGATCACCGTCTGCTCTGCCTGTGGGGGCAGCTGGCGGCGGCGTTTCTGCTCGATGCGCTTATTGGCAATGTGGTTCACCATAGCCGCGGCAGGCTCTACATAGCTGTCTTCCTCGTCCGCTTCCTCCCAGGTGTCCCTGGGACGGTTGGCAATGGCCCGCACAATGCTGGGAATGGTGATCTGCATGGAGCCCAGCAGGGTCAGTACGGCAGCCAGCCCCAAAATCAGGTAGGAAATCACGTTGCCGCAGGCCCAGCGGATCAGCATGGCCAGTCCGCCGCAGAGCACACCGCCGGTGCGCCCGTCCAGGCCGCCGGTATAGAGATCCGCAATGACGGCAAAGCCCTGGGCCATGCCCTGCTTTTGCACTGCCAGATGGTAGATGCTGCCGCACAGGAAGACAAAGGCAATCACGCAGAAGCTGCGCATGGCAGGCGCGTGCTTCCTGCCGAAGGTCTGGATGATAAACAGATACACCAGGGCGGGAATGGAAAAATAGAATCCCGCCTGCCCCAGCAGGCCCAGGATCACGGATTTCAAGGCCACCAGCAGGGCCCCGTCCGGGTTTACGGCGATGACCAGGAACAGCACAAACAGCGCCGCGCTGAGCACCGCAAACAGAACATTGGGGGCAAGGCCCCCGGCGAAATCCTGATTGCTCTTTTTCACCTTCTCCGGGGCGCGTTTCTTCGGCGGGGTGGATTTGGGGGTAGATTTGCCGCCGGTTTTTCCGGCGGCAGGCTTTGTTTTGGAATTTGCGGCAATCTTGTCCGCACGGGTAGACGGCTTCTTCTCAGCCATGCCAGGTCCTCCTTCTCACGCAACCAGATTCAAAAAGAATGTAAACAGGGCAAGGCCCCAGCAGTAAAACGCAAAAATCGAAAAGCTGTGCTCCGCCACCAGGGACCGAAGCAGCTTGACCCCCAGAAGTCCCCCCAGGAAGCTTGCAAAGGCGGAGACCGCATAGATCACCACAATGCCGAAGGTCAGCCCATCCATGCCGTTGGATGCCAGCCGCACCGCGTCATTGACCACCGTTGCGGCGGAGATCACGATGCCGACAATCAAAGCGCTGTCCAGCGCGTACTTCCGATCCACGCCGCAGACAGAGCCCACGGAGACCATGGCACCGATGCCGGAGATCCCCGGCAGCACGGACAGCGCGCCGCCCAGGCCCATCAGCAATCCTTCCAGACGGCTGAGGGTGCGGGAATCCTTGTTGCCGGTGGGCAGAAACTGAGGGATGTACAGAATCAGGCCGTTGAGCAGCAGCAGCACCGCCACAGCCAGCAGACTCCCTGCCAGAGCGGAGACGGAATTGTAGAAGAAAAATGCCAGAATCACGGGAATGGACATGGTGCGGATCAGGCGGAAGTCCATCAGGCTTTTCACATCCAGGGGACGGCGGCGCTTTTTCTTGGGAATCCGGGCCAGGGCCAGAGCGCGGCTGATCCGGGTCAGCTGGGCGCGGCTGCTGACATAGAACACCGCCAGCATGGCAAGGTGCATCAGAAGCAGCATGAGATTGCTGTTGCCGGAGGCCCCGAAGATCTTCAGCAGCAGAATGCCGTGGGCCCGGGAAGAAATCGGCAGGACTTCCGCCACGCCGGACAGGAAGCCATACAGTACGCTCTGCATCCAGTTCATCTTTTGCCGTTTCCCCCTTTTCATAGTCACTTTAGCATATAATACCATAAAAGCCGCCGGATTTCCACCCCTATTTTTCCCGATTCTTTCCGGGAAAGCGCCTGTTTTTCCGGCTTTTCGGACAAATTCTCCAAAAAAAAGCCGCCTGCCTCCCTTCTTGGGAAACAAGCGGCTGAAAAATTACTGTACTTCCACCACACGGATGCTGTCTAAGTTGTACCCGGACTGGCTCATCACCACATCGGCAATTACCGCCACGTCCTGCTGCTGCAAGCCGCCCTCCGGGGCGGATACCGCCACGGAGATGCCGTCCGGGCTCATGTAGGCCACGCAGTCGGCATAGCCCTTGGCGATGATCAGGCTCTCGATCTGGGCCTCGCTGAGGGCCGTCTGGACAATGTCCTCCAGGTCCGCCGCGGACTCCGCCGCCTTGCTGTCCCCGGAGTAGCTGGCCGCCTCCTGAAGCAGGTTGATGGCATCGTCCCTCGCCTGCTGGCGGGACAGCCGCACCGCCGCGAAATAGCTGCTGGCGGTAGTATCCTCCGTCTGCCCCGCCATGATGGAAGCCATGTCATCGGATACCGCCAGATCCTCGTCACTCATGACCTTCTGGGTGTCCAATGTCTCGCTCAAGGACTGGGTGTCCTTCCCCCCGGCGTAAAGCCAGTTGACGTAGATCCCCGCGCAGACCGTGACCAGGATGGCCGCCGCAATCAGATTCTTCTTCCAGATTTTCACAAGAAAGCCCCCCTACTTCATTTTCAGTACCGTTATACGATTGGTCGGCAGCCCGGTGGCCGCCGCCACCGCCTCCACCACCGCCAGCTTCACAGCGGGCGCACCCGCGCCCTGGCAGACCACCACGGCCCCCCGGTAGACAGGCTCCTGCCGCTGCCGGACCAGCCCCGTCTCCTGCCGGCTGCCATCGGACAGCAGCACCGTCTGGGTTCGGCTGCTCTGAGAGGCGGCATCCGAATCCTCCGTGCTGTCCGTCTGGTAGACCGTCTCCCCGGAGCTGTCCCGGGTCAGAAGCACCCGCACCGCCCCGGTGCCGGACACCTGGGCCAGAATTATCTCCAGCCGCTGCTCCAGGTCCGCCTGCTCCGCGGACGGTTCCGTCTGCATTGGAGCGGTGTTCGTCTTCTGCCGCTGGGGCAGGCACATAAGCACCACGCCGCACAGCAGCACCAGCGCCACATAGCGGTTCTTTTTCAGGAATTCCTTCAGTTCCTCTAATTTGACTGCCATCGCTGCCGCTCCTTCGGGATTCCCAGGTCCTCCTCCAAAATACGCTCCATTTGTTCCCGCTGCGTCTGTGTCCAGGTGCCTGTCAGTGCCGCGGAGTCTGGAAGACCGTTTTCGTCCAGCGTCAGCTCCACGGCGGCCTCCAGGCCCAGCCCCGCCGCTTTGTCCAAGATATATGCTTCCAGACGGTCCGATATGACCTGCCGTCTCTGGGCCTCGATGGAATCCTCGCCGGCCCGGGCGGCGGCCTCCGCCTCTCGATCCAGGTTTTCCAGCCAGGCGCCGACATCCGGCAGCTCCAGCTTTCCCACCGGGCGCAGCACCGCCGCCAGCAGAAAGACACCGCACAGCAGCTTCAGCGCCCTGCCGCAGCTGCCCCCGGGAAGCAGGCCTGTCAGGATACCCCCTGCCAGCGCCGCCGCGATCAGTGACAGCACATACCGCGCCGCCATCAGCGCACCCCCTTCAGGAAGCACACGGAGCTGACGATTCCCAGCAGGCACATGGCCCCCGTCATTCCCAGAAGCATCCGCATAACCTCGGAAAAGTCCTCTATAAGGTCCGTCTCTCTTTTCCCGCCGAAGACAGCGCAGAGGCAGGCCGCACCCCGCAGGATCAAAAACTGTGTTCCAATCCGGGCGAAAGGTCCCAGGGCCACCGCCAGAATCGCCAGGATACCGTAAATGCCTACGGCGTTGCGGGCCAGCCCCGCCCCCACCAGCACGGCCTCGGAGGCATCGGCCAGGATACCGCCCACCACCGGAACCACCGTGGAGATGGCGGTTTTGGCGGCCTTCAGCACCGCCGCATCGGTGGTGCCGCTGACCACGCCGGTGATGCCGAGATAGGCCGTGAATAAAGAGGTCATGGTCTTCAGGCACCAGAGGAGCAGATCCTTCATAGCCTTCTTCAAATTTTTCAGCACATCGTTTCCCAATGCCGCGGCGGCGGTGGCGGCGGCCAGGTAGAAATACTGCACCGGCAGCAGCAGCCGTACCAAGAGGCTGGTGAGCACCGTATTGAAAAGGGCCGTTCCGGCATACAGCGCCGTGGCAGAGCCAACGCCCCCCTGGGCGGCCATAGCCGCCGTGGCCGTGGGGAGCAGGAGCTTTTCGTATTCACTGACGGTCTGCACCGTGTCCGCCCCCAGGCGGATCATGGCGTGGGCCCCGGAAAACAGGAGCCCCGCAATGGCCACCGCCCCCACAAGATCCGCCGTGTGGGACAGCTGATCGCAGCAGGAGCGCAGCAGCGACAGAAGCAGGCAGGCGGCAATCAGCGCCCCGCCGGTTCGCAGGCCCTGGGCCAACTCCGGCCGCACAATGGGCAGCAGCTCCCCCAAAATCTGCCGCAGGCCCTCCGAAAAATTCTCCGTCTGCGCGGGCATCAGCTTTCGGCCGGCCTCCGGGACCTGGGGTGCAGTAAACTCCGCCCGCACCGGCGTAATCAGAAACAGCAGCAGCATGAGGCCGATCCAAAGCTTTCTCACGATCCCCCCACCATCTCCAAAACACAGTCCAGCAGCCCCGAAAACAGCGGCACGGACAGGCACAGGATGGCAGCCGTCCCCAGGAACCGCACCAGCCTGCCCAGCGCCTCGTTTCCCGCGTCGCTGCATACAAAGCCCGCCGTCTCCGCCGCGAGGCCCAGACCCGTGGCCTTCAGCAGCACAGAAAGAGCATCCTCCTCCAGATTTCCAACCTGACGCAGCCGGTGGAGCAGAGAGAGCACTGGCTCCAGGAGCTTTAACGAGGCCGCCGCCGCCATGACAATGACGGCAGCCGTCAAAACGGTGGACATATCCTTCTCCTGCTTTTTCAGCGCCAGATCCAGAATCACCGTCAGCAGAATGGCCGCGGCGCATTTCCAAAATACTTCCATCAGAAATCAAACAGGGTCTTTACCAGATCGAACAGCTCCGCGATTTTTTGTGCCAGCATCATCAGCACCACCACCAGCCCCGCAAGGGTGGTCATGGTGGCCTGCTCCTCCCGGCCGGAACGGGAGAGCACCTGGTTGAGGATGGATACGATAATGCCGATGGCGGCAATTTTAAAAATCAGATCAATGTCCATAGTCAGATCAGCAGCACCGCCAAGGCGGCCCCGGCGCACAGGCCCAGGGTCCGGTAGCTCCGCAGCCGCTGCTCCCGGTTCCGCTCCAGCTCCCGCAGCTCCCGCTTGCAGCTTTCCTTGGCGGCAGCGATGCCCTTCAGCTGCCCCGGAAGATCGAACCGGCCCAGGGATTTTCCCAGCTGGTAGATCAGTCTGCGGAGTCTGCCGGGAATCCCAGGCTGCCTATCCAGGCACGCCCGCAGGCATTGCTCCACCTGGGGGGCAGAACGCTTGTCCAGCTCCCCGGCAAGCTCCAAAAACAGCCGCCGCAGGCAGCCTGTAGTCCGCAGGCCGCAGAGCTGAAACAGCTCCGGCAGAGCCGTCAAGCGGTACTGGAGCTCGCTCTCCATAAAGTCCAGCGTCTCCAGCAGCTGCCGCAGCAGCTTTTCCAGAGACCTTGCCTCCCGGGCTACGGAGAAGCCGAACCCGCCGCAGCCGCCGATGACCAGGATTGCGCCGATCCATTTGTACTCCATGATTCCATCCTTTCCCTGTGAAACGTCTTGTCCTCCGATAGCAGCAGCACCGTCTGAAAAATCCCGCTCTGCGCCAGCGTCCGGTAGCAGGGGCGGCTGTACAGATCTTCCAGGCTGGCGGCATGGGCCGTGGCCAGCAGCCGAACCCCGCAGCCCGCGGCCCGGATCAGCGCCCGGACATCCGCCTCGGCGGTGATCTCGTCCAGACCAATATAATCTGGCGCCATGGTTCTGAGAACCATTTCCATGCCCGTTTCCTTCCCGCAGAGGGTTAGTACATCCAGCCCCGGCCCCCGGGAGAACCCTTCCGGGAACAGCTCTCCCCGCTCGTCCACCACCGCCACAGAAAATTCTCCGGCCAGCCTCCGGCAGAGGTCCCGCAGCAACGTGGTCTTCCCCCAGCCGGGGGCACCCAAAATCAAGGTGGAGCCCAGCTTTCCGCAGTCCTCCGGGGCAATACCGGAAAGGTCCCTGGCCGCCCGGAGGCACAAAGAGGACACATGCCGGAATCCGGTCACCGCGCCGTCCTTCACAACCGCCTCGCCGCACAGCCCCATGCGGTGGCCACCGGAGAGGGTGAGATACCCCTGCCGGGCGGAGGCCACGGACCAAGGGGAATAATTGCTGGCGGCGTTGACACAGAAATCCAAATCCTCCTGGGTGACCTTTTGGGGCAGCTGCCAGAGACCCCGTTGAAATTCCAGCCTGGGCTCCGTCCCCAGCCGCAGCCGCAGCTGCCGAAGCCCCTGCCGCCCCAGCCTGTCCACCGACTCCCGCATCCACGGGGGCAGCACATTCAGAAACGACTGCCAAAAAGCATCCATGGGCCCGCCTCCTTTGGTGCATTGTATGTGCCTGTCTCGGGGGACATGCAAAGAGGCCGCTGCTTTTCGCAGCGGCCTCGGTGAAATCCGGCCAATAGGCCAGGTGAAATTCAATCAAAGATCGGGTGAAATCGCCCGTACCGGGCGGATGTGGTGTCCCTTCGGGACGGAATTTATTCTGGGGTATGGGCGCTTTGGCCTGTGGTCTGAATGGCCTGGTGCTCTTGCAGGAGGGAGGCGTGGAGCTTGGAGGAGGTCCAGGCAGCGTTGTGCTCGGTCAGGACGGCTTTCAGGGTGACCGGGGCTTTTTTCGCCCGCAGCTGGGACAGGAACGCATGGAAAGCCTGGCCCTCTACACCGCAGAGCACCAGCATTTCATCCGTGAAGGGCTCCGCGCCGCCCTCACCTTCCTGCACCGGCAGGCCCGCCAGGCAGCCCACAGCAAGGCCCTGCTCCTCCGGCTTGACCACCCGGATGCGAAAGCCCAGCTGCAAAGCGATGGCCTTGATCTTCCGGGACTTTTCCGGCGGGATATTGTACATGAGAAGATTGTTCATAACGTCTTTCCTTTCCGAAAAGCGCCGCTGCGGCTGGGCAGCGGCGCTATACAATCAATCAGCTTCCGTAATGGCTGTCACAATGGCCTTGGCCTTTGCCTCGTCAAAGTACAGCACGGCATGCTGGGAACCGTCGCCAAACAGGTCGATGACCTTGCCGTACATATCCATGTCGGCATTGGGACACTGGAGAGACTCCAGCGTCATCTCCGGCAGCAGGGGCAGCAGCTCTGTGACATAGGTAGTCATGTCGGTATTGCTCATGTCTGTCAGGACCATGGGAAGCAGCTGGTCAATCAAATTGTTGACCTCCAGCAGGCTCATTTTCTTCACCTTTTCCAGCACAGCCGCCACAACGGCTCTCTGGCGGTTGGTCCGGTTGAAATCGTTGTCTCCATTGCTGGAGTGGCGGGTCCGGGCATAGACCTCCGCGGCCCAGCCGTCCAGATCATTGGAGCCCACAGTAAAGACACGGTCGTCATAGTCCTTGAAGTAGTCGTTCATGTATGTGACCTCGTCCTCTGTCAGGTCGATGGTCACGCCATGCAACGCGTCAATACAGGCATCAAAGGCCTCCATATTGACCTCGATGTTTTTATCCACGATGGCACCGAAGTTCCGCTCAATGACCTTATCAATGATCTCCATAGCGCCCAGGTCGCCGCCCCACTTATAGCCCAGGGCGTAGGCCAGGGTCATCTTGGTGCGTCCGGAGTGCTCCGTACCGTTTTTATCCTTGACCGTGGGGATGTAAACCAGACTGTCGCGCTGGAAGGAGGTCATGTTGATGGTCTTTGTCTCCTTATTCACGGTTACAAGGAGCATAGTATCGGCGTTCTTGCTCTCCTCTCCCTCCCGGGCATCCTGACCGATCAGAAGCACATTGAGCACCTTGCCGGTTTTGCCATAGTCCGTCTTGGTGTCCTTCGGCTCTGTCGCGGTTGTGGGCGCTGTGGTCGCCTCTGTGGCAGGCTGGTCGTCCTCTGCCAGCAGTCCACTGAGATCGTCCGCCGACAGGTTGTTGTCAGTCCGCTCTGCCCGCTGAATCTTGTTCATCTTGGAAATCACAAACCAAGTGCCCAGCGCGCCGATCAGAATAACCACCGCCAGAATCACCGCAACCACGACAACCCAGGGCTTAGTCTTCTTCTCCGGCTGCTGTGCCAGAAAATGTCCGCCTTTGCTCATTGTATTCCTCCGAATTTGTAAAATGACATTTTTCCACCGTTTCCGGCTTTCCGGTGCGAACCGCTAAAAAACAACAATTGGGCCGCCGAAACGGCCACCCAATTGCTGTAAAAATTACTTTTCTACGATTTCCAGCACGTCCATGGGGCAGGCCTTGACGCAGATGCCGCAGGCAATGCACTTGGAAACGGGGTTCTCGGGCTTCAGAACCATGACCTTCATGGGGCAGACTTCTACGCACTTGCCGCAGCTGACACAGTTCTTCTTATTGATCATGTACACGCCGGTCTTGGGATTCTGGGTAATGGCCTCATGCTCACAGACCTTTGCGCACTTGCCGCACTGGATGCAGACATTGGGCTTTGCGCCGTCGCCTTTTGCGACAATGCGGACACAGCTGTAGTCCTCGTTGAACTCCTTATAGAACGCAGTGGAGCAGGCGCGGACACATTCCAGACAGGCCATACAGGCCACGTCCTTCTTGACAGAAAGCTTTTTCAAAGCGGTTCTCCCCTTTTATTATGTTTTGTTACGCAGGGCTATTATACATTCAAAGTGACAAAATAGCAACAGGAAAAAAATCTTTTTACATTTTGTATTTTCCTGCGTAAAAGCCGGATGCTCTGGCAATAATAGCCCTGAATCAAGTTGATTTGGAGGAGACGAATGATGAAAAAGCGTATTTCCTTTCTGACGGTACTGGTACTGCTTCTGTGCCTGCTGACGGCCTGCCGCGGCGGGAACGCACCGGCAACCACTGTTCCCATGACCACGGTTCCGGAAACCCAGGCCACCACCGCACCCACAACCCAGGCGACCCAGGCAACCCAGCCCACCGCCGACAACGGCAACGGCCCCCTGGATACTACCCCCACGGACAGCACCATGGAGGAAACCAGCGCCCCCCTCGGCAGCGAGAACACCGAAAACACAACAGGAAACAACCGATAACGCAGTTTGGCTGCCCCTTGGGGCAGCCAAAAATTTTCGGGAAGCTCTGATGAAATCGGCAAGAGCTGGAGACAAAAGATTCGCCGTCCAGCCGCGGACGATTGATTCAGAGTTTCCTTAGAGGAATGTAATGTAGCGCTGCAGGCCCTTCTTCTGCCGCTCCACCTCGGCGGCTGCCGCGGCGATAGGGTCTGGGTTCTCTCCCTGCCGCCAGGCCAGAGTCACCATCTCTCCGGCGCAGTAGGCCCCGCCCCGGCCCAGCTTGTCGAAGGCAAGGGATACATTTTTCAGATTGGCGCTGGGGTAATCCAGGCCGTCTGCCAGCAGGAACAGGCCGGGATACTTGGCCCGCAGATTTTTCAGACTGTCCGCCGCCCCGGCGGAGGCCAGAATGCCCACCCGGGAATAGCCGAATTTCCCCGGCAGGGCCTCGGCATAGCGGCTGACCCGGTCTGCCGCGGCCATGTGGACCAGGCGGGTGCCAGTGAGCAGGTCCTGAAGCTCCGGCGCGGACCGGTTGGGGGTCCGGGCGGAGACAAACACATCCTTTTTCTCCTTCTCGCAGTAGGGCAAAAAGGGGGTCAGCACGTCGCTTCCGGCGTAAAAGGGAATCTGCACCCCGTCGCACCGGTAGGCGCTGTCCAGGCCCAAAAGGCGCTGGGCGGCCAGCTCCGCCAGCTCCCGGCTGCCAAGCTCCGGCGCTTCCATCAGCACATAGTAGCCCAGCTCCGATGCCTGTCTCGTGAGCTCCGGCAGCACCGCCAGGGCCTCCGCCCCCAGCAGCGCAAAGGCACTCACGCGGAAGCGGACACCGGGGACCATTCCCTTCAGTCCCTTCAGCAGCGCAGATACATAGCCGCGGTACCCTTCTGGGAAAGGCATCTCTCCAAATTCCGGGGGCAGCGCACCGGGCAGAACCGTCAGATCCACCACCAAAGCGCATTTTCGCTTCCGAATTCTCTCCTGCAGCGCATCCACCGACATCTGTCTTCCTCCCATGGTTTCTTTTTTGCCAGTATAGCATAGTTTCCCCGGAAAAGAAAGAGCGAAGGAGAAAAAGCTTCCAGTTTGGCTTTTTCTTTTGGGGGCATACTATTGCTGCAACACAAGGGGAAGGAGGAATCCCATATGGATGTAAAAGGCTGGGCGATTTCCGCCGGACTGGGGGCCGCCGTGGGGATGGTGGCGGTGCTGATGATGCCCCGCAGCAATCCCACCCGGAAGCTGGCCGCCAAGGCAGCGGACAAGATGGAAGACATGGCCTGGAGGGTTTCGGACACCCTGTCCGACAAATTTCAGGACCTCTAAAGTCGAAAATCGGCGGCACCGCCTACACTGGCAGTGCCGCCGAAAAAGTTTAGACCTCTTGGGTGTCCAGGTGTATCTTTCCATCCTCCATCCGGGCGGAAATGCCGGTGATGGGGCGCTCAAAGCTGTCGATGACCGCCTCACTGATGGGGTCCTCCAGCTCCTTCTGAATGGTACGGCGCAGATTTCTTGCGCCGTAGGTCACGGAGAAAGCGCTGTCCACCAGATGCTGCCGGACCTCATTCGTCCAGGTGAAGGTCAGACCCCGATTGGCAAGGCTCTGGCGCAGCTCCTCCAGCATAATATCCGCAATGGACAGGAAGTCCTCCTTGTTCAGGTGATTGAAAGTGATGATCTCATCCACCCGGTTCAGGAATTCCGGGCGCAGGAAGCCCTGCAGGGCCTTCATGGTTTTCTCCTTCACCTGGTCCTGATCCGTGCGGCCAAAGCCCATGCCGCCGACACCGCCCTCGGAGCCGGCGTTGGAGGTCATGGCGATGATGGTATTTTCAAAATTCACCACCCGGCCCTGGGCATCGGTGATGCGGCCGTCGTCCAGCACCTGCAAAAGAATGTTCATCACATCCGGGTGGGCCTTCTCGATTTCATCGAACAGCACCACACTGTAGGGCTTGCGGCGGATGGTCTCAGTCAGCTGGCCCGCCTCGTCATAGCCCACATAGCCGGGAGGCGAACCGATCAGCTTGGAGACCGTGTGCTTCTCCATATATTCGGACATATCCAAACGCACCAGCGCATCCACGCTGTCGAACATGTCGTTTGCAAGGCACTTCACTAGTTCCGTTTTACCCACGCCGGTGGGACCAGCAAAGATGAAGGATACCGGACGGCGCTTGGGCGAGATACCCACCCGATTCCGGCGGATGGCCCGGGTCACCGCCTCAATGGCGTGGTCCTGCCCCACAATGTGGGCTTTCAGGCGGTCCTCCATGGTCTTGAGCTGCTGATACTCCTGGGCCTTGATCTTGGAAGCGGGGATTTTTGTCCACAGCTCGATGATCCGGGCTAGATTGTCCATGGTCACGGCAGGCGCGGGCTCCTTTTCCAGCGCCTCGATGTCCGCCGCCAGCTGACACAGGCGGCTACGGATGGTGGCCAGGCGCTCGAAATCCGTATTCTCGGCATCGTCGTTGAGCATTTTTAGCTCCAGCTCGTAATCGTCCCGTTCCTTTTTCAGCTCTGCCAGCTGGGAAATCTCCTTGCTGCGCAGGTTCACATCGGAGCAAGCCTCGTCCAGCAGATCGATGGCCTTATCCGGCAGGAAGCGGTCCGTAATATAGCGCTCGGAGAGGATGACGCACTGGCGGGCAATTTCCGGGGAAATGGAAACCCCGTGGAACTGGGCATAGGTCTTGGAAATGCCCTGCAAAATCTGGCAGGCCTCCTCAATAGTGGGCTCCGCCACGGACACAGGCTGGAACCGGCGCTCCAGGGCCGCGTCCTTCTCAATGTACTTGCGGTACTCATTGAAGGTTGTCGCGCCAATGACCTGAATCTCTCCCCGGGACAGGGGCGGCTTTAAGATATTGGCGGCGTTCATGCTACCCTCGGCATCTCCCGCGCCAACCAGGTTGTGCACCTCGTCAATGACCAGAATAATATTGCCGCAGGCCTTGATCTCCGTGATCAGGCTCTTCATACGGCTCTCAAACTGGCCCCGAAACTGGGTGCCCGCCACCAGCGCCGTCAGGTCCAGCAGGAATACCTCTTTGTCCCGCAGCTTGTAGGGCACATCCCCTGCCGCAATTCTCTGGGCCAGGCCCTCGGCAATGGCGGTCTTGCCCACGCCGGGCTCGCCAACCAGGCAGGGGTTGTTCTTCTGGCGGCGGTTCAGGATCTGAATGACCCGCTCGGTCTCCACATCCCGGCCAATGACCTTGTCCAGCTTGCCCTCCCGGGCACGGGCTGTCAGGTCCATGCAATAGCTGTCCAGGAACTTATGCTTGCTCTTCTTTTCCTTTTTGGGCTCCTTTTCCTCGGTCTTTTCCGGCTGCTTGGCAGGCTTTGGCATACCGCCGAAGAGCTGGTTCATCAGGGGAAAGGTGGCGGTCTGGCTGTCCACCTCGTCCTCTTCCCCCTCGGAATCGTCCCGCTGGCCGAACATACTGCTCATTTCATCGGAGATCATATCCAGATCCTCGTCAGAAATGCCCATCTGCTTCACGGCCTGGTCGATCTGGGGAATGCCCAGGGTCCGGGCGCACTTAATGCAGTAGCCCTCATTTAAGGTCACGCCGTTTTCCACCTTGCTGATGAAAATAACGGCCACATTCTTTTTACACTTAGAACACATTTTTGGCTGCATAGCCTTTTCACTCCTTTTGCGGCAGAACTGCCGCCGCGAAAACCCGGTCCGAAAAGGGCAGACCGGTTCCCGCACACTCATTTTCCAAAAGTATAGCACAACTTTACGAAAAAAGGAAAAACAATTTATTAAGAAAACGCCCCGGCAGCATTTGCCAGGACGTTTCTCCGCTTATTCCGATTGGAATGTATCGGCACAGCCGCACTCGAACTTGTCCATTCCGTCATCGTACCACAGGTGGGTCATGTACAGTCCCCCGGGGGGCACTGTAGGGCCTGCCGCTGTGCGGTTACCGGAGTCCAGGATGGCACCAATCTCGGAGGGCTGAATTTTCCCCTCCGCGGCGTAGACCACCGTACCGGCCATGGCCCGGGCCATGTTGTAGAGGAAGCCGTTGGCGCAGACCTTCAGCACCACCAGGTTTCCCCGGCGCTCCACGTTATAGTAGTACACGGTGCGGACCGTGGACTTGACATCCGTGCCCACGCTGCGGACCGCCGCGAAATCATGGGTGCCCACAAACTGGTCCGCCGCCGCCTGCATGACCGCTTCGTCCAGGTGCCGGGGATAAAACCAGGCCCGGTCCACATAGAAGGGGTCCTTCAGCCGGGAGTTGTATATCTGGTAGGTATACTCCTTGCGGACACAGGAGCCGATGGCGTTGAAGTTCTCGTTCACCTCAAAGGCCCGGGTCACTACAATATCGCAGGGCAGATGGGTGTTGAGGGCATAAGGGAGCCTGTCCACAGGGATGGTAGAGGAGGTGCGGAAATTGGCCACATAGCACCGAGCGTGAACCCCGGCATCGGTGCGGCCGCAGCCGGTAACGTGGACGGCGTGGCCCACCACCTGGGCGGCAGCCTTCTCCAGGGTCTCCGCCACCGTGGGCAGATTCTTCTGAACCTGCCAGCCGTGGTAGCGGGTGCCGAGATAGGTCAGAAACAGAGCAATATTGCGCATAGCCGCCTCACAGTCCAAAGGCTGCCAGAATGCCCACTGCCGCGATCAGCGCCGCCTCCACGCCAAAGGACAGGAAATCATTGCGCCCGTAGCGCAGCAGCTTCATCTTGGTGCGGCCCTCGCCGCCCTGGTAGCAGCGGCACTCCATGGCGGTCGCCAGCTCGTCCGCCCGGCGGAAGGCGCTGATAAACAGGGGCACCAGCACCGGGATCAGGGCCTTTGCCCGGTCGATGATGCTGCCGGACTCAAAGTCCGCGCCTCTGGCCTTCTGGGCGTTCATGATCTTGTCGGTCTCCTCAATCAGGGTAGGGATAAACCGCAGGGCAATGCACATCATCATGGACAGCTCGTGCACCGGCACATGGAGCTTCTTCAGGGGGCCCAGCAGGCTCTCCAGGCCGTCGGTCAGGGAGATGGGAGACGTGGTGTAGGTCAGCAAAAAGGTGCCGGAAATCAGCATGAGAATCCGGCCCGTCATAAAAATGGCCCGTTTGACGCCCCCGGTGGTCAGCGTCAGGCCCCAAAAATGAGCAATCACCCTGCCCCCATCGGCATAGAAGAGGTTCAGAACCCCGGTGAAGATCAGAATGACAATCAGAGGCTTCATGCCGGAGACGATGGATTTAGGTGGAATCCGGGAGATCGAAATGCAGGCCAGCAAAAATACCAGCACCACCCCATAGGAAACCCAGCTCTTCGCCATAAACAGCGCCACAATATACAAAATAACGCTGATCAGCTTGGTGCGGGGGTCCAGGCGGTGAATCACAGAGCTGCCGGGGAAATACTGCCCCATCGTGATGTCTTTAAGCATGCAGCCCAGCCTCCTTCCGCCGAAGCAGTTCGGAAACCGCCTGATCGATGGTATAGACATTTTTTACGTCCAGGCCCATGTCCCGCAGCCGCAGGAACACCTGGGTTACCTGGGGGATGCTGAGGCCCATGTCGAGCAGCTCCTGCACGCGCTGGAACACCTCCGCCGGGGCGGCATCCATGGCAAGATGGGCCCCGTTCATCACCAGCAGCCGATCCGTCAGCCGGGCCACGTCCTCCATGGAGTGGCTGACCATCAGCACCGCCGCGTTCTTCGCCTGCCGGTAGGCCTGGATATTGCCCAGAATCTCTGCCCGGCCAATGGGGTCCAGCCCGGCGGTTGGCTCATCCAGGATAAGAATTTCCGGCTCCATTGCAATGACACCGGCAATGGCCACCCGGCGCTTCTGGCCGCCGGACAGGTCAAAGGGAGACACGGAAAGCTGCTGCTCCGTCAGGCCCACAAAGCCCGCGGCCTCCCGGACCCGGCGGTCAACCTCCTCGCCGCTCAGGCCCATGTTGGTGGGGCCGAAGGCAATGTCCTTGTAGACGGTCTCCTCAAACAGCTGATACTCCGGGTACTGGAATACCAGCCCCACCCGGAAACGGGCCTGCCGGGTCAGCTTCTTGTCGGACCAGATATCCTGGCCCCCCAGAAGTACCTGGCCGGAGGTGGGCTTCAAAAGGCCGTTGAGCTGCTGCATCAGCGTGGATTTTCCGGAGCCCGTGTGGCCGATAATGCCCACGAATTCCCCGGGCTGTAAGGAAAAGCTGATGTGATCCAGGGCCTTGTGCTCAAAAGGGGTGCCGATGCTGTAAATATAGGTCAGGTCCTTGACCTGAAGAATTGGTTCCATTCTTTCTACCTCCCGCGGGTCAGGCCTTGAGCCAATCGGCAAGTGCCTGCGCGCATTCTTCGGGGGTCAGGGCGTCCAGTGGAAGCTTCGCGCCCTGCTGATTGAGCTGCCAGCACAGCTCCACAGAATCGGGGGCTGCCAGGCCGATGCGGTGGAGCATCTCCACCTGAGCGAATACCTGCCTGGGGGTGCCGTCCGCCGCCACCTTGCCCTTATCCAGCACAATGACCCGCTGGGCCTGGGCCGCCTCGTCCATGTGGTGGGTAATGAGAACAACGGTAATTCCCTTTTCCCGGTTCAGCTTCTCCACAGTGTCCATAACGTCCTTCCGGCCTCTGGGGTCCAGCATGGCGGTGGGCTCATCCAGGACGATGCACTTGGGTTCCAGGGCAATGACACCCGCAATGGCCACCCGCTGCTTCTGTCCGCCGGACAGAAGATGGGGGGCGTGCTCCCGGTATTCATACATCCCCACCTGCTTCAGAGCCCGATCCACCCGGCGGCGGATCTCCGGGCTGGCGACACCCAGATTTTCCGGGCCGAAGGCCACATCCTCCTCCACCACGTTGGCAACGATCTGGTTGTCCGGGTTCTGGAACACCATGCCCACACAGCGGCGGACCGCCATGATCCGCTCCGGATCGGAGGTGTCGATGCCGCTGACATACACCTTTCCGCCGGAGGGCAGCAGGATGGAATTGAAATGCTTGGCAAGGGTGGATTTCCCGCAGCCGTTGGTGCCCAGCACCGCCACGAAGCTGCCGCTTTCGATGGTCAGGTTCAGGTCCTCAAAGACGCGGGTTCCCTTCTGGCCCTCTACATCCGGGTAGGTGTAGGCCAGGTGCTCCACAGATATAATATTCTCCAATGTATTCGTTCCTCTCTCACAGCGTCCATCTTCCGGTGGCGCCGCAGGGCAAAATGAGGCCGGATTCCTTCACCGGCAGGCCCAGCTCTCCGGCGGCGGTCTTCCCGCCGTACATAGGCCCAAACACCACGTCCGAGGCATAGGACACCGCGGAGGGGGCCAGCCCTGTCGTATAGGAATTGATGATCACAAAGAGCGGATTGTCGCTGAGCAGCTTGGCCGTCTGCTGTAGGAAGGGGAAGAAGCTGGTCTCCATCTTCCAGATTTCGCCGTTGGGGCCCCGGCCGTAGCTGGGCGGGTCCATGATGATGCCGTCATACTTTCTGCCCCGGCGCAGCTCCCGCTGGATGAATTTGCCGCAGTCATCCACGATCCAGTGAATGGGCCGATCCGCCAGGCCGGAGGCTATGGCGTTTTCCTTCGCCCAGGCCACCATGCCCTTGGAGGCATCCACATGGTACACCTCCGCCCCGCCGGCCGCCGCGGCCAGAGTCGCGCCGCCGGAATAGGCAAACAGGTTCAGCACCCGCACCGGACGGTTGGCCGATGCCACCTTTTCCCGGATAAAGTCCCAGTTGGCGGCCTGCTCCGGGAAGACGCCGGTGTGCTTGAAGTTCATGGGCTTGACATTAAAGGTCAGGTAATCCCGGTAGCGAATCTGCCAGCGCTCCGGCAGATGGTGGTCCGACCAGTGTCCGCCGCCGGTGGAGGAGCGGATGTAACGGGCATCCTGTTTCTTCCACTGAGGGGCCGAATGGGGTGTGGACCAGATGACCTGGGGGTCCGGGCGCACCAGGATATACTTTCCCCAGCGCTCCAACCGCTCCCCATCAGAGGCATCCAGCACCTCATAATCCTTCCATTGATCCGAAATCCAAAGCATGGGTTCTCTCCTTCTCTTTCTTTACCAGGGGTCTTCCTCGTTGTTCCCGTTGTCCGGGGTCTGATTTCCGCCGTTCATTCCGCCATCACCCCAGCTGCTGTCGCTGCCGTCATCATGGCTTCCGGTATGGTCCATGTTCTCATAGGCCTGCTGGTTGTGGATGGGGCAGACGATATAGGGGGTATCCGCGTCGTAATTGGCATCGTTGCGGAAGCCATGCCAGGCGGCGGGGTTGCCATCGTTGTCTACGAAATAGACGTAGCCATCCTGGTAGTATTCGCTCTTCAGGCCGGAATTCATGGCGGCCCGAATCTCGTCCACCTCGCTCTGGGTCAGGCGAACCAGAGAGCGGGTCTCCACCTCCGCGTCCGGGAACAGACTGCAGAAGGGGGTCGCCACGCCGCCGCCGGTGACGCAGTAGCTGACCTGAACGTGCTTATCACAGGTTTCCGTGGGGATATCCTCGGCGTAAGCATTGGCGGTGGACACCCGCGTGATGCCCCGGGCATCAGCGGAGCAGGCCGCGGTGGCCAGCTTGCCAGAATCCAGGCACACGGAAACGCTCTGGAACTGATTGCCGCTGTACAGGGACTTGGAGGGCAGGCCGTCGTGAATGGGCTGCATGACCATTTTCCACAGCCGGGCGGCGGGGTTGCCGTAGTTGCCCGTCAGGTTGATCTGCTCCGGCTGGTTGTAGCCGCACCAGACCGCGGCGGTATAATATCCGGTGTAGCCGCAGAACCAGCGGTCCCGGTTGCTGGAGGTGGTGCCGGTTTTACCGGCGATGTTCTGGCCCGGGAAGATGGCCGCACCGCCGGTGCCGTAGTTGGCGGCGTTGAACAGGCAGTAATTCATATATTCCACAGTCTTCTCGCTGAGGATCTGGCGGCTGTCCTGGGTATTGTCCAGCACCAGCTCTCCGTCGCTGTTGTAGACCTTGGTATAGGTTCTGGGCTCCCGGTAGACGCCATTGTTGGCGAAGGTGGCATAGGCCGCGGACATTTCCCGCACAGTGGAGCCCACCGTCAGCGCGCCCAGGGCCAGCGGGGCTACGCCCACGTCCGAAAGGCTCTGGCCGTTGGACAGGGCGTAGCTGTCCGTCAGAGAATTCTGGCCGAAGTTATACTTGGCGAAGCTGTAGCCGTAATTGGCGCCAATGGCGCTGAGGGTGTTGGCGGAAATCGCGTTCACCGAGGAGACAATGCCGCTGAAAATGGTGCGGGCATAATTGTATTCCCGGTTGTCATTTCTGGGGAAAGGAACCCCATCGTTGTACATCTGGGGCATGTCCTTGATCACCGTGGCCGGGCTGAAGCCGCCCTTTTCAAAGGCGGGGGCATAAACAGAGATGGGCTTCTGGGAAGAGCCGGTTTGCAGCTTTGCCTGGGTGGCCTTGTTGTAGGCGAAGAAGTCCGTCTTCTCCCCGACACCGCCGGACAGCGCCACCACATCACCGGTGGAATTGTCGATCACCACAATGCCGGACTGGAGCTGCTGGGTGCTGCGGGTGGTGGGAATTTTTTCCAGGTCTGTATAGATGGCATCCACCTGATCCTGCACGTCCATATCCAAGGTCGTATAGATGTGGTAGCCGCCCTTCTGGATTCGCTCCAGATAATAGTTGCGGGTCTTCTCCCCCGCGCTCTCCCAGTCCACGCCGTCCTGGGCTGCCAGATCCGAGGCAACGTCCAGAATGGCCGCGTCCACGAACCAGGAGTACACATTCTGGGAGGCATCCTGGTTTACGGTGGTCAGATTGCCGCACTCCGGGCAGTAGTAGTGGTCCCCCTCATGCTGGAAGGTGGACACGGTGCCGGAATAACCGCAGTTGGCACAGACCGCCCAGCGGTCCTCCGGGGCGATGCCCTCCTTGAAGACCATTTCCTGGTTGACAGCCTCGTTGTACTCCTCCTGGGTCAGATAGCCCTGGTCCAGCATTTCAGAGAGCACATTCAGCTGGCGATACCGGTTCCGGCCCGCGCCGTCCCGGAGGGCGCCCTTGTACTTGAAGACGTTCTCGGAATAGGGGTTGAACAGAGAGGGGTTATTGGTAATGCTGATGAGGCTGGCGCACTCCGCCACCGTCAGGTTCTGCAATTCCTTGCCGAAGTAAGCGGCGGCGGCGCTCTTGACACCGTAGCAGCCCTTGCCCAGGTAAATCCGGTTCAGGTACTCATACATGATGAGGTCCTTGTCGTATTCCTTTTCAAACATCTGGGCCCGGAAAATTTCCATGACCTTCCGCTGCACGGTGATGCTGTTCTCCTGGCTGACGTTCTTGATCAGCTGCTGGGTAATGGTGGAGCCGCCGAACTGGGAATCACCGCCGAAGAACATATTCATGCAGGCCTTGACGGTCGTAATCCAGTCCACGCCCTGGTGCTCATAGAAGCGCTTGTCCTCAATGGCCACCGTGGCATTGATCAGGGTCTGGGGAATTTCGTCCAGGCTGGCGATCTGCCGGTCTGTGGTAGTATAGATCTGCTGCAGCTGCTGAATATTTCCGTCGCTGTCCACATAGTAAAGAAAGGAGGTCTTCTCCAGATCGTAGTCGTCAATGGACCAGTCGGAGGCCTCTGTCAGAATATCGTTCTGCAGGTAGTCCCCCAGGGTACCCACAAAGACCACGCCGCACACCAGCAGGATCAGCACCACCGTCACCGCCGCGCCGATGGCGATTTTCAGAACGGACAGCAGGGTGCTGCCCAGGGTATAGACCGTTTTCAGCGACCAGTGGGGATTCCAGTCCTGCCGCTGCTTTTTGGTTCTCCTTTTCTTTTTTTCTTCATTTGCCATGGAATATAACCTCCAATTCCGGGGCCTGGGGCCACGAATGGTACCTTTCTTTCTGGTAAGACACAACTGTCCGTCATATCATCGGTAAACTATATCATATTTTGCCGGAAAGTGAAAGACCCAATTTCTTAATAATCCATAAATTCGGAGCTATGCTCCCTCTTCCCCCATAAGCGCGGGTTTGGGCAGAAAAAGTTCCGTTTCTCATTTTGGTAGTATTCCCCGGAAACGAATGTATTTTTCCTGTTTTTGCCCGCCGAAGCTTTGGAATTTTGGGCGCGGGCCAGGGCTTTTCAAGTGAGGCGCAATTTTCCTCTTGCTTTTTTCGCTGGGGAGTTGTAGAATACAGACAAGAAAAGCCCAGAATGAAAGGAACAATCTATGGAAGATCAATATGGTTCCGATTTTATCACCATTGTAGACGAGGACGGCACGGAATACGAGCTGGAGGTTTTGTCTACTCTGGAGTATAACGGGGAAACCTATATGGCGGTGGTGCCCGCCTCCACCGGAGAAGAGGGCGAGGAGCTTCAGCTGGAAGTGAGCATCCTCAAATCCACAGAAGAAGACGGCGAGCCCCTGCTCACCGCCATCGAGGACGAAGAGGAGTTGAAGGCCGTCTATGACCTGATCATGGGCGAGCTGTACGAGGACGAAGAAGAAGCGGACGAATGAGTCCTTTCTTCCTGCTTGGTGCGTGTCGTGTCCTTTTGGACCCACATTTTTTAATCGGGAAGTTAGACTTCCCGGCGGGATTGCAGACCTCCCGCCCACGCTTTGACGTGTGGTGGACGCTGGGAGCAGAGAACGTCGGGAGCGGCAACCCACCTGCCATTTCGTGCAGGTCATAATTGGATGCGGTACGGCTAAAGCGGGGCCCCGGGAAGATTTATCTTCCCGGGTTTTTTCTTTCTTTTTTACATTTTTCCCGAAATACGTCTTTTTCCTCTTGAAACCGGAGGGAATATCCGTTATAATATCCGGGTCTATCTGCAAATATCTGTTTGCGGAACCAGCAGACCATGAAAACGAGAGGAAATGATACCATGAGTGCATCCAGCAAGAAGAAGCTTCGTGCTGAAGAAAACACCGCCAAGCTGACCGAAAAGCAGCTTGCGCAGCAGAAGGAAGACAAGAAGGTTAAGGTCTACACCATCGCCTTTGCCGTTGTTCTTGTGGTCCTGATCGCCATTGCGGGCTTCACCGGCATCAACCGTGCTGTGTCCAACAGCGGTTCCCGGGAGAAGAAGACCGTGGCTCTGACTCTGGGCGATACCACCCTGAGCAACGCGGAGCTGAGCTACTACTATATCGACACCGTCAACAATTTCTACTCCCAGAACGGCACCTACGCCATGCTCTACGGTCTGGACACCAGCAAGGCGCTGGATCAGCAGACCTTTGACGAAGAGGCCGGCACCACCTGGGCAGACTACTTCCTGTCCTCCGCCGAGCAGAGCGCCCGGGCCATCCGCGCTGTGGCGGACGAGGCCGTGGCCAACGGCCATGAGCTCAGCGAGACCGAGCAGTCCCAGCTGGATTCTCTGGAGTCCACCCTGGCCCTGTATGCCCAGGTCTACGGCTACTCCAGCGCCGAGAACTACCTGAAGGCCATGTACGGCAACGGCGCGGCTCTGGACACCTACAAGGAGTACTACCGGCTGAACCTGCTGGCCAGCGGCTACCAGACCGAGTACCGTGACAGCCTGACCTACACCGCCGACCAGGTTGCCGCCAAGGACGCGGAGGACCCCGCGACCTACAATTCCTACACCTACAACCAGTATTACCTCAGCGCCAGCCGCTACCTGGATGACGAGGCCACCAATGAGGAGAAGGCTGCCGCCGCCGAGGCCGATGCCAAGGCCATCACCGGTGAGGACATCACCTCCGTGGAGGCCATGGATGCCGCCATCGCGGCTCTGGAGGTCAACAAGGACACCACCGCCTCCAGCTCCTCCATGACCGATCAGCGCTACACCTCCGTCAACTCCGTCATTGCCCAGTGGATCAGCGACAGCAGCCGCAAGGAGGGCGACAAGACCTATATCGCCAGCACCTCCACCACCACCGATGATGACGGCAACGAAGTGACCACCGTTGCCGGCTACTATGCCGTGTACTTCATCAGCGCCAACGACAACGAGTTCCCCCTGGTGAATGTGCGGCACATGCTGGCAGGCTTTGAGGGCGGTACCACCGAAAACGGTACCACCACCTACTCCGATGAGGAGAAGGCCGCCGCCAAGGAAAAGGCCGAGAGCTGGCTGAACGAATGGGAATCCGGCGATGCCACCGAGGAAAGCTTCGCCGCGCTGGCCACCGAATACTCCACCGATACCGGCTCCAAGGACAACGGCGGCCTGTACGAGGATGTGTACCCCGGCCAGATGGTCAGTGCCTTCAACAACTGGTGCTTTGACGAGAGCCGCAAGCCCGGCGACACCGGCATTGTGGAGACCAGCTACGGCTACCATGTCATGTACTTCGTGGGCCAGGCAGAGGACACCTACCGGACCTACCTGATCAAGAACGATCTGATCAGCGAGGACTACACCAGCTGGTACAACAACCTGGTGGACAGCCTGGATATGACCGTAGGCGACACCTCCTATATCCGCACCAACCTGGTGCTGAACTCCGGCTCCAACTGACGCATGCATAAAAAGCCCTCCCGTGGAAAAGCTTTCCCGGGAGGTGCTTTTTTATGTGGAGCTATCTTTTGGCCGGCGGCACGGCGGGGGCTGTGGCTGGCCTGTTCGGGGCAGGCGGCGGGCTGGTTCTGGTGCCGCTGCTGCGGCGTTGCAAAGACCTACCCACCAAGAGTCTTTTCCCCAGCTCTGTGGCGGTGATCCTGCCCATCTGCGTGGTCAGCATTCTGGCTGGGGCTATGCAGGGGCAGCTATACCTGAAGGAGGCCCTCCCCTATCTGCTGGGCAGCACCCTTGGCGGCGGGATTGCCGCAGGGATTGGCAGAAAAATCCCGGTACAGTGGCTGCACCGGGGGCTGGGGATTCTGATTCTCTGGGGCGGGGTTCGGAACTTATGCTGACAAATCCAATTACGGCAATTGCGGTCAGCACTGTGCTGGGGATTCTCTCCGGGCTGGGCATCGGCGGCGGGAGCCTGCTGATTCTGTGGCTCACCGGGGTGCTGGGCTGGGTGCCGGAGATCGCCCGGAGCGTGAACCTGCTGTTCTTTCTGCCGGGAGCTTTGCTCGCAACCCTGCTGCGGCGGAAGGAAATCCCCTGGAAGCAGGTCTGGCCCGCCATTTTATCCGGCTGCGCAGCAGCCGCCGTGGTCACCTTTCTGCGCCCGCTGCTGCCGGAGGCGCTGCTGCGCAGAGCCTTTGGGGTGCTGCTGCTGTTTACGGGACTGCGGGAGCTGTGCTACAGGGATTCGTCCCGCGCTTCTAAATAGGCCCGTTATTTCGCGTTTTTCTTGTAGGCCAGATAGCCTTCCAGGATCAGGGACGCGGCCACGGCGTCTACGGTGTTTTTTCGCTTGGTTCCGTGATAATTGTGGGCGGAGAGAATGTTGTGGGCCTCTACCGTGGTGCGGCGTTCGTCCCACATTTTCACAGGCAGGCCGGTGGCTTCCGCCAGCTCCTGGGCGAAGGCACGGCACAGCTCCGCCCGGCTGCCCTCGGTGCCGTCCATATTTTTCGGCAGCCCCACGACAATTTCCGTTACCTCGTGCTCTTTGGCAAGCCGGACAAGGTCCGCCATAGCCTTTTCGCGGTTCCGGCTGGGCACTACCAGGGTGGAACCCACAATGGAGCACAGCAGATCCGAAAAGGCAACGCCGGTGCGGGCGTCTCCATAATCAATTCCCATAATACGCATTTTTGAAATTCCTTTCCTCATTTCTGTCTGCCTCTATTTTAGCGAAACCGTGGGCAAAAGGCAAGGGCTGTGCACCGAAAAATAAGAAAGCTGCAAAACCTACAGATTCTATCGGATTCCCTGAGAAAATCCCAGAAAAAAGGGAAAATAAATATTGACAAGGGCCCTACCCTGTGTTAGAATGATTTCACCTGTGAAAAAGGGCTCTTTTTTTGTGCGCCTTTTTCAGCCCCGGAGCGATTTCCATTGTAGTTCATCGCTTTCTAAATTTTTTCTTCTAGCCGGGTGTGATACAGGGAGGCAAATTTTAAGGAGGTGCCGTTATGCGCGTGAAAGTCACTTTGAGATGCTCTGAGTGCAAGCAGAGAAACTACAACACCATGAAGAACAAGAAGAACGACCCCGACCGTCTCGAGATGAAGAAGTACTGCAGATTCTGCAGAAAGCACACCACTCACACTGAGACCAAGTAAGGAGGACGCCCCATCATGGCAGAAGTCAAAAAGGAAAACTGGTTCAAGAGAACCTGGGGCAAGGTCTGCAAGTACTTCCGTGAGCTGAAAAGCGAACTGAAGAAGGTCGTTTGGCCCACCCCCCAGCAGGTGCTGAAAAATGCAGCCATTGTGGTCGCCTGCGTGATCTGCGTCGGCGTTTTCATCTGGCTGTTTGACTTTGTTGCTCAGGTTGGTATCGACGCCCTGATTGGTGTCTTCCACTAAGGGTAGAAGTCATGGCAGAAACTGCAAAATGGTATGTGGTGCATACCTACTCCGGGTATGAG
Source organism: uncultured Oscillospiraceae bacterium (assembly GCA_934569045.1). Classification (GTDB taxonomy): domain Bacteria; phylum Bacillota; class Clostridia; order Oscillospirales; family Oscillospiraceae; genus Faecousia. The sequence goes on from CAKTJX010000001.1 coordinate 204,093, forward strand.
AACACCGTAAAAGCGACGATTGAAAAAACCGTCGAGTCCCGTAAGCTGCAGGACCAGATTCTGGCCGTGTCCATTCCTCTGGAGACCGTGACGGAAATCACGGAGACCGGTGCCAGCAAAACCTATGACCGCAAGGTCTACCCGGGTTATGTTCTGGTTAAGATGGTTTACAGTGACGATACCTGGCATGTGATCCGGAATGTCCGCGGAGTCACCGGCTTTGTGGGCTCTTCCAGCAACGATCCCACTCCCCTGACCGACGAAGAGGTCTACGCCATGGGTGTGGAAAAGAAGGAGATCATCGTCAACTACGCGGTGGGCGATACCGTCCGGATCGTAGACGGTCCTCTGAGCTCCTTCACCGGCACGGTGGACAGCATCGATGTCGACAACAACTCGGTGAACGTGGTTGTTTCCATGTTTGGCCGGGAGACCACGGTTGAGTTTGAGCTCGACCAAGTAGAGGTCGTTTCCCAATAAACGCATCGGGCCGGATTCCGGCCGGAACGTGGGAGGGGTTTTCGCCCCGAAAGAAATGCGCAGCGCGCATCATTACCACATCTTATTCAGGAGGTGCTATTTATGGCACAGAAAGTAACTGGCATTATCAAACTTCAGATCAACGCCGCTAAGGCAACCGCTTCTCCCCCTGTCGGCCCTGCTCTGGGTCAGCACGGTGTGAATATCGCAGCATTCATCAAGGAATTCAATGCACGGACCAAGGACATGGAGGGCTACAAGATCCCCGTTGTCATCACCGTCTATGCAGACCGCAGCTTCACCTTCATCACCAAGACTCCTCCTACCCCCATGCTGATCATGAAGGCAATTGGTCTGGAGAAGGGCTCCGGTGTTCCCAACAAGACCAAGGTTGGCACCATCACCAAGGCACAGATCGCTGAGATCGCCAAGACCAAGATGCCCGACCTGAACGCCACCACTCTGGAAGCCGCTGAGAGCCAGGTTGCTGGCACCTGCCGCTCCATGGGCGTTACCGTTGTCGACTGATATTTGCTGATCCGGGAGCCTGCCCGGAAATGTGGGAGGATTTTTCCGCATCACCACTTTAAGGAGGATAATTACATTGTTTAGAGGTAAAAAGTACAAAGAGAGCGCGAAGCTGATCGATCGCTCTGTTCAGTATGAGCCCGCTGAGGCTCTGGGCCTGGTTGTGAAGGGCGCTTCTGCCAAGTTCGACGAGACCGTTGAGCTGCACATCAAGCTGGGCGTTGACTCCCGTCACGCCGACCAGCAGGTCCGCGGCGCCGTGGTTCTGCCCAACGGCACCGGCAAGACCCGCCGGGTTCTGGTGTTCGCCAAGGACGCCAAGGTTGAGGAAGCCAAGGCTGCCGGCGCTGACTATGTCGGCGGCATGGACCTGGTTGAGAAGATCACCAAGGAGAACTGGTTTGATTTCGACGTGGTTGTTGCTTCTCCCGACATGATGGGCATTGTTGGCCGTCTTGGTAAGGTCCTGGGCCCCAAGGGTCTGATGCCCTCCCCCAAGGCCGGCACCGTGACCCCCAACGTGGCCGCTGCCGTTACCGAGATCAAAGCCGGTAAGGTTGAGTATCGTCTGGACAAGACCAACATCATCCACTGCCCCATCGGTAAGGTTTCCTTCGGCGCTGAGAAGCTCAACGAGAACATGGACACCCTGCTGAAGGCCGTCGTCAAGGCCAAGCCCGCGGCTGCCAAGGGCCAGTATATCAAGTCCTGCACCGTCGTGTCCACCATGGGTCCCGGCGTGAAGGTCTCTACTGCCAAGTATCTGTAAGCTGAAAAGGCTTTTACCCCCGAACGCAATGCGTTCGGGGGTTCTTTATATCATAGTGCAGTTGACAAAATAGCGATTCCATGCTATTTTAAAAAAAAGCCATTCAAAGGAGGAACGTCTATGAAAACGCGAAGAATTCTGTCAATCGTCGGACTGATTCTGGCAGCGTGTTTGCTGCTGGGCATCGGCTATGTTATTGGCCGCAGGGATGTTCCGTCCATTGAGGAACCCAGATTATACACCCTTTCTGAATTTGAGGAAACTGTATTAAATGGGAAGGAATTTAAGCGTCTTCCTCCGTCCTATCCCGTCTTTTATGCCGCTTATGAACCGTCCTATCCCAGCCTGTACCTCTATTTGCTGGAAGCGCATGGGGACGGACAGTATACACTCGCCGTATTGTCGGGAGGAATTGGCTATACAATCGATTGTGGGAAAACGGTTGCGGCGGAATTCGAGTTTCTGCCCCTGCAAATGAAAATGATCTTCTCCCCTGCCCCCATTGACCCCCACGAAGGGTATCAGGAGACCGTCTTTTCGGATGCGTACCTGTATACCAGCGAGGACTACACTGTTGTCTACCCAATTGAGGCCTACCAGCAACGCTTGCCCTGAGGGAAGCGTTCCATAAATCTCCGGAATCCTCGGGAGGAGGCTGTGTCCTCCCGCATTTTTCAAAAAATTATTTCAATTTTCTCTTGACAAGATTTCGTATCCATGCTATAATGCCAGAGTTGCCAAAGACAGCAGGTAGAAACGTAAATCCTGCCGAGGTGCGCTTAGCTTGATTTTGCGTGTCTTTCTGTCTTCTGGCAGGAAGATATTTTTATTTTTTTCGGAGGTGAAAATTATGCCTAACGCAAAGGTTCTTGAGAGCAAGAAGGCCGTTGTTGCTGCCCTGTCCGGCAAGATGAAGGAAGCTACTTCCGTCGTCTTCGTTGACTACAAGGGTATCACCGTCGCTCAGGATACCGAGCTGCGTAAGCAGTTCCGTGAAGCTGGTGTTGAGTACTCCGTTGTGAAGAATACCCTGACCAATTTCGCTGCCAAAGATGCTGGCTACGATTTTGGTGAGATTCTGAACGGCACCACCGCCATGGCTTCCACCACCGGCGACCCCATCGCCCCTGCTCGTATCGTCTGCGAGTTCGCCAAGAAGAACAAGAACACCCTGTCCATCAAGGGCGGCGTTGTGGAGGGCTCTGTCCTGTCCGCTGACCAGCTCAATGGCTTCGGTGAGCTGCCCAGCAAGAATGCTCTGGTTGCATCCGTCCTGGGTACCTTCCTGGCTCCTATCTCCAGCCTGGCTTTCGTCCTGGATCAGATCCGGGAGCAGAAGGAAGGCGGCGCTCCTGCTACCGCAGAAGCTTAAGTTCGTAAGCTAACACACACAATCTAATCTACATTTTAGGAGGATATTACAATGGCTAGTGAAAAGATCACTGCTCTCGTTGAGGAAGTTAAGGGCCTGACCGTTCTGGAGCTGTCCGAGCTGGTTCACACCCTGGAGGATGTTTTCGGCGTTTCCGCCGCTGCTGC
>CAKTJX010000002.1 GCA_934569045.1 uncultured Oscillospiraceae bacterium
AAGCTGGTCTCGGTCACGCCGCCGGTGATGACGTTCTTCATCTTCACACGGACGAAAGCAGCGCCCTTGCCGGGCTTCACGTGCTGGAACTCGATGACCTGCATAACCTTGCCATCCATTTCAAAGGTTACGCCGTTTCTAAAATCACTTGCAGAAATCATTGGTTTATCCTCCTAATTTATGTTCCCTTGGGGGGATACAAGAATCTATATCCTTAACTATGTTAGTTTACCCCATATTGCGCTATTTTGCAAGGGGGTCAATGAAATTTTTTAGATAATTGTCAAATCTTTGGGAATGTTGGTAATATCTTCGCAGCCATCGGGGGTAATAATCGTCACATCCTCAATGCGGACGCCGAATTTGCCGGGCAGATAGATGCCGGGCTCGGCGGAGGTGACGGCGTAGGCGGGCAGGGGCTCGGCGTTGCGGAAGCTGATATTGGGGGCCTCGTGGATTTCCAGGCCCAGGCTGTGGCCATAGCTGTGGCCGAAGTACTCGCCGTAGCCCGCGTCCGTGATGACCTTCCGGGCCACGCCGTCCACATACGCGCCGGTGACACCGGCCTTGGTGGCGGCAATGCCGGCCAGCTGGGCCTGGAGCACCACATTGTAGACCTTCTTCATCTCTTCGGTGGCATAGCCCACGGCCACGGTACGGGTGGTATCGGAGCAGTAGCCCTTGTAGAGCACGCCGAAGTCCATGGTGATAAAGTCACCCTCCTGGACCACCCGCTCCCCGGCGACACCGTGGGGCATGCTGGTGTTGGGGCCGGAGACCACAATGGGGTCAAAGGACAGGCCCTGGGCGCCGTTTCTGTACATCTCATAGATCAGCTCTGCCTGCACCTCCAGCTCGGTCATCCCGGCGTGGATGCGGGGCAGGGTATCCTTGAAGGCCTTGTCGGCGATCTTCTGGGCCTGGCGCATCAGCTCCAGCTCCCAGTCCTCCTTCACGCCCCGGAAGCCGTTGATTCTGGCATTGTAGGGCACCAGCTTGGCGTTCAGGTTCTTTTCCAGGTTCATAAACTCGGCAACGGTCAGGTAGTCCTCCTCGTAGCCCAGGGCAGTCACGCCGAAGTCGGCAATGGCCTCGTTGATGCACTTGGCGTAGTTCCGGCCGGAATTCACATCCCGCACCTCAAAGCCCTGGATATTCTTCTGGGCGGACTCGATATAGCGGCTGTCGGTGAAATAGCGGCAGCCCTTCTTGGTGACGACGGCCATGCCCTCCGCGATGTCGAACTCCGCGCCGTAGTGGCGGCTGTAGCGGGAGGTCAGCAGCAGGCCGTCTACCTCGCCGTCCAGGATGGACAGGAACTTTTCCAGATTTTTCATTCTTCAATTCTCCTTTTTCTCGCCGCGAAGACAAAGGGCAGCTCCAGAACGTGTCTTGCCTTCAGCCAAATGGTGTGATTATCAATGGCCTTTACCAGGATGGGAGTAACCCCCGCCAGGTTCCCGGCCAGTGTATCCGTAAAGATCTGATCGCCCACAATGGCGCTTTCCTCCGGCCCGAAGCCGAACCGCGCCATGCACCGCCGGAGTCCCTCCGGGCTGGGCTTGTGGGCCCGCATGATGTAGTCCAGGTGATAAGTGTCGCAGAAGCGGATGAGCCGATCATTCTTGCTGTTGGACACAATGGCGATCTTCACCGGGGAATCGTTCATGGATGCCAGCCAAGCGCGCATTTTTTCCGTGGGCACATCTGTGGTATAGGGGACGATGGTATTGTCAAAGTCCATCATTAGCAAATGGATGCCGTGGTTCAGGAGGAATTCCGGGGTCAAATCCGTCAGCTCCGGGGTCTGGAACCCAGGCAGGAAGGAAAGGGACATATGCTTTTCTCCTTTGTCATATACTTGCGGAGAAAAGGCCCTAAGCCGGCCGACGCTCCCCAATGCATGGGCATTATACCACGGAAAGGAGGATTTGTCCATGGGAATCCCGCACAATCTCGCCATGACGGAATTGGAAATCGCCGGGTGCCCCCGCCTGCCGGAGCACCTGGCCTGGATGGGCTGCCGCTTCGGCCCCGAGGGAATCGTGGGGCTGCCGGAGGAGCTGCCCCCCGGCTCTCTGCTGATTCTGGACGATCAGGTGTCCATGGGGGCGCTGCCAATCCCAGAGGTGACGGTGTCTCTTGCCCGGGCTTTGGAGCGTCTTGCCTGCCGGGGGCTGGTGCTGGATTTTCAGCGGCCGGGGGTGGAAGCCCAGCGGGCCCTGGCCGCCAGCCTCCCGGGACAGCTCCCCTGCCCCGTGGCCGCGCCGCCGGAGTATGCGGCGAAGGACTGCGCCCTCTTCCTGCCGCCTGTCCCGGCAGAGGAATCAATCGAGGGGTATCTCGCCCCCTGGTCGGGTCGGGAAATCTGGCTGGACACCACCCCGGCGGAGCGAATCCTCCACCTGACCCCGGCAGGCTGCGCCGCGGCGGACGCGTCTTTGCCGGACTGGTCAGACGGCTTTTATGACGAGGCCCTGTGCTGCGTCTACCGGATTCAGGCATCCAATGACGGCTTTCTCTTCCGCCTCTCCCGGAACCGCCGCTGCACCCAGGCGCTGCTGGAACGTGGGGCGAAGCTGGGAGTTACGCTGGCGGTAGGGCTGTGGCAAGAGTTTGGGGGCTGTTGCAAAATAGCAACCCCGTAGGGGCGGCTATTAGCCGCCCGCCGACTTTCGGAACAGAGCGCATCAATTAAACGCGCAATTTCGTCAGATTGCGGGCGGCTGGTAGCCGCCCCTACGAAAATACTCATTTTACAACAGCCCCGATAAAATCGCCCTGCGGGCGGTTGTGGTGTCCCCGCGGGACATATAAAAAGCCGCCCCGGAATTCTTCCGGGGCGGCTAGCGCACAACTCAAGAGGGATTAATAGAACTTTCTCTTGTTCTTACGGGCAGCTTCAGACTTCTGCTTACGCTTCAGGCTGGGGCTGACGTAATGTTCGCGCTTCTTAACTTCAGCGATCACGCCCTCCTTGGCACAGCTGCGCTTGAAACGACGCAGAGCGCTCTCCAGAGACTCGTTCTCCTTGACGCGAATTTCAGACATTGTTTTCCCTCCCTCCGATGCATCCGGCTCGATCCAGGATGCGTTCAGGGCCATACGGCTTGATTATTATATGGTGTCTTTTGCAAAAAGTCAAGAAATAATTCCGGGTTTTTCAAAAAAATTCAAAATTATTTCACGATCAGGTTCACAAGCTTGTTTTTCACCACGATAGTTTTCACCACATTGCCGCCGTTTTTCTCCAGGAACCGGGCAATCTTCTCGTCGGCCAGGGCGTTCTTTACCACGGTGTCGTTGTCCAGGTCCGCATCCATCAGCACGGTGCCGCGCATCTTGCCGTTGACCTGAACGGCCATGGTGACCTCGTGATCCTTGCACTTTGCCTCGTCATAGGTGGGCCAGCTCTCGTAGGCAATGGTCTCGCTGTGGCCGAGAATCTGCCACAGCTCCTCGCCCACATGGGGGATGATGCAGGAGATCATCTTGATAAAGCCCTCAGCGTACGCTCTGGGGCAGGAGCCGTTCTTGTAGACCTCGTTGACAAAGACCATCATCTGGGCAATGGCGGTGTTGAAGCCCAGGGCCTCAAAGTCGGAGGTGACCTTCTTCACGGTCTGGTGATAGATCTTGGTCAGCTTACCATCGTCGGTATCGGTGATGTTGGCGCTCTCGGAGAAGAAGTTCCACACACGGTTGATAAACTTCTTGGCACCGGCCACGCCCTGGGTGCTCCAGGGCTTGGACACCTCCAGGGGGCCCATGAACATCTCATACAGCCGCAGGGTATCCGCGCCGTACTCCCGGACCACATCGCTGGGGTTCACCACGAATTCCGGGAACCGCTTGCCCATCTTGATGCCGTTCTCGCCCAGGATCATGCCCTGGTGCACCAGCTTCTGGAAGGGCTCCTTCACGGGGGACAGGCCCTGATCGTACAGGAACCGGTTCCAGATCCGGGAGTACATCAGATGGCCCACGGCGTGCTCCGGGCCGCCCACATACAGGTCCACCGGCATCCAGTGCTTCAAGAGCTCCTGATTGCAGAACTCCCTGTCGTTCTGGGGATCGATATAGCGCATGTAGTACCAGGAGGAACCGGCGGAACCGGGCATGGTAGAGGTTTCCCGGGTTCCCTTGATGCCGTTGTGGTCATATTTCTTCCACTCGGTGGCGTTCTCCAGGGGGGCCTGGCCGTTGCGGCCCTTGTAATCCTCCAGCTCCGGCAGAATCACGGGCAGCTCCTCGTCCGGCACGAAATAGATCTTGCCGTCTTCGGTATACACGCAGGGAACGGGCTCGCCCCAGTATCTCTGGCGGGCAAAAATCCACTCCCGGAAGTGGTAATTGACCTTTCTTCTGGCCACGCCCAGCTTTTCCAGCTTGGCGGTGATGGCCTCCTTGGCCTCTTCCACGGTCAGGCCGTTGAACTCCTCGGAGTTCATCAGCTTGCAGCCCTTGCCCAGGTAGTCCTGCTTCTCAAAGGCGTGCTCACTGACATCGGCCCCCTCGATGACCTGGATCATGGGGATGTTGTGGGCCACGGCGTACTCAAAGTCACGCTGGTCGTGGCTGGGCACAGCCATAACCGCGCCGGTGCCGTAGTTCGCCAGGACGAAATCGCCGATGAACACGGGCACCTGCCTGCCGTTGACGGGGTTGATGGCATACACGCCCTTCAGGCAGCAGCCGGTCTTACCCTTGTTCAGCTCGGTGCGGTCCATGTCGCTCTTCTTTACGGTCTCGTCAATGTAGGATAGGACCTCTTCTTTGTTCTCAATCCGGTCCATCAGGTCCTGGACAATCTTGCCGTCCGGAGCCAGAACCATGAAGGTGATGCCGTAGATGGTCTCGATACAGGTGGTGTAGATGGAGAAATCTCCGCCGCCCACCAGCTTGAAGTCCACCTCCACGCCGGTGGATTTGCCGATCCAGTTGCGCTGAATCTCCTTGGTGGATTCGGGCCAGTCGATCTCGTTCAGGCCCTCCAGCAGCTTCTCGGCAAAGGCGGGCTGATCAATAACCCACTGCATCATGTTCTTCTTGACCACGGGATAGCCGCCCCGCTCGGACTTGCCGTCAATGACCTCATCGTTGGACAGCACCGTGCCCAGCTCCTCGCACCAGTTCACGGGCATTTCAATCCGCTTGGCGTAGCCGGCCTCATAGAGCTTTTTGAAAATCCACTGGGTCCACTTGTAGAAGCTGGGGTCGGAGGTGGCGATCATCTTGGACCAGTCATAGTCAAAACCCAGCTCCCGCAGCTGCTTGGAGAAGGTCTCGATGTTCTTCTTGGTAAAGCCCTCGGGGTGGTTGCCGGTGTTGATGGCGTACTGCTCGGCGGGCAGGCCGAAGGAGTCATAGCCCATGGGGTGCAGCACATTGTAGCCCTGCATCCGCTTCATACGGGACATGATGTCCGTGGCGGTGTAGCCTTCCGGATGGCCCGCGTGCAGGCCCACGCCGGAGGGGTAGGGGAACATATCCAGCACATAGTATTTGGGCTTGGAGAAATCCCACACATCGGTGTGGAAGGTGTCGTGGGCCTGCCAGTAGTCGTGCCACTTGGCCTCAATCTTCGCAAAATCGTAATTCATCCGTGATTCCATCTCCTGTTAGTTTGTGGGTTCTTCCACAAGAATATCCTTCAGATCGATTTTTTCCGCGTCTGCCCACAGGCGCTCCAGGCCGTAAAACTGCCGGGCCTCCTCGGTAAACACATGGACCACGATGGTGCCGTAATCCAGCAGCTCCCAGGAGTTGCCCCGGTGGCCCTCCCGGCTGAGCATGGTCTCGCCCAGCTGTTCCAGGGTGTATTCCGCGTAGTCGCAGAGGGTCTTGACATGGGTATTGGAGGTGCCGGTGCAGATCAGGAAATAGTCCGCCAGGGCGCTGATCTTGTCAATTTTCAGCAGCTGAATATCCAGGCCCTTCTTGGCGTCCAGGGCCTTGGTGACCTCGTAAGCGATTTCTTTCGGTGTAAGCATGCATTCGTTCCTTTCTGATTTATTGGCAGGAACCGTTCAGGTAGGCCAGGGCCTCCCGGGATGCCGGGGATACCTCGCCCCCCTGCTCCGCCAGGTGCTCCAGGGTCATTTCCAGCCCCAGCTTCAGCGCACCCCGGAGATCGGAGAAGGCCAGCTCCCGGAGCTTTTCCACCCCCGGAAAGTCCCGGTTGGGTTCCATATAGTCCGCTACATAAATAATGGTTTCCAGCAGGTTCATATCCGCCTTGCCTGTGGTGTGAGACTCGATGGCGGAGACCACTGCTTCATTTTCCCCAAAAATCCGCTCCGCAACCAGACTTCCTGTCAGGGCGTGGAGGGTTTTGGGATATTTTCTGGAAAAATCATCCAACATTCTACCATAGGCCCGGCACAATGTCAATTGCAGGGGGCCGTCCAGAGCCTTCGTAATGTCGTGAAGAATCCCGGCCCGGGCAGCGTCCGTTTCGTCCGCCCCCCATCTTTTTGCCAGCTCCACCGCCGTATCCCGGCAGCCCAGAACGTGGCGGACCCGGTTGGGGTTCAGCAGCCGGATCACCACCGCTTCCAGCTGGTCCATGGGAAGATTCTTCAGGTTCGCGGTGGAATCATAGAGGCCTTCCGCCCGGATATAGCGCAGCACCGCCGGGTCCAGGAACTCATCTCCTGCCTGGAAGGCGATGAGCCGCCGCAGCTGGGTAGAGGAAATGGGGGTTACGGGATTGTCCAGCAGGAGAACCCTGCCGCCCATGGCCTCCAGGGCTTTCTTCGTCTCCTCCTGGGCGGCCCGCTCCCGCTTGTCCCCCCGGCAAAGGGCAGCAACGGTCACATGGGAAAGGATCGCTTCCGCGTCCTTCCATGTCTGGAATTTCTGGAACATATCCGTGCCCAGCAGCAGATACAGCTCCGCCTCCGGGTGCTGCCGGGCAAGCAACCCTACCGTATCACAGGTAAAACCGCTTTCCTGCCGCAGCTCCAGATCGGAAACCTCCAGCCCTGGGGTGCTCCCAACGGCCAGGCGCAGCATTTCCAGCCGCTGATGATCCGCTGCCTCCGGGGGCTGCTTGCCGGGGGTCTGCCTGTCCGGCATCAGCAGGAGCTTCGTAAGCCCCAGCGCCTCCACTGCATAGGCCGCGCTGCGGATGTGCCCCAGGTGGGGCGGATTGAAAGAGCCTCCGAAAATACCGATTTTTTCCATTTTCTCTCTCCCTTTCTTATGACGTTCATTCAAAGAGAATGTCTTGGCCCGTAAAGGGATTCCCCTCTGTCACAACTCCCGGACATTTAGAGTGAGAAATAACTTGAAATACTCTGAATAACCGGGGGATTGCCACACCAGTCTAGCACCGCAGTGCTGTGCAAAGCGCAACCGCCGTAGGCGGCTCTTAGCGCGACGCAGTGCGCACTGGTTCGCAATGACAAAATAATCCTAGCGCTCCTTCTGGCGCAGCTGCTTCTCCCGGTCCCGCTCGATGGCCCGCTCTACGGCCTTCTCCTTAAAGAAAGCGTTGCGCTGCTCCCGCACCAGCTTTGCCGCGTGACGGCGGGCACGGATGCCCTTGCGGACGGGGTCCGACTTGCTGACGGGGGTTTCCTTCCGCTTGGCACGGCCGGTCATGTTCCGCTCCGCCTGCTTCTTCTCGCTGAAGCGGTAGATCACGAACTTGGAGCCCACGCAGGCCACGCCCTCGGCGCCGGTGGCCGCGCAGATGGCGTCACTGACCTCTCTGGGGGACATCAGGGCCCCCTCCAGCACCTTGCCCTTGACCAGCTCTCTGGCCGTGAGCTGGTTCTCTGCCTCCGCGATGACGGCCTCTGTCACGCCGCCCTTGCCCACCATCAAGGTGGTATCCAGATCATTGGAACGGGCTCTCAAATCCGCCCGCTGTTTACTGTTCAGCATAGCCTGCCTCCTTCAATTTCTGATAAAATATCTTCAGTGCCTGGGCCCGATGGGACACCTGGTTCTTCTCCGCCTGGGGAACCTCTGCCAGGGTCTTGCCAAAGGGCGGGTAATAAAAGATGGGATCATAGCCAAAGCCCCCGTCCCCTGCCGGGGCATGGGTCACCTCGCCGTGGACCTCGCCTCTTGCCTGGATGGTCTGCCCCTCCGGGGTGACCAGGGTGATGACGCAGACGAACTGGGCCTGCCGCTGGCCGTCCGGGACCTGCTCCATGTTTTTCAGCAGCAGCCGGACCCGGCCCGCGTCATCCAGGGTATCGTCAAAGCCATAGCGGGCGGAATAGATGCCCGGCTCCCCGTTCAGCGCGTCCACCGCGATGCCGGAGTCGTCCGCCAGGGCGGGCAGGCCCGTGGCCCGCATAACGGCATCGGCCTTCAGGAAGGAATTCTCCTCAAAGGTGCTGCCGGTCTCCTCCACGTCAATGTCCACCCCCAGCTCCGATTCCAGCACCAGCTGGATATCGAATTTTTCGGTGATCTGGCTGATTTCCACCAGCTTGTGTTTGTTTTTGCTTGCCAGTACGACCTTCATTTCTTTTTCTCCTTACAGCAGAGCATCCACAAAGTCTCTGGCCACAAAGGGCATCAGATCCTCCGCCTTTTCACCCACGCCGATAAACTTCACGGGAATCTGCAAGGTGTCCGCCACAGCAATGACGATGCCGCCCTTGGCGGTGCCGTCCAGCTTGGTCACCGCCAGGGCCGTAACCCCCGCGATCTCCTTGAACTGCTTGGCCTGGATCAGGCCGTTCTGGCCCGTGGTGCCGTCCAGCACCAGCAGCACCTCCCGGGCTGCCTGGGGCAGCTCCCGCTCCACGATGCGGCTGATTTTATTGAGCTCGTTCATCAAATTTGTCTTGTTGTGGAGCCGTCCGGCGGTGTCAATGATGATCACATCCGCGTCCCGGGTCTTGGCGGACTGGATGCCGTCATAGACAACAGATGCCGGGTCCGCCCCTTCGTGCTGCCGGACAATGTCCGCGCCGCTGCGCTGGGCCCAGATTTCCAGCTGGTCCGCCGCCGCGGCCCGGAAGGTATCCCCCGCCACCAGCAGGACCTTCCTGCCCTGGTCGCACAGCTGCTTGGCAATCTTGCCGATGGTGGTGGTCTTGCCCACGCCGTTGACGCCGATGACCAGAATCACACTGGGATGGGTGGAGAGATTCAGCTCCGGCTCCCCCACGGATACCATGTCCGCCAGGATTTCCTTCAATGCTTCCTTGGCCTGCTCCGCCTGGGTGATGCGCTTTTCCCGCACGGCCTTGCGCAGGGCTGCCGTGGCCTTGGTTGCAGTCTCCACGCCCAGATCCGCCAGAATCAGGCTCTCCTCCAGCTCATCGTAAAAGTCATCGTCAATCTCCGTACCGCCGGAAAACAGGTCGTTCCAGCTGTCGCTGAGGGCATCTCTGGTTTTCGCCAGGCCCGCCTTGATTTTGTCAAAAAAGCCCATAGAATTCTCCTTTTATTCTCCGATTCCCAAATATTCTTCCATCTGATTCAAGTCCAGCCGCAGCAGCTTGGAAACGCCCTGCTCCTGCATGGTCACACCGTAGAGCACATCGGCGGATTCCATGGTGCCGCGGCGGTGGGTGATGACGATGAACTGGGTCTTTTTCAGGTTGTGCAGGTACCCCGCGAACCGGTCAACGTTCCGGTCGTCCAGGGCCGCGTCAATCTCGTCCAGCAAGCAGAAGGGCGTAGGCCGCACCTTCAGAATCGCGAAGTACAGCGCCGTTGCCACAAAGGCCTTCTCGCCGCCGGAGAGCAGGGTGATGGTTTTGACCTGCTTTCCGGGGGGCTGCACCCGAATCTCAATGCCGCAGGTCAGGGGGTTCTCCGGGTCCTCCAGAATCAGCTGCCCCTTGCCGCCGCCGAACATCTCTTCAAAGACCTGCCCGAAATAATGGTTGATCTTTCCGAATTCCTCCACGAAAATCGTGGTCATTTCCTTGGTAATATCCCGGATGATGCTTTCCAGCTCCCGCTTAGAGGTGAGCACATCGTCCCGCTGCTCCGCCAGGTAGCTGTAGCGCTCGTTGACCCGGGCGTACTCATCGATGGCTCCCAGATTGGGGGTGCCCAGAGCGGCGATTTTCCGCTTGAGCTCGGCGATGCGGCGGTTGCCCGCGGTGACGGACTCAATCTCCCCTCTGGCCTCCACGGCGGTGCCGGGGGTCAGACCGTAGGAATCCCACAGCTTGTCCACAATCTGCCGCTCCTCCATGGAGGAGGTGACCTTCTTCTGCTCCAGCAGCGCACAGGCCCGCTCCATATTCAGGATTTCCTTATTCTTCTCCTGGGCATCGTGCTCCGCCTTTGTCTTGGCCGCTTCCGTATCCGCCCGGTCGGCAAGCATCTGGCGCAGGGTCTCGTTCATGGTCTGGGCCTCGGCATCGTTGTCCTTCTGCCGCTGCTCCAAAGAAGCAATCTCCCCGGCAAGGCGCTGGTTCTCCTGCCGGATGGCATCCATCAGCGCCTGCTTTTTCTCCCGGTCTCCCTCCATGTCGGAGCGCAGGGTTTTCAGGTCCTCCATGTGGGACTGGGCCGTGGAGCGCTCGGCGTCCAGCGCCGCCTCCTGGGTCCGCAGCTCGGTCATATGGCCGGTGATGGCATCGGTGGCCTGGGCCGCCTCGGTCTGGCTGCCCTCCAAACCCGCAAGCTTCTGCCGGGTTTCCAGCAGATCCTTTTCAAAAATCTGGAGCTTTGCCTTCTGTGCCGCCAGGCGCTCGGCATCGCTGCGGTCCCGCTCCAGGATGGTCTCCCGCTCCCGGCGGGCAGAGCCCTCCGCCTCCGAAATGGCGTTATAGAGGACCTCATACTGCTTCTCCTGGCCCTGGAGCCGAAGGACCTGGTCCTCCGCCTCCCGGAGCTGATCCCGGGCGGTGTTCAGCTGGAACTCTACCTGGTCAAAGAGCCGCTGGGCCTCCTGGAGCTTCGCTTCCTCCTGGGCACGCTGCTGCATGAGCTGCTTTTCCTGGGCCGCCAGCTTTTCCAGCTCGTTGGCCCGGGAGAGAATGCCCGCGTCCCGGTTGACGGAGCCGCCGGTCATGGAGCCGCCGGAATTCATCACCTGGCCGTCCAGAGTCACAATGCGGAAGCGGTTTTTAAACTGCCGGGCCATGGCGATGGCCGCGTCCAGGTCCTCAGCAATCACCGTCCGGCCCAGAAGATTCAATACAATATTCTGATATTTGGGGTCATAGGTGACAAGCTCCGCCGCCACCCCTACAAAGCCCCGGCTATTCTCCACCCCCGGCTCCTGCAATCGCTTTCCCCAGATGGTGGACAGGGGCAGAAAGGTCGCCCGTCCGCCGCCGGTGCGCTTTAGATAGCTAATGGCCGCCTTGCCGTCAGCCTCGCTGCCCACGACAATCTGCTGCATGGCAGCGCCCAAGGCGATCTCAATGGCCACGGCGTAGCTGTCTTCTGTGCGGATCAGACGGGATACGGGGCCGTGGATGTTTTTGAGCCCGCCCCGCTGGGCCTCCTGCATGACCATGCGGACGGATTTCTGGTAGCTCTCATAGTCCCGCTCCATGGCCCGGAACACCCGGACCTTGGCGGAGACCCCGTCCAGCTGGGCGGCGAGTCTACGCAGTTCCTCTGCCGCCGCGTCCCGGTTCTTCCGGCGGCTTTCCTGCCGCAGGGAAAAGCCGGAGATCACATTGTTGGAGGCCGTCACCTGATCCTGGGCGTTTTTCAGCTCCCGGCGGGCATCCTCCAGATTCTTTTTCGCCGCCTCCAGCCGTTCCTTTCCGGCGGAAAGGTCCCCGTCCAGCTCTGAAAGCCGCTGGGCGGCGGAGGCCCGGTTTTCGTCCAGCGCTCTGGCATCCGCCTCACAGCCGGCAATGTCCGCCTGCAAGGTGGATTCCTTGGTCCGCAGCTCCAGGAACTGACGGCTCAGGCCCTGGGCCGAGGCGGTCATCTCCTGAAGCTTCTGCTGGGACTGGGCAATGGCGGCGCGGACATTTTTCAGGTCCTGGTCAATCTGGCCGATGCGCTGCTCCGTCTGGGCGATCTGGCTTTCCAGGCCGCCGGAGCGGTCCGCCTGGCCCCGGAGCTCTTCCTCAATGCGGGTTAAATTGGCATTGTTGTTTTCCACGTTGCCCTGGAGCACCGCCATCTGGCCCTCCAGCTGCTGGTGGGTGCTCTGGAACATGGTGGTCTTCACCCGGACGGATTCCAGCAGGCCGTCCTTCTCCCGCAGGGCCCCGCCCAGCTCCTCCGCCTGCCGGTAGAGCCCTTCCAGATCATCGTGGGCCTGCTGCAGGACGAAGGAAGCGGAGGCATAGTCCTCCTCCGCCTTTTTTGCGGCGGCGGAGAGCTTATCCAGGGTATCCAGCCACACGGCCACCTCCACCCCCTGGAGCTCCTGCTTCATTTCCAAATATTTCTGAGCTTTTTCGGACTGAACCTTCAGCGGTTCCAGCTGCAATTCCAGTTCGGAGACCTTGTCCCCAATGCGCAGCAGATTGTCCTCTGTCCGCTCCAGCTGGCGCTCGGTCTCCTCTTTCCGGTGGCGGTATTTGGAGATACCGGCGGCCTCTTCAAAAATTTCCCGGCGGTCTCCGCTCTTTAAAGACAGGATTTCATCAATGCGGCCCTGGCCGATATTGGAGTAGCCCTCCCGGCCCAGGCCCGTGTCCATCAGCAGCTCATTGATGTCCTTTAACCGGGCGGACTGGCGGTTGATATAGTATTCGCCGTCGCCGGAACGGTAGTACCGGCGGGTGACCACCACCTCGTCCGCGTCATAGGCCAGGGCCCGGTCCGAGTTATCCAAGGTCAGGGTAGCCTCCGCGAAGCCCAGCTGGGGCCGCTTGGCGGTGCCGCCGAAGATCACGTCCTCCATCTTCGCGCCCCGGAGGGTCTTGGAGCTCTGCTCGCCCATGACCCAGAGGATGGCATCGGAAATATTGGATTTTCCGGAGCCGTTGGGGCCCACGATGGCGGTGATATCGTCGCCAAAGCGGATCACCGTCTTGTCCGGGAAGGACTTAAAGCCCTGCAATTCCAGTGATTTTAAGTACACAGCATAACCTCGTTCAATACGAATAATGAATCAGTTTATTATACCCGGAAACAGGGGCAAATGCAATGGTTTCTTTTCAAAAAGAGAAGCGCATTGCCGCCTTTTCTCTTTTTTCTCCCGAAGGCGGCGGGAGGAGCTTGGAACACCTTGTGAAATCTGCCCAGAATTTTCGGCACCCCGGCTGAAATCTTACAGGGACTCCTTGTGGAAATCGCCAAAGAATGGATTTCAGATTGACATTTCTGCATCTATAAGCTAGAATAAGTCGGAATGCGGCGGCACGGTCAGCCTGTGCCGCCGCGGTTTGCTTCCCGCTGGGAAGCCCCAATCCTATGGATCGAGAGGTTACAGATCATGGATTTAAACGAAAAATTAGAGCAGGTGTGCCGGGATTTTCGCATCGAGGACACCTATCTTGACTATGAAACCATTCAGATGGGCAACGTCAACCACACCTACAAGGTCAATTTCCGTCTGGCAGACGGCAGCCCCAAATCCTTCCTGGTACAAAACGTCAACACCTACGCCTTCCGGGACCCAGTGGGCCTGATGGAAAATATCGACAAGGTCACGGAACACATCCGGGCAAAGTGCCCCGGCAAAACCTGCCTGCACTTCCACCACACCGCGGACCGGAAGACCTACGTCATCGATGGCAGCAACTTCTGGCGGATGACCAACTACATTCCCTCCGTCACCTACAACGCCGTGAAGGACCCTGAGATTCTGCGCAACGCCGGACGGGTGTTCGGGGAATTCCAGAACCAGCTGTCCGATTTTGACATTCACGCTCTGCACGAAACCATCCCCGGCTTCCACGACACCCGCAAGCGCTACGCCGCCTTTAAGGCCGCGGTGGACGAGGATAAGGCCGGGCGGGTGAAGGACGCCCCGGAGGAGATCGCCTTCCTGCTGGAGCACGAAGACCTGGCCTGCACCCTGACGGACCTGTACCAGGCCGGAAAGCTCCCCCTGCGGGTCACCCACAACGACACCAAAATCAACAACGTGCTCTTTGACCAGGGGGATCACCACGCCCTGGTGGTCATCGACCTGGACACCGTCATGCCAGGGCTCCTGGGCCACGACTTTGGCGATGCCATCCGCTTTGCCGCCAACTACTGCGAGGAGGACTGCAAGGACCCCAGCAATGCCGGCGTGGACATGGAGGTATTCCGAGCCTTCACCGAGGGCTTCCTGGAGCACACCGCCGAGACCATGACGAAAGAAGAGTCCGACACCCTGGCCCTGAGCTGCTTCTGCCTGACGGCGGAGCTGGCCACCCGGTTCCTGGGGGATTACTTACAGGGCGACCCCTATTTTAAGACGCTGTACCCGGAACACAATCTGGTGCGCGCCCGCTGCCAGGTGGCCCTGTGCCGGGATATGCTGGCCAAGCAGCCCCAGATGGAGCAGATCATCCGGGAATCATTAGAAAGGGCGAAATAAAAATAATTTTCGAGGCTGTTGTAAAACAGATTTCCCGTAGGGGCGGCTAGTAGCCGCCCGCTCTCTTGCGGAATCGCGCGTTCTATTCAAACGCCCTGTTCTGAAAGTCGGCGGGCGGCTGATAGCCGCCCCTACAGGTTTTCTGGTTTTCAGCAGCCCTTTCTCATTTTCCAGGAAACTTTTTCTTGCTGTTCCTGCTGGTATGTGGTATACTAAAGTGTATGAAAAATAGATTTTTGTGCCTTTTCCACTCCTAGGAAAGAAAGAGGGAATCCGTCTTGTATCGTAAATTTGGGAAGCGGCTACTGGATGTGCTTTTGTCCGGCTGCGGCATTGTGATTTTGTCCCCGCTGTATCTGATTCTGGCTGCGGCCATTAAAATCGACGATCCCGGCCCCGTGTTTTTCCGGCAGAAGCGGGTGGGCATCCACAAAACCCACTTCCAGATTCTCAAATTCCGCACCATGAAGATGTGCACGCCCCACGACACCCCCACCCACCTGCTGGAAAATCCCCAGCAGTATATCACCCGGGTAGGCGGCTTTCTGCGGAAAACCTCTTTAGATGAGCTGCCCCAGATTTTTCAGATCTTCACGGGCAAAATGTCCATCGTAGGGCCACGGCCTGCCCTGTGGAATCAGTTTGACCTGATTGCCGAGCGGGACAAGTACGGCGCCAACGATGTGCGCCCGGGCCTCACCGGCTGGGCCCAGATCAATGGGCGGGACGAGCTGCCCATTGACGTGAAGGCCAAGCTGGACGGCGAATACGTCCGGAAGCTCAGCTTTCTTTTTGACTGCAAGTGCTTCTTCGGCTCCATTGGCGTGGTTCTGAAGCACGATGGCGTGGTAGAGGGCGGCACCGGGGCCATGAAAAAGGAGCAGCAGCCATGAAGCGCGTACTGATTACCGGGGCCGGCAGCTACCTTGGCAAGAGCCTTGCGGCATATCTCGCCCAGTGGCCGGAGGAATATCAGGTACAGAGCATCAGCGTCCGGGATGACAGCTGGAAGAAGCTGGATTTCCGGGGCTTCGATGCCGTCTATCACACCGCCGCCCTGGTGCACCAGGAGCAGAGCAAGCACGACCCCGCCCAGCAGGAAGCCTATGACCGGGTCAACGCCCGGCTTCCCGTGCTGCTGGCCGAGAAGGCCAAGGCGGAGGGGGTGCGGCAGTTTATCTTTCTCTCCACCATGGCAGTTTACGGCCTGACGGCCCCCTTCGGCAAAACTGTAACCATCACAAAGGATACCCCCATTGCTCCCACCGATCTCTACGGCCAGAGCAAAGCCAAGGCGGAAAAGGGGCTGTTGGCCCTTCAGGGGGGCGGCTTCCAGGCTGCTATTCTCCGCCCGCCCATGATCTATGGCCGGGGCTGCAAGGGCAACTACCAGGCGCTGGCCGCCATGGCAGGAAAACTGCCCTGCTTCCCGAAAATTGACAACCGGCGCTCCATGCTCTATGTGGGAAATCTGAACTGTCTGGTTCGGTTCCTGCTCCGCAGCGGCGAGGGCGGCGTTTTCTGCCCCCAGAACCGGGAAACGGTGGACACAGGCCGGATGGTCCAGGAAATTGCCCGGGCCCACGGCAAACGCCTGCCCCTGATTCCCGGTACCCGCTGGGCCCTGGAGCTGCTGCGGCCCCTGACACCGAAAATTGACAAGGCCTTCGGAAGCCTGTGCTATGACCCGGCCCTGAGCCAATACTCAAAGGACTACTGCCGGTGGGATTTCCTCCAATCCATTGCGGAAACCGAGGGAGAACCGCCTACAGAGAGGAGTTTTCCCCATTGAATTCCAAAAAGGATATTCTTTTTTTATGCCAGTTCTTTCACCCGGAATATATCTCCTCCGCCCAGCTGCCCTTTGACACCGCGAAGGCCCTGGCAAAGGCCGGCTTCTCCGTGGATGTGCTCTGCGGGTATCCCAAGGAATACTATTCGGGCCCCCAGGTGCCGGAGACGGAGGCCATTGACGGCGTGACCATCCACCGTCTGCACTATTTGCAGCCGGATCGGAGCAGCACCTTCGGGCGGTTGATCAATTATTTTTCCTTCACCCTGTCTGTGTTTCTCCACCTGGGGCGGCTGCGGCACTACCGCTGCGCCGTGGTCTATTCCAATCCCCCGGTGCTGCCCTGGATTGTCTCCTGGGCCAAGAAGCTCTTCGGCTGCAAGCTGGTGTTTGTGGCCTATGACCTCTACCCGGAGCTGGCCCTGCGGACCGGAGCCTTGCGGGAAACCGGCATGGTAGCCCGGCTCATGGGGCATATCAACCGGGTAGTCTATCCGAAGCTTGACCGGGTGGTGGCCCTCTCCTCCGAGATGAAGGAATTCCTCCAGGCCAACCGGGACATTGACCCGGGCCGCATTTCCGTCATCCCCAACTGGTATGCCGACGGCGGCGAGCCCAGCCGGGATCTCTCCGGCAACCGCTTTGAAGCGGAACTGGGGGACAAATTTGTGGTCTGCTACTTCGGCAATATGGGCACCATTCAGGATATGGACACCATTCTGGAGGCGGTGCGGTGCCTGCGGGAGGACAAAGACATCTTCTTCCTCTTCGCCGGCCACGGCAACAAGCTGCCAGCGCTGAAAGCCGCCATCCAGGAGGAGCATCTGGAAAACGCCCGGGTGCTGGACTACCTCCACG
The DNA here is from genome assembly GCA_934569045.1 of uncultured Oscillospiraceae bacterium. Classification (GTDB taxonomy): domain Bacteria; phylum Bacillota; class Clostridia; order Oscillospirales; family Oscillospiraceae; genus Faecousia. Next base: position 17,085 of record CAKTJX010000002.1, read on the forward strand.
GCAAGGACTATCAGGATGCTTTGCAGATCAGCGGCGCCGCCCTGATCTCCCTGGAGCCGGGCACCACAGGGCTGTGCGTGCCCAGCAAGACCTACAGCTATATGATGGAGGGCATTCCCCTGCTTGCCATCATGGACGAATGCGACATCGTCCGGGACACCCGTTCCGGGGCCGGGCGGGATCTGCGCAGCGGCCAGGGGCAGACCCTTGCGGACACCATCCGGCAGCTGCGGGAGAATCCGGAGGCACTGACTGCCATGCGGCAGCGCTGCCGGGAAATCTACCTGGAAAAATACACACCGGAGAAGTGCCTGCCCAAATACCAGGCCCTGTTCCAGGAGCTGCTGGAAGAGTAACGTTTGCAGAAAGGAGCCGGTCTCATGAAATATCTCTTTATCAATACCGTGGCCGGCTTCGGCAGCACGGGAAAGATCGTTCTGTCCGCCTGCGAGGCGCTGCAAGCCCAGGGCCACACCTGCGTCATCGCCTACGGGCGGCAGGCTGTGGATCGGGGCATTCCCACCGCTGCCATCGGCAGCCCCTGGGACTACCGCCTCCACGCCCTGCGGCACCGGATTCTCGGCACCGGGGGCTTCGGCTCCAAGGCCGCCACCCGCCGTTTTCTGAACTGGGTCCGGGAATACGACCCGGACGTGATCTGGCTGCACAATCTCCACGGCTATTACATCCACTTAGGGCTGCTCTTTGACTACCTGCGCACCTGCGGCAAGCAAGTCCGCTGGACCCTCCACGACTGCTGGGCTTTCACCGGAAACTGCCCCTATTTTACCATGGCAGGCTGCGAGAAATGGCGCCATGGCTGCGGCGGCTGTCCCCAGAAAAACCGCTACCCCAAGGCCCTGCTGGATGCCACCGCCGCAAACTACCGCCGCAAGAAGGCGCTCTTCACCGGCATTCCCAACATGGTATTGGAGGTTCCCTCCCAATGGCTGGCGGCGCTGGTGAAGCAGAGCTTTCTGAAGGACTACCCCATCCGGGTGGTTCCCAATACGGTTGACCCCTCGATTTTCCGGCCCACCGCCGGGGATTTCCGGGAAAAGCACCACTTAGAAGGGAAATTCCTGGTTCTGGGCGTTGCCAATGTCTGGGAGCCCCGGAAGGGGCTGGCGGATCTGGTGCAGCTCTCCCGGCTGCTGCCGGAGGACTGCAAGGTCGTCCTGGTGGGCCTGACGGACGCCCAGCGGGCCGCCCTGCCCGGGAATATTCTGGGCCTGAACCGCACCGGCTCCGCCAGAGAATTAGCGGAAATCTATACCACCGCGGATGTCTACGTCTGCCCCAGCCTGGAGGAGACCTTCGGCATGACCGTTCTGGAGGCCGCCTGCTGCGGCACCACCCCCATTGTATATGAGGGCACCGCCTGCCAGGAGGTGGCTCTTGCCCACGGCGGCATCGCCGTGCCCAAAGGGGCGGAGAACCTGGCCCAGGCTGTGACAGAACAGATGCGCAAAGCACAGGAGGCATTATGATCGATCGGTATTCCTTCCCCCAGAAGCGGGCCTGGCAGGGGCTCTTTGCCCTGTACCTGTTTCTGATTCTGTACCTCGTGCGGGTGAGCCAGGTGTCTCACTATCTGCTGGGGTTCTACAGGGCCCAGGCCCTGACCATCGGCCTCACCGCCGTGGCGGTTATTGTCTTTTTTGCGGTACAGCGGAAGCACTGGCGCGCCATCGTGTGCAATCCGCGGATGGTTCTTCTTGCGGTGTTCTGTGCCGCCGCGCTGCTGCCCATGGTGTTCAAAAAAGACTATACCATGATGTATTTCAGCATCCTGTTCAGCATGGTTCTGGGGCTTTTCTTCTCCTATTTTCTCTCCTGCCGCCGGGCGGCAAAATATTATGTTCTGATTCTGCTGGTGCTGGCTGTCTGGTCCCTGCTGTGCATTGGGCTGCTGCGGCCGCTGGCGGACCGGGGGCTGCTGCCCGCCCCGGTGTTTTCCAATGAGTACGGTGGGAAATTCTATAATTTCCTGCTCTGCTTCTCCCCCATCACCTTTGCCCGGGAGCGGAATTTCGGTATTTTCCGGGAGCCCGGTGTCTATCAGTTTTTCCTGTTTCTGGCCCTGTATCTGACCTGCTATCAGGTGGAGTGGGAAAAGGAAGCCCATATGTGGATCGCCGCGGCGATTCTCTCCATCACCCTGCTCACCACCTTCGCCACCGGCGGCATCGCCGCGGCGGCCCTGTTCCTGCTGGCGGTCTACTTTGACAAAAAGGTCTACAAGACAAAGCCCGGGAAGATTTTTACCGTGGCCGCCTTGTTGCTGCTGGCGGTGTTTGCGGCCTATCTGCTGATTGCCAAGCCCAGTCTCTATACTTACTTCAAGCTGATGCTTTTAAAGCTGCAGCCGGGCAACTCCTCCTCGGAGGACCGGCTGGAGAGCATCCGGTTCAATCTGTACTGCATTCAGTGGTCCCCCTTTTTGGGTCGGACCGTGTCCTATATTCTGGAAACCGTCACCCACAACACCAGCTCCTCCACCATCCTCATCGGCATTCTGGGGGTGCTGGGCGGGTCTGTGAACATCGTCGCCTGGCTGTTCCTGATCTTCCGTGGAAAGGGCAGCATCCCCGCGAAAATCGTCAGTCTCGTGACCCTGGCCGTCACCTTTAACACCCAGAATCTCGCCTCGGACCCTTTCCTGTGGATTTTCCCCGTCATGGCCATGACGGAGGGCATTCTGGAATTCCTGCCGAAAATTGCCAAAAAGCAAGCTTAGGAGGCATTATGCACGTTATTTACGCCGTCACCACCTGCTCGGAGCGGACTTATCAGAAGCTCTTCGCGGACGTTCCCAGCAAGCCCGCCTTTCAGTCCCAGAAATATCACCGGCTCCTCATTGAGGGGCTGGCGGCCCACTGTCCGGTGGACGTGGCGGCCACGCTGCCGGTAAACCGGGACTGGCTGAAGGAAGATGCCCTGCGCCTGCCCCCGGAGGAGGAGGGCGGCGCCCGGTATCACTACGTCAGCGCTTACGTAAGCCCCCTGCGGCGGTATCTGGCGGGGGGCTGGGAAACATACCGGATGGTGCGGAAGCTGGCGAAGCCCGACAGCGTGGTATTCGTGGACTGTCTGAACTGCACCACCGCCTTTTTCGCCCAGCTGGCCGCCCGGCGGGCGGGCTGCCGGTGCGTAGGCATCGTCACCGATCTGCCGGATATGCTGGACTACTCCCGGGCTTACCGTACCCTTACCAACCGGGTGCTCGCCCGGTGCACGGACTATGTGCTGCTGACAGAGCAGATGAACAGCCGCGTCAATCCCAAAGGTAGGCCCCACGTCATTCTGGAGGGCCACGCTGACATTGCCATGGCAGATAAGGACCCGGCTAAGGTTCTCAAGCGCAGCCCCCGGACCTGCCTCTATGCCGGCAGCGTCCGGAAACTCTACGGGCTCCACACCCTGGTGGAGGGCTTCCGGCTGGCAAAGCTTCCCGACACCCAACTGGTGATCTACGGCCCCGGGGACTATGTGCCGGAGCTGGAAAAGATTGCCGCGGAGGATCATCGCATCGTCTACGGTGGGATGCTCCTGAGCAGTCAGGTGGTGGAGAAGGAAATGGAGGCCGCGCTTCTGGTCAACCCCCGGCCCACGGACGAGGAATACGTTCAGTACTCCTTCCCCTCCAAAACCATGGAATATATGGCCTCCGGTACGCCGGTGCTCACCACCGCCCTGCCGGGGATGCCCAAGGAATACCTGCCCTATGTGAACCTGATCCGGGAGGAGACTCCCCAGGGGGTGGCAAAGGCGCTGGAGGAGGTGCTGTCCCGGCCCCCGGAGGCTCTGGCGGAGCAGGGGCGGCAGGCGAGGCGATTCGTCCTGGAGCAGCGAAACAACGTGGTTCAGGCGAAAAAAATTCTCGCCATGCTGGATTCGACAGAAAGGAATTGAGGCCATGCGGATTCTATGGCTGTGCAATATGCTTCCCGGGCCCGTGCAGCGTGCCCGCACAGGCAAGGACGGCGGCGGGCTGTGGGTAGACCATGTGCTCACCGACCTGCTGAACCAGCCGGGGGTACAGCTCCATGTGCTGGGCCGCTCCGGCGATGCCGCCCAGGGGCAGGTAAGCCAAAATTTCAGCTTTTGCGGCTTCCCGGAGCCGGTGCTTCATCGGTATGACCGGGAATTAGAAGATCTCTTCCGCCGGGAGCTGGAAGATTTCCGGCCTGATATTATCCACATCTGGGGCACGGAATACGGCCACTGTCTCGCCATGCTGCGGGTCTGTCAGGCAAAGGGACTGTTGGAGCAAACCATCGTCAGCATCCAGGGCCTCTGCGGCGTCTACGCCCGGCACTATGCCGAGGGTCTGCCGGAAAATGTGATCTCCGGCAGCAGCCTCCGGGACTTTCTCCGCCACGACAATATCGCCATGCAGCGCCAGCGCTATACCCAGCGGGGACAGCTGGAAGCGGAGGCTCTCTCCCTTGCCCGCCACGTCATTGGCCGCACGGATTGGGACAGGGCCTGCTGCGATATGCTCGCCCCCCAGGCCCAATACCACCTTTGCAACGAAACCCTCCGGGAGCCCTTTTACGACGGCTCATGGCAATATAGCGTCTGCCAAAAGCACAGCATTTTCACCTCCAGCCTCTACACTCCCGTCAAGGGCTTTCACTATCTCCTAGAAGCCCTGCCCCTGGTGCTGCGCCGCTATCCCGACGCGGTTATCTCCGTGCCGGGGCCCGATATCTTCCACGTCACGGGAAAAAGCCGTCTGCTGGAGCAGACCTACCACGGTTACCTGCGAAAATACGCCCAGGCCCACGGGCTCACGGACAAAGTGCGCTTCCTGGGCCACCTGGGGCCGGAGGAAATGAAGCGGGCCTACCTGCAATGCAATGTCTTCACCCTGCCCTCCACCATTGAGAACTCCCCCAATTCCCTGGGAGAGGCCATGCTGCTGGGGGTTCCCTGCGCGGCAGCGGATGTGGGCGGCGTGACCACCATGCTCCGCCCTGGGGAAGAAGGACTGGTATACCAGTCCACCGCCCCCTATATGCTGGCCCAGGCCATCTGCCGCGTCTTTGCGCTGGAAGGAAAAGCAGAGTCCCTGGGCCGGGCCGCCCAGGCCCACGCCCGGAGAACCCACGATCCTGCGGGGAATTTGGCGGCGCTGCTGTCCATCTACACCGAACTGCAATCCAAGGAGGGGTGAACCGTGCCCAAGCCCGATATCAGCGTTATCATCCCGGTCTACAATGTGGAGCGCTATCTGAAGCGCTGCACCGACTCCGTCCGCTCCCAGCGGGGGCCCCTGTTGGAGATCATCCTGGTGGATGACGGCTCCAAGGACCGCTCCGGCGCCATTTGCGACGAGATCGCCGCCGCGGACAGCCGGGTGCGGGTGCTCCACAAGCCCAACGGCGGCCTGAGCAGCGCCCGGAACGCGGGGCTGGATATGGCCCAGGGGGAATTCATCTCCTTTGTGGACAGCGACGACTATTTAGAGCCCGACACCTACCGGGATATGCTGCACCTGGCCCAGAAATTCGGCACCAAGCTGGTCTGCGCCGGACGCTACGATGTGGACAGCGAAACCGGGGAGAAGGTACGTGGCCTCTGCCCGGAAAAAGAAGCTCTGCTCTCGGGGGAAAATCTGGTGCGCCGCATCTTCACCTGGAACCAGGTGGACACCGCCGCCTGGGACAAGCTCTTCGCCGTCTCCCTCTTTGGTTCCCTCCGGTTCCCGGAGGGGGTCATCTGCGAGGATGTGCCCGTTATTTACAAGCTCTGCCTCCGCTCCGGTTCCGCGGCCATGCTGCCCCGGCCTGTGTACAACTACTTCCACCGCCCGGACTCCATCACCACCGCCAGCGTCAGCGAAAAGAATTTCCATTTTGCGGCCCACGCCCAGGAAATTCTGGAAGATGTGACCCGCACCGCCCCCCAGCTGGTGCCGGAGGCCACCTATCTGCTGGTCCGGTCTCTGGCCCACCCCATGCAGCTGTGCATCACCGCCGGGGTCCGGGAACAGTATCGGGCCCAGTATGACGACTGCAAAAAGAAGCTCTCGGAGCAGCTGCCCTTCCTGCGCACCAGCCCCCTGTTCTCCAAGAAGGAGCGGCAGCTCTATACCCTGCTGGCCCTGGGGCTCTACGAACCGGCCTGGCAGGTCCACTGTTTTCTGAAAAAGCAAAAATAGGAAGCATCCCATGAAAAAACGAAACCGCGTCAGTATCCTCAACATTGTAAGCACCTGCCTGCTCTACGGCATCTCTATTTTCACCGCCCCCCTGTTCTCCCGGCTCCTGGGCACCGACGGCTACGGGGCCGTGTCCAATTACACCGTCTGGGTCAGCATCCTCGCCATTGTGGCGACGCTGCAAACCCAGGGCACCCTGGCCCCCGCAAGGGTAGAATACGACGAGGAAAAGCAGAGCGCCTACCAGTCCAGCGTTATGGGCCTGTCCTTCTGCGTGTTCGCCCTGGTGACAGCCCTGATTGTGCTGTTTCTGAAGCCCATTACACGGGCTCTGGATTTAAGTCCCTTCTTTATCGCCCTGATCCTCTTCCAGGCCATTGGCACCTTCGGCATCAACTTTATGAACACCAAGCTGACCTACGAAATGAAGGCCGGGCGGAATATGCTGCTGTCCCTGGGCACCAGCCTCGGCACCCTGGGGCTCTCCCTGGTGCTGGTGCTGACGCTGCCGGAGGATGTGAAATACTACGGGCGCATTCTGGCCATCGCGGCGGTTTACGGCTGCTTAGGGCTTGGCATGTGCGCCGCCGTGTTCCGGAGCGGGCGGACGTTTTACAACCGGGAATACTGGAAATTCTGCATTCCCCTGGCCATTCCCCTGGTCTTCTACAACCTGGCGGACCTGCTGCTGGGCCACAGCGACGTGGTGATGCTTCGGCAGATGCTGAGCCAGAGCGACAGCGGCATCTACAATATGGCCTATCAGCTGGGCACCATCCTCTTCACCCTCTTCACCGCCCTGAACAATTCCTGGGTGGCCTTCTTCTATGAGGACTACAAGCGGGGCCGGGAGGAAGATGTGCTCCGGCAGTCCCGGAACTTTCTGGAGCTCTTTACAGTGCTGAGCATGGGCTTCGTACTGCTGTGCCGGGAGGTCTACCACCTCTACGCCCGGCAGGACTACTGGGCCTCCACCGATGCCATCGCCCTGTTCGCCGCCAGCCACTACCTGAATTTTCTGTGTACCTTCCCCGTAAACTACGAATACTACCACAAGAAGGTCAAAATGGTGGCCGCCGCCACCATTCTCTCCTCAGTGGTCAACATTGGGCTCAACTATCTTTTGATTTCCCGCATCGGGATGCTGGGGGCGGCGCTGGCGACAGTGCTCTCCCACAGCCTGCAATTTACCGTCCACTTCTGCTACACCCGTTTCATTCTTGGAAAGCGGGACTATCCATTTGGGGCCAGGCTCTGGGGCCCCTACGCGCTGATCTTTCTGGCAGCGCTGGCGCTCAGCTACGGTGCCCAGGGGCTCCCTCTGGTTCGCTGGGGGCTGGGAGCTTGTGTCGGCATGTGGGAGCTGCTGCGCATCCGCAGGCGCAAGGCGCTGATTTAGAGGAATGGAGGGAGTCCATTGTCTGAAAAAAAGATCCTGTTTGTGGCAACGGTGGTGAAGACCCACATTGCCCAATTTCATCTGCCCTACTTAAAAATGCTGAAGGAAATGGGCTGGGAAACCGCTGTGGCCGCCCGGAACGACTACGAGAATCCGGCGGACTGCGTCATCCCCTGCTGTGACCGGTACTACCCTGTAGACTTCGCCCGGAATCCGCTGAAAAAGGAAAATCTCGCCGCCTACCGGGAACTGAAGCGGATTATTCAGGAGAACCATTTTGACGTGATCCACTGCCACACCCCCGTGGCCGCCATTCTCACCCGGCTGGCCGCCAGGAAGGCCCGGAAGCAGGGCTGCAAGGTGCTCTACACTGTCCACGGGATGCATTTTTACAAGGGCGCGCCCCTTGTAAACTGGCTGGTCTACTTCCCCGCCGAGTGGATTAGTTCCTTCTATACCGATGTGCTCATCACCATCAATCAGGAGGATTACCGCTTCGCCCAGAAGCACCTCCACGCAAAGCGTGTGGAGTACGTCCGGGGCGTGGGCGTTCCCCTGGAGCGCTTCCAGGCGGGCACCGCCGAGCGGCTGTCTACGCGCGCCGCCCTGGGGCTGAAGGATGGTGATTTTGCCCTGCTGTCCGTAGCGGAAATGACCAAAAACAAGAATCATAAAATGATGATGCAGGCCATGACCCTGGTGCCGGACAAGCGCATCCACCTGTTCTGCGCCGGACGGGGCCAGGAGCTGGAAAACAACAAAGCCCTGTGCGCCCACTTAGGGCTCCAGGACCGGGTACACTTTTTGGGCTATCGGTCCGATGTGCCGGACCTGTACGCCGCGGCGGATGCTTTCCTCTTTATCTCCTTCCGGGAAGGGCTGTCCCTGTCGCTGATGGAGGCCATGTCCAGCGGCCTGCCCTCCATCGTCAGCCCCATCCGGGGCAATGTAGACCTGATTGAAGACGGGAAAGAGGGCCTCTACGCTGCTCTGACCCCGGAGGCCGTGGCCCACGCCATCCGCACCCTGGCAGAAAACCCGGAGGAATGCCGCCGCCTGGGCGATGCCGCCAAAGAGAAGGTCCAGGCCTTCAGCCTGGAAAAGGTCTCCGCGCAGATGCGGGAAATCTACTACTCTGTGTGCCCGGAATAGCAATCGATATATTTGCCATGAAAATGTTTGCAATTCCGTAGGATCTTGCGGGAGCGAATAACTTTTGAGCCTCGTAGGGGCGGCTATTAGCCGCCCGGAAGGTATCGAAGGTGAACTGTAAAAACCAAACGCGCAAGCCCTGTCACCTCCGGGCGGCTGGTAGCCGCCCCTACAGGCCTTCCACGTCTGGTTCGCATTTCTATTGAACACTTTACCCAAACTGATCCCCCCGGATTTGTAGGATGCTCCAAAAATCACCGAGCGTCTTGCAATCCGGGGGCTTTTCTGTTACCATTGGCCTGTAAGCCAATGGCTTGCAGGCCAAAAGGAGTGTGAAGCATGGCCCATACAGAAGTCAGCGCCCCCACCAAAAAGCGGATTTTGCAGACCTGCGTCCGTTTGTTTTTGGAAAAGGGCTATCAGAAAACCACGATGAGCGAAATTCTGCGGGAGAGCGGGGTTTCCAACAGCAGCTTTCAGAATATCTTCGGCAGCAAGGACGGAGTGGTGATGGAGCTCACCGCCTTTATGTTCTCCGGCCAGTTCGGGGCCGCCCGGAGCGCCGCGGGGTCGCTGCCCCCGGTGTGCGTTTACGCGGTGGAGACCGCCATCCAGCTGACTCTGACGGAGCTCAACGAGAACCTGCGGGAAATCTATGTCCGCTCTTACACTCAGCCCCAGATTTCGGACTACATCTTCCGGGAGACTGCCAAGGAGCTGGAAAAAATCTTCTCCCCCTACCTGCCGGGCCTGATCCCCCAGGATTTTTACCGCCTGGAAATCGGCTCCGCCGGGATCATGCGAGCCTACATGGCCCGGCCTTGTGACGGGGAAATGACGCTGGAACAGAAGCTCCACAGCTTCTTGCAGTTGAGTCTGCGGGCCTACAGTGTCCCCCAGGGAGAGATTGACCGGGCCATCGCCATTGTAGACAGCCTGGATATCCGCGCCATCTCCCAGCAGGTGCTCCAAAAGCTGCTGGCCTCTTTGCAAATGTACTTTGAATTCACCCTGCCAATGTGAATCAATCGTTGCGTTTATAAAACTTTTGAGCCTCGTAGGGGCGGCTATCAGCCGCCCGGAAGGGATCAAAAGTGAACTGTAAAAACCAAACGCCCAAGCCCTGTCGCCTCCGGGCGGCTGGTAGCCGCCCCTACGGGCCTTCCACTTTTGATTCGCGTTGCCAAATCCCAATAAAGGAGGAATCCATATGAAACGACCCCTATTCACAAGAGCGCTCTCCCTGCTGCTGATCCTGGCGTTCCTGCCCACCCTGGTGCTGGCGGACAACTGGTATCTGGAATACGGAGATATCACCGTCTCCGCTACGGATGACGGAAATGGCGGCACGACGCAAACCGTCAGCCAAGGCGAAGTGACCAAGGAGGACGACGCGCCCACCATCAGCACCTGGGACCCGGACGGTGAGAATGCCGGGAGCAGTGAAAGCACCAACAATACCATTACCATCTCGGCAGATGCCGGAACCACGGCAGAGGTGACGCTGGACGATGTGAACATCGATGTCAGCAGCAAGGGAGAGGCCGCGATCTCGACCAGTGGTGCGGGAGATGTAACCCTGACCCTTAGTGGGGAAAATGAGGTTTCCAGCGGGAGCGGACACGCCGGTGTGGAGAAAGGCAACGGCGGTGAACTGACCATTACCGCTCCGGTCCCTGAACAAGGGGAAGAACCCGGCAGCCTGGAGGCCAACGGCGGTTATGCGGCAGCGGGCATCGGCGGCGGAAACGGGCAGTCCGTTAGCAATATCACCATTACGGGCGATGCCCAGGTAGATGCCACTGGCGGATATGACGGTGCCGGAATCGGCGGTGGATGTAACGGCAGCGGCAGCAATATCACCATTGATGACAATGCCCATGTAAATGCTGCGGCCGGAGTTGGCGATCGCGGTGACGGTGGCGGTGCCGGGATCGGTGGCGGAGAGTGCAGCGAGGGCAGCAATATCTCCATCAAAGGCAATGCCCAAGTGGATGCCACAGGCGGATGGAGAAGTGCCGGAATCGGCGGTGGATATGAACGCGACGGCAGCAACATCACCATTGACGGCAATGCCCAGGTGGATGCCACAGGTGGATGGGGAGGTGCCGGGATTGGCGGCGGATATAGAGGCAGCGGCAGCGTTACCATTGGCGGCAACGCTCAGGTGGATGCCGCAGGCGGGAAGTACGGTGCCGGGATCGGCGGCGGAAATAATCCTACAGGATCTCAAAACAACACAGTCACAATCCGGGAGAACGCACAGGTAAGAGTACGGGCTGGCATATACGCCTCTTACATCGGCAGTGGTTGCGGCAAAAATTTTGGTGACAAGGACGAACTTACGCCGGATACGGTTGCGAACGGGCTGGTCAACGGATGGATTGCCTACTACGATTCCGATAAGAATATGGAGCAGGATACGCCCCAGAAGGTGGTCTACCGGGGTACAGACGGCAAGCTAAAGGAAATCAGCGGAGATAACATCACTATTACCAGTCGGGTACCCCCCACCTGTACGGCGGACGGCAGCATTACCTTCACGGCTGACGGCAAGGAATTCACAGCCAGTGTCAAGGCCACTGGCCACAATTGGGGTGGTTACACCGTGGACACCTCCGCCACCTGCACACACCCTGGCAGCGAGTCCCGGCACTGCGCAAACTGCGAGGCAACTACAGACGAACGGGAGATTGCGCAATTGGCCCATGACTGGGAAACCACCTATACGGTGGATCAGGCTGCCACCTGCACAAGCCCCGGCAGCGAGTCCCGGCACTGTGCAAACTGCGAGGCAAACACAGACAGCCGGGAAATTGCGAAACTAGCCCATGTGTTCAATTCCTACAGCTACAACAATGACGCGACCTGCACCCAGGACGGTACGGAGACCGCCGCCTGTGACTACGGCTGCGGGCACACCGACAAACGAACCAAGGCAGGGACTATGCTGGCACACGTCTTCACAGACTATAGCTACAACAATGACGCGATTTGCACCCAGGACGGTACGGAGACCGCACTCTGTGACTATGGCTGCGGCCACACCGACACCCGGACCAAGGCGGGGACGGCGCTGGGGCATCTGTTTGAGACCTATGTCTACAATCAGGATGCCACCACCCGGCGCAACGGCACCGAGACGGCCCACTGTGCCCACCCCGGCTGCACCGCCACGGACACCCGGGAGGCCCAGGGCACCATGCGTGAGGCGGTGACCCCCGCCGCCCTCCAACCCTATTGGGTTCAGGGTCCGGATGGCAAGGCGCTGAATGCCCAGGAGCAGCTGGAAAACGGTGTGCTCACCATTACAGTCCCGGCTGACACGGCAAGCCTTATGGGCACCATCGCCAGCCTCTATCTTCTGGAAGGGCGGGGTGTTACGGAAATCCGGTTTGTGACCAACGGCGCGGAATCTTCCTTCCTGCTTGCCGATCTGCTGGCCTATGAGACGGGCGCCTTCACCCTGACCCATACCGGGGCGGAGGTATCCTTCACCCTGGACGGGGCGGATATCCGGGAAATTCTGAAATAACCACAAAACCAGGGCATGACTTTTGGGGTCGTGCCCTGGTTGCTGTTTTCTGTTTTATACAGGTGAAAATGAACGTATACCCTAAAAAGGAAGCCCCAACCTTCCCCTTGAGGAAGGTTGGGGGGCTTTCCCGTCAGGGGATACGTTCATCCAGGCTCCGTTATCACTGAACTTTATCTTCCCTATACACAACCTCAAACTCCTCCAGCACGCAGTCTCCCGCCTCATCGAAGGGGCGGCCTGCCGCGGCGTAGTCGGGCTGGAACACGCGGCGGTGCACCGTGCGCCATGATTCCAGGCTGCGGTCATCCTCGCCCTCTTTGTAAGCGTGAGCCGCGCTGACACAGTTAAAGGGGACAACGGTGACCTTGGTATCCCGGATCACGCAGGCCGCCTCCCCGTTGTCGAAGAGCACCACACTGTAGGTTCCCTTTTCCGGCAGCGCCTCGCCCTCGGTTTCGTAGGCGATTTTCGTGCTTGCCGTTGCGGTCTTCACCCCCGCAAGCACCAGCCGAGCCAGTTCATCCCCAGCGGCCCCGCCGCCGCAGAATTTCCAGAGGTCGTGGCGCTGACGGACATCCATCTTTGCGGCACGGCAATAAGCCTGCCACATTTCTTCTCCGGTCACAGCCCGCACCCCTTCCTTATTTCCCGGGAAACAGGTGGGCAATGGCGATTCTTGCGGCCTCCTGCTCGGCGCGCTTTTTGCTGCGGCCCGCCCCCCGGCCGACCTCGGCGCCGTTCAGATCCACGGCCACCTCAAAGTGCTTGTCGTGGTCCGGGCCTGTCTCGCCGGTGAGCTGGTAGGTGAGCACCTGGTTCTTCTTCTGCTGCACCAGCTCCTGGAGCTTGGTCTTATAATCCATGTTGTGCAGCTGGCTCACAGGGACCTCTACCAGAATAAAGGTCTGGATAAAGTGCAGCGCCGCCTCCGTACCGCCGTCCAGAAAACTCGCGGCAATGACAGACTCCACCGCGTCCGCCAGGATGGACTCCCGGGTCCGGCCGCCGCCCTGCTCCTCGCCGTGGCCCAGCAGCAGGTGCCTGCCCAGCTGGATTTTCTCCGCGACCCCGGCCAGGGTCTTTTCGCAGACCATGTCCGCCCGCATCCGGGTCAGCTCCCCCTCCGGGCGGTCCGGGAAATTCCGGTATAGGTACTCCGCCACCAGCATTCCCAGAATGCTGTCCCCCAGAAATTCCAGCCGCTCATTGCTGAGCAGGCTGTTGTGCCAGCGCTCATTGGCGTAGGAGGAATGGGTCAGGGCATTTTGCAGCAGGGAAATATTGTGAAAGTGATAGCCGATTTCTTCTTCCAGATCCTTAATCATCGATTTGCTCCTTCGATTTCGCAAGCAGAGCCAGAGCCTCCTCCAGCTCCGGGGTAATATCATTCTGGGCCGCCTCCATGGCCTGCTTCACCGCGTTGCGGAAGGCCAGCCGGTCCGACGCGCCGTGGGCCTTGATCACGGGCTTTTTGATGCCCAGCAGCTGGGTGCCGCCGATCTCGTGATAGTCCAGCAGCTTCATCATCTGCTTGACCCCGGAGGAGCACAGCAGGTAGCCCAGCTTGGAGAAGGCGTTTTTCTTGAACATTCTCTTCATGAGGCTGCCCATAAACATGGCGGTGCCCTCAATGGACTTCAGCAGGATGTTGCCGGAGAAGCCGTCGCAGACAACAACATCTACGGCCCCCAGGGGTACATCCCGGGCCTCTACATTGCCCACAAAGTTCAGAAGGCCCTTTTGGCCCGCCTGGGTAAGCAGGGCGTAGGCGTCCCGCTGGAGCTGGGTACCCTTGGAATCCTCGGTGCCGATATTCAGCAGGCCCACCCTGGGATTTGCCACCCCCAGGCGCTTTTTCGCGTAGGCAGAGCCCACCAGGCCGAATTGCAGCAGGAATTCCGGGGTGCACTCGGCGTTGGCGCCGCAGTCCACAATGACCGTGTTTCCACCGGCCTTGTTGGGCATGGCGGGAGCCATGGAGGCCCGGCGGATGCCCTTCACCCGCTTGACAATCAGCGTTGCCCCGGTGAGCAGCGCGCCGGTGGACCCGGCGGAGACAAAGGCATCTCCCTGGCCCTCCGCCAGCATCCGCAGGCCGATGACCATGGAGGAATTCTTCCGCTTGTGAATCACCGTGCCGGGATCATCGTGCATATCCACTACGTCCTCTGCCCCGGCAATCTCCATGCCCTCCGGCAGATTGTTGAGCCCGTGCTTGCGCATGACCTCCAGAATCTCCTCGCTGCGGCCAACCAGGGTGATCTCCGCGCCAAAATCCTTGGCCGCGTCAATGGCACCCAGCACCGCTGCCTCCGGTGCCAGATCGCCGCCCATGGCATCCAGAATAACCTTCATTGTTTCTCCCTCGCTTTCTATTATCAATGCGAATCAAGCGTTGACGGCCCGTAGGGGCGGCTACCAGCCGCCCGGAGACGAAAGGGCCTGAGCGTTTGGTCTTCACCGCCCACTTTCGATGCCTTCCGGGCGGCTAATAGCCGCCCCTACAAGGCTCAAAAGTTATAAAACGCCCCAAATATCTGGGAAATATCGAATAGTTCAACTCTTGATTCACATTGTCAGATTCCATTCGCCAGCAGTTTATCGATAACCTGCAAGGCCCGCTGGGAAATGGCCAGATTCTTTTCCGCTTTCTTCCGCACCCGGTATTCCAGCGGGGAAATGATGCTGAAATTCACGTTCATGGGCTGGAAGTTCTCAATGCTTTCGTCGCTGATGTACAGCCCCAGGGCCCCGATGGCGGTGGTCCGGGGGAATTCCGGGGGCTCCTTGCCCTGCACCTTGGCGGCCATGGCCACCGCCGCCAGGAAGCCGGAGGCCGTAGACTCCACATAGCCCTCTACCCCGGTCATCTGCCCGGCAAAGGCCACCAGGGGGTTCCGCCTATCCGCATAGAACCGGTCCAGCAGCTTGGGGCTCTGCAAAAAGGTATTCTGGTGCATGACCCCGTAGCGGACGAACTCCGCGTCACGCAGGGCCGGGATCATGGAGAACACCCGCTTCTGCTCCCCGAATTTCAGGTGGGTCTGGAAGCCCACCAGATTAAACACGCTCTTGGCCGCATTGTCCTGCCGCAGCTGGAGCACCGCGTAGGGCTCCGCACCGGTTTTCGGGTCCGTCAGGCCCACGGGCTTCATGGGGCCGTAGCGCAGGGTATCCAGCCCCCGGCGGGCCATGACTTCCACGGGCATACAGCCCTCAAACACCCGCTTGTCCTCAAATCCGTGGACCTCCGCCTCCTGAGCGGAGACCAGCTCCCGGACAAAGGCCTCATACTGCCCCTTGTCCATAGCGCAGTTCACATAGTCCGGGGTGCCCCGGTCATAGCGGGACTGCCACCAGGCCCGGTCCATATCCACAGATTCCGCCGTAACCAGCGGGGCCGCCGCGTCGAAAAAGTGCAGATAATCCGTGCCGAAGTATTCCCCGATGGCCTGGGACAGCGCATCGGAGGTCAGGGGCCCCGTGGCGATGATCACCGGCCCCTCCGGAACACTCGTCACCTCTTCAGAGCGCACCTCAATCAGGGGATGGCTGCGAATCTTCTGGGTGACCAGGCTGGAAAAGCCCTGCCGGTCTACGGCGAGGCATCCCCCCGCCTCCACCCGGGTCTGCTCGGCGCAGGCAAGAATCAGGCTGCCGCAGCGCCGCAGCTCCTCCTTCAGCAGTCCCACGGCATTTTCCAGCCGATCTCCCCGGAGAGAATTGGAGCACACCAGCTCGGCAAAATCCGCGCTGTGGTGGGCGGGGCTCTTCTTTTGGGGCTTCATCTCGTAAAGCTTTACGGAGATCCCCCGCTGGGCCAGCTGCCAGGCTGCCTCACAGCCGGCAAGCCCCGCGCCGATAACCTTCACTTCCATCAGGTGTTCTCCTTCTTCGGCTTGGCCGTGGTCTTTTTCGCGGCTGTGGTTTTCTTTGCCGCAGATTTCTTGGTTGCAGAAGCGGTCTTTGCCGCGGGTTTCTTCGTTGTTGCCTTCTTGGCCGCCGTCTTTTTGGCGGTGGGCTTTTTCGCCCCGGCCTTTTCGGCGGGCTCCGCCTCCGCGCTCTGCTCCTCCGGGTTCTCCAGGTCACCGGTGGGCTTCTTTTTGTAGTAGCCTCTCTGATCCTCCGGCAGGAACCGGGGGCACTTTTCATTGATGCAGAAGGGCTTCATCCGGCCCTTGCCGGACTTTTTGAACATGGTCTGGCCGCACTCCGGGCAGTCCTCCGCCGTGGGCACATCCCAGGTCATGAAGCCGCACTCCGCCCCCCGCTCGCAGGCATAGTAGGCGTAGCCCCGCTTGGACTTCCGCTTCAGCAGGCCGCTGCCGCACTTGGGGCACCGGCCGGGCATCCGCTCCACCAGGGGCTTGGCGTTCTTACACTCCGGGAAGCCGGGGCAGGCAAGGAATTTGCCGAACCGGCCCATTTTAATAACCATCTTCCGGCCGCAGAGCTCGCAGACCTCATCGGTCTCCTCCTCCGGCACCTTCAGGCGCACGCCCTCCAGGGCGGTCTCCGCGTCCTTCAGCTCTTTTTCAAAATCCTGGTAGAAGTCCGCCAGCAGCGCTTTCCAGTTCTGCTTCCCGGCCTCTACCTCGTCCAGGCGGTGCTCCATGTTGGCGGTAAAGCCCACATCCACAATGTCCTGGAACCGCTCCTTCATGAGCCCGGTGACCACCTCGCCCAGGCCCGTGGGCATCAGGCGCTTGTCCTGCTTGACCACATAATCCCGGTCCTCAATGGTAGAAATGGTGGCGGCGTAGGTAGAGGGGCGGCCAACGCCCTGCTCCTCCATGGCCTTGACCAGCGTTGCCTCTGTATACCGGGCCGGGGGCTGGGTGAAGTGCTGCTGCTTGTCCACGCCCACATTCTCCGCCTGCTCCCCCTCCGTCAGGTCCGGCAGGGGGGAACCCAGCACCTCGGCATCGTCATCCCGGCCCTCTTCGTACACCGCGATAAAGCCAGGGAAGCGCAGGCTCTGGTGGGTAGAGCGGAAGGTGTGCCCGGCGCAGGCCGTGTCGATGGACACGGTATCGTACAGGGCGTTTGCCATCTGGCTGGCCAGGAACCGGCTCCACACCAGCTTATAGAGCCGGTACTGGTCCGGGGTCAGGCTGGAGCGGACACGCTCCGGGTCCAGCTCCACATGGGTGGGCCGGATGGCCTCGTGGGCATCCTGGGCCTCCGCCTTGGTTTTATACACATGGAACTTTCCATAGTAATACTGCCTGCCGTAGCGCTGGGAAATAAAGTCCGCCGCCGCGGCCATGGCCTCGTCACTGAGGCGCAGGGAATCGGTACGCATATAGGTAATGAGACCTAAGGTGCCCTCGCCCTCCACATCGACACCCTCATAGAGCTGCTGGGCCACCATCATGGTCTTCTTGGGGGTCATGTTCAGCTTCCGGGAGGCCTCCTGCTGCAAGGTGGAGGTGGTGAAGGGAGGCGCGGCGGAACGCTTCTTCTCCGCCTTTTTCACATTTGTGACGGTGAAGGGCTTGCCGGTGATGTCATCAATCACCGCCTGAGTCTCCGCCTCATTCGCCAGCTCCCGCTTCTTCTCCTCCCCATAGTAGTGGGCCACAAAGCTGCCGGGCTTGGCAATCCGGTTCAGCTGCACATCCAGGGTCCAATACTCCTTAGGCTGGAAGGCACGGATTTCCTCCTCCCGGTCCACCACCATGCGGGTGGCCACGCTCTGCACACGGCCGGCGGACAGGCCTCTGCGGATCTTCTTCCACAGCAGCGGAGAGAGCTCATAGCCCACGATCCGGTCCAGAATCCGGCGGGCCTGCTGGGCATCCACCAGATCGTAGTCAATCTCTCTGGGGTGCTGGATGGAGTCCTTCACCACCCGCTGGGTGATCTCGTGGAAGGTGACCCGGTGGGCCTTCTCGTCCGGCAGCTTCAGGAGCTCCTTCAGGTGCCAGGAAATGGCCTCTCCCTCCCGGTCAGGGTCCGTTGCGAGATACACGGTATCCGCCTGGGCGGCGGCTGCTTTCAATTCTTTAATGAGGGCCTCTTTGCCCCGCACCGGCAGATATTCCGGGGTGAAATCATGCTCTAAGTCCACACCCATTCTGCTCTTCGGCAGGTCCCGCAGGTGGCCCATGCTGGCCTTTACCACATAGTCCGGCCCTAAGTATTTGCCGATGGTCTTTGCTTTGGAAGGCGACTCAACGATCACCAGATTGTTGGATTTGCCCATAATTACATCCTTTTCCATTGTTTTTGGCAGCCTACCGCTGCCGGGATACCCGTTTCCCGGGATGGCGCAGGATTTTCTTGCGAATCTCCAGCACGGTGAGGATTCCCAGCACCCTGCCGGAGGGAAGCCCTGCCGCGGCGATTATCTCGTCTACGGCGGTAGGTGCTTCTCCCACGGCGGCGAGCACCGCCTTTTCATCCAAGGAAAGGCCCGCAAAGGGGTCATTTTGTTCACTATACGGCCTGGATGGCCCGTTGTCAATGGTTTTTTGCGGAATTTTTGGAATCGGCGCGCTCTTTTCGGGGCGGTTTTCCGGCGGAACCGGCGCCTGTGCCGCCCCGCTCCCGGAAAGCTTGCCCGTATAGAGCCCCTCGTATTCGCCCATGATATCCAGCCCGGAACAGATGGCTATTGCCCCGCTGCGAAGCAGCCGGTTGGAGCCCGCGAAGCTCTCCATGTCCACATTTCCCGGCACCACAAACACATCCCGGCCCTGCTCCAGGGCATGGCGGGCCGTCAGCAGAGAGCCGCTGCGCTCCGGAGCCTCGATTACCGCCACACCGCAGCTGAGGCCGCTGATGATCCGGTTTCGCTTGGGGAAATTCCATTTTATAGGCGGCGTCCCTGGGGCAAACTCCGATAGAATGCACCCCAGGCGCTCCGTCTGCGCAAAGAGCTCCCGGTTCTGCCGTGGATAGACAATATCCGCCCCGCAGCCCAGAACTCCCACTGCCGGAAGTTCCAGCCCCAGCGCAGCCCCCATGGCCGCGCCGTCGATGCCCTCCGCCAGACCGGAAACCACCAGGCCGCCCTGCTCCGCAATCTCTTTTCCGATGCGCTTGGCTGCCTGAATGCCATAGAGGGAGGCCTTCCGGGTGCCCACAACGCCGATGGCCGCCAAATGGTCAAAATCCGGCAGTCTTCCCTTGTAGTAGAGCACCATGGGTGGATCGTAAATGGCCTGGAGCCGTTTGGGATAGGCGCTGTCTCCGAAGGGCAGCACAGAAATGCCCAGCCGGGAGCAGTCCGACAATATTTTCTCCGCCCCGGACAGGTCCCGGTCACAGAGGGCGGCCAGATTCTGCTCGTTGAGGCCCTGTATCTTCGATTCCGCAATTTCCTCCTTGGAGGCGAAAAACAGGTCCTCCGGGTCCCCGAAGTGCCGCAGCAGGGCGGCCTTGAGCCCATCGCCCACCTCCGGGCGGCTGGCAAGCCACAGCCAATAGAGCAGCATATCCGGTTCCCTCCTTAAAAATCAAAATTTTCCCATCTGCCACATGACGGCGGTGGCCGCCACGGCGGCATTCAGGGATTCGCAGTGGGGATGCATGGGGATGATCAGCGCCTGGGCCGCCTCCTCCAGAATCTCCTGCCGGACGCCCTGGCCCTCGCTGCCGATGACCACGGCCATGGCCCCCACATCCGCCTGCCGGATATCCCGGGCAGAGGACCGCAGGGCCGTCACAGCAACGGGAATGCCCGCCTGGCGGCAGCTTTCCCGGGCCGCTTCCCAGGTGGTCACGGTGATGTCCCGCCGGAACACCGCCCCCATGCTGGCCCGGACCACTTTATGGCTGAAGGGATCGGCGCAGCCCTCCAGCAGGGCCACCGGCACACTCCAGGCATCCGCCGTCCGCAGAATAGTGCCCACATTACCTGGGTCCTGGATGCCGTCCAGCAGCAGCATCCCCTTTTCGGGCACAAAAGCCCGCTTTTCCGGCAGGCGGCACAGGAATACCGCCCCCTGGGGGGACTCCATGGGAGAAATGGCCTCCATCACCTCCCGGCTTACCCGGATGCGGCGGCAGCTTTCCGGCACCTGGGCCTCCACCCCGTCCGTCAAAAACACCGTGTCCAGCCCCGGACAGTAGCGGACCGCCTCCGCCAGCAGCTTGGTCCCATCGGAGACGAAGAGCCCGGCCTCCTCCCTGGCCTTCCGGGAGGTAAGCAGCTTTCGCACCTGCTGTACCAGCGGATTTTTGCGGGATGTAATCCGTTCTTCCATCACAGCTTCTGTACCTTTTCGAGAGCCAGGTTGTCCCCCAGCACCACCAGGGTATCCCCCTGACGGATTACATAGTCCGCGGCGGGGGACACATTGGTCTTGCCCTCGTTTTCCACGGCGATGATGTTCACCCCCAGCTTGGCCCGCACATTCAGCTCCCGGAAATTCTTGCCCACCCAGCTCTTGGGGGCGGGCACATCCAGGATGCCGAACTCCTCGGACAGCTCAATGTAATCCAATACATTGTGGCTGTTCAGCGTCCGCGCCAGCCGCTGGGCGGACTCCTGCTCCGGGATCAGCACCCGGTCTACCCCCAGCTTCTCCAGCACCTTCCGGTGGGTCTCGTCATGGGCCTTGCAGACCACAAAGGGAACCCCCAGCTCCTTCAGATTCATCACAATCAGCACCGAAGCGCCCAGATTGTCTCCGATGGCCACCACGGCGCAGTCCAGATTGCGAACTCCCAGGGCCTTCAGAACTTCTTTATCCTGGGCGTCCCCCACCACTGCGTGGGTCACGTCCGTGGAAATCTGCTGCACAAAATCTGCCCGGATATCCAGTGCCAGCACCTCAGCCCCCAGCTTGCACAGCTGCCGGGCCAGGGCGGAGCCGAAGCGGCCCAGGCCAATCACAACATAGGATTTCATTGCGTTCCTCCTTATCCAATGAGCAGGCTGGTCTGGGCATAGCGGAACCGCTCGGCAGCCCGGTCTCCCGACAGGAAGCCCAGACTGATGGTCAGCACACCCACCCGGCCGAAATACATATACAGAATGATGAGGCACTGTGCGGGAATACTCAGCGCCGTGGTGGTCCCCGCCGTCAGGCCCACCGTGGCCAGGGCGGAAACGGATTCATACAGGGCATTCACAAAGGACACCGGCGACGTGGCGCAGATGAAGACCGCCCCGAAAAAGGCCAGCAGCACCATGGTCATGGCAATGGTCATGGCATCCAGCACCTGGCTGTCCGGGATGGTCCGGCGGAAGGCGCAGACCGAGCTCTTCCCCCGCAGCCGCGCCCAGAGGAACAGCATCAGCACCACAAAGGTGACGGTTTTGAGGCCGCCGGCCGTAGAGCCGGAGGAGCCGCCGATGAGCATAAAGAGCATAGCGGCCGCCTTGCCCCCATCGGTCAAAGCCCCCTGGTCGATGGCGGCGAAGCCGGCGGTCCGCAATGTCACGGACTGGAAGAAGCCATTCAGCAGCTTTTCCCACACGGGCATTCCCCCCAGGGTTCCCGGATTGTTCCACTCCAGCAGGCACATCACCGCCCAGCCGGAGATCAGCAGCCCCAGGGTGGTACACAGCACCAGGCGACTGTAAACGCTCATGCGGGAGAAGGGCTTTCGCTCCGCCAGCTCCTCCCACACGAGAAAGCCCAGTCCGCCGACGATCACCAGGGCCCCCAGGGTCAGCAGAACCACAGGATCGTCCTGGAACTGCATCAGGCTGCTGCCGGGCTCCAGAAAGCCGAACAAATCAAAGCCCGCGTTGCAGAAGGCGGACACGGCGTGAAAAATTCCCAGCCACAGGGCTTTGGAAAATCCGAACCGGGGCCAGAAGTACAGCGTCAGAATCAGCGCCCCCAGGCCTTCTACGCTGAGGCTGCCGAAGAGCACCGTCCTTTGCAGCCGGACCACCCCTTCCATGCCGTTGAGGCTCAGGGCCTGGGCCATGACCATGCGCTGCTTCAGGCTGACCCGCTTGCGCAGCAGGAAAATAAACAGGGTCGCCATGGACATAAAGCCCAGGCCCCCCACCTCAATCAGGCACAGCAGCACCCCCTGGCCGAAGGGAGACCACTGGCTCCAGGTGTCAAAGGGAGTAAGCCCCGTGACACAGGTGGCGGAGGTGGCTGTAAACAGCGCCTTCAGCCAGGGACAGCGCCCCCCACTCCGGGATGCCGCCGGAAGGGTCAGCAGCCAGGCCCCCAGAAGAATAATCCCCGCAAAGGCCAGCGCAATGACCTGCATAGGACGGATGGGCTTCCCCCGCCGCTCTCTGTTCCAGAGAAACAGCCGATTTTGCAGCCGCATGGAACCGCCTCCTTTTTTGCCCATAAAAGTGCATTTTAACTACTGCGCCTATTATAACAGTCTTTTCCCCTTTTGCAAGGGGCATCCCATTGCAAAAGGGGAAAAATAGAAGTATACTGTGGATAGATTTTGAAAAAGGAGCGTTCTCGCCATGAAATTGCTGCTGACGGGCTTTGAGCCCTTCGCCGGAGACACCGTCAATCCCGCCCTGGAAGCGGTAAAGGCCCTGCCGGAGCGGATTGACTCCGTGCAGATTGTAAAGCTCGCGGTGCCCACTGTGTTCCGGGAGTCCATTGACCTTGTGACCCAGGCCATTGCCCACATCCACCCCGATGCGGTGCTCTGTGTGGGGCAGGCAGGAGGCCGGGCCCAGATCACTCCGGAGCGGGTCGCCATCAACCTGGACGATGCCCCGGTGCCGGACAACAAGGGCAGTCAGCCGGTGGATACCCCCATTTTCCCCGATGGGGACAGCGCCTATTTTGCCACCCTGCCCATCAAGGCCATGGTCCGCGCCATCCGGGAGGCCGGGATTCCTGCCGCCGTCAGCAACACCGCCGGGACCTATGTGTGCAATCACCTGATGTATGGGGTGCTCTACACTCTGGCAAAAAAACACCCCGGCGTGAAGGGCGGCTTCGTCCATGTGCCCTTCCTGCCGGAGCAGGCCAGTCTTCGCAATCCCCCCGCCCCCAGCCTAACCATGGCAGAAATCCTTACAGGCCTCACCGCCGCCATTTCCGCCATCGGAAAAGAACAGCCGAACCTTTCCACAGCCGAAGGGGCGGTCTGTTAACGCAAATCGAGCGTTGAAATCTTCCAAATTTCACAGATATTTCGGGTATTTTAAAGTTTTTGAGTCTCGTAGGGGCGGCTACTAGCCGCCCGGAAGGTATCGGAAGTGAGCTGTGGAAATGAAACGCTCAGGCCCGGTCGTTTCCGGGCGGCTGATAGCCGCCCCTACTGGAAAGGTTATTTTACAACAGCCCCTCTACCACAGCGTATCCTTCGCATCCGGGTAGCCGAAGACCTCCTTCAGCTCCGCATAGGCGGGGGTCAGGCTGCCGTCCTGTTCATAACGCCAGGGATAGCCGTACTCGTTTCCCTCGAAGGACACCAGGCAGTCCGGGTGCACCTGCTGGAACCGGTCCAGCTCCTCCTGGGAGGCCTTGGGCTTGACATAGACGAAGCACTCCAGGGGCAGGTCATCCAGGGCGGACAAATCCTCTACCTTCGTATAGCTGAGATTCAGCCGCTTCAGGCTCTCGCACTGGGCCAGAGGCGTGATATCCGTCAGCAGGCCGCAGTTGGACAGCTCCAGAAATTCCAGCTTCTTGCAGTTTTCAAAGGGGGTCAGGTCCTTGATAATGGAGCCGGAAACGATAATGGCTTTCAGATTCGGCATCTCCGCCACCCAGCTCCAATCGGACAGGGCCTCGTTGTGGCCGAAGTCGATAAACTGTACATCCTCACAGTATTTCAGCTGCTTGACTGTGCTGTTGAACACGTTGTACACATACCGCAGCACCGTCCGGTCCGTCAGGCAGCTGCCCGATTTGGCAAAGTAAATGCGCCAGACGATCTTGGTCTGATCCCGGTAGTCCTCCCGGACCTGGGCCAGCACCTCGTTGCTGAACCGGCAGCTCTCCAGCAGCATATATTTGCAGCCCTTCAGAACGTCCAGGGCCTGCCGCAGCTCCCCTTCCCGGTCATCCCCCAGGCGCTTGTTTTTGAATTCAATCCGCTCCTCCGTGGTGGACACCCGCTGGCCGAACAGGTCGAAGCTGTAGTGCAGCAGGGCGTTGGGGGCCGCCTCCTGGAGGGTGTGCACCTCCTCTAAGGACAGGGCGCAGGCATCCTCCCCGTCCATGAGCTCCACAGTTTCCAGCGCCGCCAGCATGGGCAGCGCTTTTGCCACGCCCTCCACATCCTCCGGCTGGATGCCGGATAAATCCAATTTCTGGGTGTCCTCCGCAATCTGCTGACCCAGAAGAGTGAATTCGCAGCGGATGGCCGTATTTTCGTAGGTGTCCCGCAGCTGGGCCAGCTGCTCCGGGGTAAAGGTCGGCTCCTGTAGGGTCAACGTTTGCAGGTTCTCCAGGTATTGAAGCCGCTCCATCAGCTGCGCATAATCCTGGTCCTCCGGCGCAAGCGTCAGCTCGGCGGCATCATCGGGCACATCCCGGCTGCCGAAGGTCAAAGTATAGCGCACCTCCACCTCCGGATGGGCCGCCCTGTAGCGCGCAATGGCATCGTAGCAGGTGCTGCCGGACAAATCCAGATACTTGAGGCCCGGATAGTCTTCCAGCTCCCCGATATTCTCCTCCGTCACCACCCGTTCCAGCCGCTCTACGGCCTCCGTTGTCTCGGTGGCCTCTACAGCGGGAACCTCCGCGCCGCAGCCCGCCAACAGCAACAGCAGCAGCGCCAGAAGCGCTGTCTTCCAACCTTTCAATCCGCCACGTCCTTTCCAAATCATGCCGCAATTATACCATGGCCCCTTCCAAAAAACAAGGCGCATCCCAATTGTTCCCCAATTCCCGGAATCGGATGCAAAAGGGGCTTGACATGAAGTCAGCTTTAGGTGTTATAATAGGGGAAATTCATTGACAAGGAGGATTCCTCTTTATGGAAAAAGCAAAAGTTTATTTCACCCGTACCATCACCCCGGAGAATGTGATCCGCCTGTACCAGTGCCTGGGCAAGGAGCTGCCCGGCAAGGTGGCCGTAAAGGTGCACTCCGGCGAGCAGGGCAACCAGAACTTCCTGCGGCCCGAATTCATGAAGCCCATGATCGATGCCGTAAACGGCACCGTGGTAGAATGCAACACCGCCTACGGCGGCGCCCGGAACACCACCGAAAAGCACCTGAAGCTCATGGAGTACCACGGCTGGAGCCACTACTTCCCTGTGGACCTGCTGGATGCTGAGGGCCCGGACCTGGAGCTGGACATTCCCAACGGCAAGCAGATTCACAAAAACTATGTGGGCAAGGATCTGGCAAATTACGACTCCATGCTGGTGCTCTCCCACTTCAAGGGTCACCCCATGGGCGGCTTCGGCGGCGCGCTGAAGCAGCTGTCCATCGGCTGCGGCTCCAGCGCCGGGAAAGCCTACATCCACTCCGCCGGCAAGACCCTGGATCAGAATGTGCTGTGGGACAACATCGCCCCCCAGGATGCCTTCCTGGAGAGCATGGCCGATGCCGCCAGCAGCGTTGTAAAGTTCTTCAAGGGCAACATGGCCTTTGTAAACGTCATGTGCAATATGAGCGTGGACTGCGACTGCTGCGCCGTGGCCGAGGACCCCTGCATGAAGGATATCGGCATTCTCTCCTCCCTGGACCCTGTGGCTCTGGATCAGGCCTGCATTGACCTGGTGAACAGCGCCGACGACCCCGGCCGGGACCACATGCTGGAGCGCATCAACAGCCGCCACGGCACCCACACCATCGACGCCGCCGCGGAACTGGGCTTCGGCACGAAGGAATACGAACTGATCTGCGTGGACTGAGAGCTGTCGTGCGACAGCTCCGATGAAATCCAGCCAGGGGCTGGGTGAAATCTGTCTTTGACAGATGAAATCCAATCTGCGATTGGGTGAAAATCACCCTTACGGGTGGAAACAGAGTCCCTTCGGGACGATTGAAATTAGAATGGGCGCGCTGCAAACGAAAATGCAGCGCGCCCATTTTAAATTCGTCCCGCAGGGACACCACAATCGCCCGCAAGCGGGCGATTTCGTCCGGTCAAAGACCGGATTTCTTCTGCCTTCCAGGCAGATTTCTTTCGGCCGCAGGCCGAATTTCACTGGCGCAAGCCTATTTTTCCTTCTTCGCCGCCGTGGTCTGTCCCTGGGCTACGCCCTCGGTGGACTCCGGCATGAAGAGGATCTTGACGGTGGCGAAGATCAGCTTCAGATCCGTCACGATGCCCATGGTGCCGATGTACTCCAGATCCATCTGGAGCTTGTTGTAGGGGGTCGTGTTGTACTTGCCGTAGACCTGGGCCATGCCGGTGAGGCCCGCCTTGGCCTGGAGCCGCAGGGCGAACTCCGGCATTTCCTTCTCGTACTGGGCGGCGATCTCCGGCCGCTCCGGGCGGGGGCCCACAATGGTCATGCTGCCGGAGAGAATGCAGAATAGCTGGGGCATCTCGTCAATGCGCAGCATACGGATGATCTTTCCTACCGGGGTGATCCGGTCATCGTGCTCCTTAGCCAGCCGCGCCACCCCGTCCTTCTCCGCGTCCACCCGCATGGAGCGGAACTTGTAGACATAGAACTCCTTCCGGTCCTTGGTGAGCCGGACCTGCTTGTAGAGGATGGGGCCGCCATCGTAGACCTTGATGGCAATGGCCGTTACCAGCATAAAGGGGCTGAACACCACCAGGGCCAGCAGACTCAGCACAATGTCCATCACCCGTTTCACCGCCAGATACCAGATGGCGGGGCTGGAGCGCTGGCACAGCAGCACCGGCAGGTTATCCAGCTGCAAGGATTTTGCGCCCTTGATGAGAAAATCGCCGATATTGGGCCGGACGTAGGCCTCAATCCGGTTGTTGATGCAGAACTTCACCAGGTCGTTGCGCAGGCTGGAGGGGATGCCGCAAAGCATCACCGCCCTTATCTTCCGCTCCAGCAGCCGGGCGCGGATGGCCTCCACCCCCTCCTCGGCGCTGATGCTCTCCAGCAGGGCGAAGCTATTGGGCTGGCTCTTCAGGATGGCCTCGCCGTCCTCCCGGGCCTCCATATTGTCATAGATCAGCACCGTGGGCCGGGGCTTTAAGAGCCGCAGCGTCAGCTTTTTTGCGCAGAGCGCCCAGAGGAAGCTCGCAAGCCCCGCGCACAGCAGCAAAAGCAGGCTGGGCAGCACATTGGGCACGGCCCGCACCAGCAGCGCCGTCACAATATACATCATGCCGCAGCTCAAGGCCAGGGCCACCACATGGGAATACACCAGCTCCTCCACCGAGTGGAACAGCACGTCGAAGCCCCCGTAGAGCCGGGCGAAAATGTAGTAAAGCAGGCCGAAAAGACAGACAACCGCAATATCGCCCTTGGCCCAGAAGGTGTAAATATACATCTGGTTCCGATAGCATTGGAACCAGACAAGCGCGTACAGCGCCGTATTCACCGCCAGCAGCACCACGCTGAAGAAAAACAGCATGGCCTCCCGCTTTTGTTGGCTGTTATAATTCATTGGTCTTCCACCTCATACTCTCATAGACAGAGCTCATTATACCAATGATTCCACGCAATTGCAAGATGCGCTTTCTTTTTGAAGATTTCCTTAAGTTTCCGCAAAAAACTTGCTTTTGGGATCGCGTTTCGGTATACTGCATTCCAAGGAGGGATGCGTGTGTTTTTAACCTATCTTTCGGATATGCTCGCGGAGGGGCTCACACCTCTGACCCTTTCCGTGCTGTCGCTGGTGCTGTTCCGGCTGTGGGTCGGGGTGCAGAAGAAGCTGTACCGGGGCCGGCTGCCGCTGCTGATTCTGATGGTTCTGTACCTGAACGCCATGTATACGGTCACCGGTCTGCCGACGCTGCAGCACCTGACCTTCGAGGCCAACATCAACCTGATCCCCTTTTCCGATTTCCGGGATGGGCGGTTTTACTACCTGTCCTTCCTCAATATCCTGATGACGGTTCCTCTCGGTATGCTGCTGCCGCTGTGCTGGGACGGCTTCCACAGCTGGAAAAACGCCCTGATGGCCGGCGTCCTGACAGCCCTGACCATCGAGATTTTGCAGCTGTTCTGCTACCGGGCCACGGACATTGACGATGTGATCTTCAACACCCTGGGCACCATGCTGGGATACTTGCTTATGAAGTGCCTCTTTGGCCGAAACTGGCAGAAGCCCCCGAAGGTTTCCTGCACAGGCTATTATGCCCTGAACGCCGTTATTATCGCCTGCACCTTCTTCCTCCGGGAGCCGCTGGGGGAGCTGTTTTATCAGATTTTTTAAAAAAATGGGCACGCTGCGTTTTTTGCAGCGTGCCCATTGGTTTTTACCGAATCCTGCTGACGATCTGGCGGCCCATTTCCTGGCAGCCCACCTTCCGGATTCCCACGCCGGAGGCGATATCCGCGGTGCGGTAGCCCGCGTCCAGGGTGTCGGAGACGGCCCGCTCGATGGCATCGGCCTCGGCAGCCATGTCGAAGCTGTAGCGCAGCAGCATGGCGGCGGCCAGAATGGTGCCGATGGGGTTTGCCAGGTCCTTGCCCGCAATGTCCGGGGCAGAGCCGTGGATGGGCTCATAGAGGCCACGGGTGGTGCTGCCCAGGCTGGAGGAGGGAATGGTGCCGATGGAGCCCGTGATCATAGAGGCCTCATCGGAGAGGATATCCCCGAACATATTCTCCGTGACGATCACATCAAACTGGCTGGGGTCCTTCACAATCTGCATGGCGCAGTTGTCCACCAGCATATCCGTAAGCTCCACATCCGGGTACTCCGCCGCCAGCTCACGGAGCACCTTCTTCCACAGGCGGCTGGAATCCAGCACATTGCTCTTCTCCACAGAGCAGAGCTTCCGGTTCCGCTTCCGGGCGGTCTCAAAGCCGATGCGGCCGATGCGGCGAATCTCTTCCTCGCTGTAGGTCAGGATATCCGTGGCCACCGCCTGACCGTCCTTCTGGGCCGTCTCATGGGTGCCGAAGTAGATGCCCCCGGTGAGCTCCCGGACAATCATAAAGTCAATGCCCTTGGCCACAATTTCCGGCTTCAGGGGGGAGGCATCCGCCAGCTGGGGCCAGATCTTGGCGGGGCGGTTGTTGCTGTAGACCTCCATGGCAGAGCGCAGCCGCAGCAGGCCCTTTTCCGGACGCATGGGGCCGGGCACATCATTCCACTTGGGGCCGCCCACCGCGCCCAGAAGCACGCTGTCGGAATCCAGGCACTTCTGGAGCTCTTTCTGCGGCAGCGGGTCCCCCCACTTGTCGATGGCGTTGCCGCCCATGTCCACATCCGTATAGTGGAAGCAGTGGCCATAGATTTCCGCCACCCGGTTCAGAACCAGAACCGCCTGGTTCACAATCTCCGGGCCGATGCCGTCGCCCCGGATCAGGGCAATGTTCTTTTCCATAGCGTCAGTCCTCCTTCAGGGAGGCCAGCAGGCCGCCTGCCTGGATGATGCTCTGGATAAAGGGCGGGAAGGGCTCCCCCTGATAGGTCTTTCCGGTGGTCTCGTCGGTGACGAGGCCGGTGTCAAAGTCCACATGGACCCGGTCCCCCGGCTGAATCTCCTCCGCCGCCTGCTCGCACTCCAGGATGGGCAGGCCGATGTTGATGGCGTTGCGGTAGAAAATCCGGGCGAAGCTCTTGGCAATGACGCAGCCGGTGCCGCAGGTCTTGATGGCCAGGGGCGCGTGTTCCCGGGAGGAGCCGCAGCCGAAGTTCCAGCCGCCCACCATAATGTCGCCGGGCTGCACCTGCTTGACAAATTCCGTGTCAATATCCTCCATGCAGTGCTTGGCCAGCTCCCGGGCGTTGGGGGTATTCAGGTACCGGGCGGGGATGATCACATCCGTATCCACATTGTCCGGGTATTTAAAAACGGTTCCTTTGGTCTGCATTTCAGTTCTCCTCCTTGGGGCAGGTGATACGCCCGGTGAGGGCGCTGGCGGCGGCGGTGGCGGGGCTGGCCAGATAGATTTCGCTCTTCACATGACCCATGCGGCCCACAAAATTCCGATTGGTGGTGGCGACACAGCGCTCTCCCTCCGCCAGGATGCCCATGTAGCCGCCCAGGCAGGGCCCGCAGGTGGGGGTGGACACCACCGCCCCCGCGTCTACAAAGGCTGTGGTGTAGCCCCGGACCAGGCACTCCCGATAGATTGCCATGGTGGCGGGGATGATGATGCAGCGAACGCCGGGGGCTACCTGCTTCCCATTCAGAATCCGGTAGGCGGTCTCCATATCCTCCATGCGCCCGTTGGTGCAGCTGCCGATGACCACCTGGTCAATCTGGATATCCGACAGCTCCGCGGCGGGCCGGGTGTTCTCCGGCAGATGGGGGCAGGCCACGGTGGGCTGGATTTCGGACAGGTCAATCTCCACGGTGCGCTCATACTGTGCGTCCTCATCGGCAGTGTAGACAACGGGCTCCCGCTCGCTGCGGCCCTTGAGATATTCCAGGGTCCGGTCATCCACCGGGAAGATGCCGTTCTTGGCACCGGCCTCCACAGCCATATTGCAGATGCACAGCCGGTCATCCATAGAAAGGCTCTGGACGCCTGGGCCCGTGAACTCCATGCTCTTGTACAATGCCCCGTCCACGCCGATTCTGCCGATGATGGTGAGAATCACGTCCTTGCCGCTGACGTTGGGCTTCAAGGCCCCGGTCAGGTGAAACCGGATGGCGGAGGGCACCTTGAACCAGGCCTTGCCGGTGGCCATTCCGGCGGCCATGTCCGTGCTGCCCACGCCGGTGGAGAAGGCACCCAGAGCACCGTAGGTGCAGGTGTGGCTGTCCGCGCCGATGATGCAGTCCCCGGCAGTGACAACGCCCTGCTCCGGCAGAAGCGCGTGCTCAATGCCCATCTTGCCCACGTCATAGAAGTGGCTGACACAGTGGGCGCAGGCGAATTCCCGGCAGGTCTTGGACTGCTCCGCGGCCTTGATATCCTTGTTGGGCACAAAGTGATCCAGAACGATGACCACCTTGTCCTTGTCAAACACATCCTGGAAGCCCGCCTTGGTGAATTCGTTCACCGCCACGGGGGTGGTAATATCGTTGCCCAGGACGATGTTCAGCTTTGCCTGAATCAGCTGGCCCGGGGTTACCTCCGGCAGCCCCGCGTGGGCCGCCAGAATTTTTTGCGTCATTGTCATTCCCATTGCTTTCTTCGCTCCTTACTCGGTGATGAAGTTATTGAACGCGCTGAGCAGCGCGTGGATACTGGCTTTCGTAATGTCCGTGTCGCTGCCCGCGCCCCAGTGCATGGTTCCGTTCTCCGTCTCGATGCCCACATAGGCCGCGGCGGTGGAGCCGGAGTTTTTCTGCTGCAAGCTGTGCTCCGTGTAGACCTTCAGGGTGTAGGGGGTTCCGGTGTACTCCTTCAAGGCATTGCTGAAGGCATCCAGGCTGCCGTTGCCGGTCTGGTGGACCTGGGCGGTGATGCCGTCCTTCACAAAGGTCACATCGCAGCTGGCGCCCCCTGCCATGGGCTCAAAGCGGACGTTGCGCACCGCAATGGGGGCGGAGATATTCAGGTAGCTCAGGTTGAAGACCCGCAGCACATCGTCAGTTTTCAGCTCCCGGTGCTCGTGGTCGGAAATGTCCTTGCAGAGATAGCCGAAGTGCTCCCGCATCTTGGCCGGCAGCACATAGCCGTGGGCGTGCTCCAGAAGATAGCTGATGCCGCCCTTGCCGCTCTGGGAATTGACCCGGATCACATCGGCATCGTAGGTCCGGCTGATATCCTTGGGGTCAATGGGGATATAGGGCACGGTCCACTGGTGCAGATTCTTCTCCTGCCGCCAGTTCATGCCCTTGGCAATGGCATCCTGATGGGAGCCGGAGAAGGCGGCAAAGACCAGAGCGCCGGCGTAGGGTGTCCGCTCATACACATGCATCCGGGTGCAGCGCTCGTAAATTTCCACAATGGCGGGCAGGTTGGAGAAATCCAGCTTTGGGTCCACGCCGTGGGAATACATATTCATAGCCAGGGTCACCACATCCACATTGCCGGTGCGCTCGCCGTTGCCGAAGAGGGTGCCTTCCACCCGGTCCGCCCCGGCCAGCAGCCCCAGCTCCGTATCCGCCACGCCGGTGCCCCGGTCGTTGTGGGGGTGCAGGGACACGGTGACGTGCTCCCGGTACTTGAGGTTCTCGCTCATGTATTCCACCTGGCTGGCGTAGACATGGGGCAGGCTCATTTCCACCGTTACCGGCAGATTGATGATCACGTTGTTGGTCTCGCTGGGCTCCAGCACATCCAGCACCGCGTTGCAGACTTCCAATGCGTATTCCGGCTCCGTGCCTGTGAAGCTCTCCGGGGAGTACTCAAAGCGGAAGTTGCCCTCATACTCGGCGGCCAGCTTCTTCACCAGCTTCGCCCCCTCCACGGCGATTTGCTTGATCTCCTCCTTGGACTTTTTGAACACCTGCTCCCGCTGGGCCACAGACGTGGAATTGTAGAAGTGGATAATGGCGCTGGGCGCGCCCTTGCAGGCCTCAAAGGTCTTGCGGATGATGTGCTCCCGGCACTGGGTCAGCACCTGCACCGTCACATCCTTGGGAATCCGGTTCTGCTCGATCAGGGTCCGCAGGAAGATGTATTCCGTCTCCGAGGCGGCAGGGAAACCCACCTCAACCTCTTTAAAACCGATCTTCAGCAGCAGATCGTAAAAATCCAGCTTCTCCTCCAGACTCATGGGAATCACCAGGCTCTGGTTGCCGTCCCGCAGGTCCACGGAGCACCACTGGGGGGCCTTCTCAATGTGGTCCTTGTGCACCCATTTCAGGTGCTCTCCGGGGGCGGGGTAATAGCCGGTAGCATACTTTGTAACATCCATCATGTTTTTCACGCATCCTCTTTTTTGTAGTAATGAAAATTGGATTTTTGTGAATCGGAAAGGGCGGCACAGCATACAAAAAGCCCTGTCTCCTTCTAAGAAAGAGACAGGGCATAAAAGCCTTGCGGTACCACTCTTTTTGCCTGCAAAGCAGGCCGCCTCACCGCGGTCCAATAACCGCGCTCCGCTGTAACGGGCGTCCCCCGTCCTGCCTACTTCCCTTTCAGCCAGGCCGCTCCGAGGCCAGTATACGCTTCCGCCCTCGCTGGCTCGCACCAACCGCCAGCTCTCTGCATCAGGCACCGGAAACGCTTTCTCCTCATCTGTGCGTTTTTCCTATGGACGGGATTATAGCACCGGGGGGAGGGTTTGTCAAGCATTTTGTCATTGCAGGGTGGTTTTTTGTCTTTCAGTGGCGGGCAGAATTGTTAGGAAGTCAAATACAGCCCCGGATGAACGTATACCCTGCCGGGGAAGCCCCCTACCTTCCCCTTCAGGGTATACGTTCATCCTGGCATTCGTAAGGCTGATATTCTGTACACTTTGTACATCTTCATTCAAACGCTTTCCATCTATTTTATCACCATCAACCAAACTTCCTTTTTTTCTCAAAAAGTGCTTTACAACTTTAGCGAGATAAAGTATAATGCACCCATCAAACAAACCGAACCCCAACAGAAGAGAAAAGAAAGGAAGTACCGTTATGAAAAAACTGATTGCTGCCGCCCTGGCCCTTGTGACGCTGCTGCTGTGCACTGCCTGTGGGAAGAAGAGTGACTCCGACCTGAGCTATGTGCAGAAGAAAGGAACCCTGATCGTGGGCATCACCGACTATGAGCCCATGGACTACAAGGACGCAAACGGCGAATGGACCGGCTTTGACGCGGAGTTTGCCCGGGCCGTGGCCGCCAAGCTGGGTGTAGAAGCCCAGTTCATTGAGATCGATTGGGACAACAAGTTCTTCGAGCTGGACTCCAAGGCCATTGACTGCATCTGGAACGGCATGACCATTACGGACGAGGTCAAGCTCAACGCCAGCGTTTCCAACCCCTACGTCAAGAACGCCCAGGTGGTTGTGATGAACAAGCAGTACGCCCCCGACTATGACGCCGTGGAGCTGCTGCGGACCCTGTCCATCGCGGTAGAGGCCGGTTCCGCGGGCGAGGCCGAGGTAAAGGCCTTGGACATGGATGACTACACCGCCGTCCAGTCCCAGTCCTCCGCCCTGATGGAGGTTGCCGCCGGGACCTGCGACGCCTGCATCATTGATATCACCATGGCCAACGCCATGACCGGCGAGGGCACCGGCTACCCGGACCTGGCAATCGCCCAGGAGCTCAGCACCGAGGAATACGGCATCGGCTTCCGGAAGGATTCCGACCTGACCGCCAAGGTCAACGAGATCATGCAGTCCATGATGACCGACGGCACCCTGGATGCCCTGGCTGAAAAGTACAGCCTGACCCTGGTCAAGTAAGATGGCACAGTTTATCACCGTCACCGGAGCCCTTTTCAAGGGCTTCGGTGAAACCATGAATATTTTTCTGCTGACCCTGGTCTTCTCCATTCCCCTGGGTCTTCTCGTCTGCTTCGGCACCATGACGAAATTCCGCCCCGTGCGGTATCTGATGAAGTGCATCGTCTGGGTCATCCGGGGCACCCCCCTGATGCTTCAGCTCATCGTGGTCTTTTACGGGCCGGGTCTGCTGTTCGGGCTCCCGGCTATGGGGCGGTTCACCGCGGTTATTCTGGCCTTTACCATCAACTACGCCTGCTATTTCAGCGAAATCTACCGGGGCGGCATCGAGAGCATCCCGGCGGGCCAGTATGAGGCCGGGCAGGTGCTGGGGCTGACCAAAAGCCAGATCTTTTTCAAGATCGTGCTGATGCAGGTGGTCAAGCGCATTGTCCCCTCCATGGGCAATGAGATCATCACCCTGGTAAAGGACACGTCTCTGGCCCGGGTTATTGCCGTGTACGAGGTCATGTGGGTAGGCCAGTCCTTTATCAAGAGCGACGGCCTGATCTGGCCCATGTTCTACACCGGCGCGTTCTATCTGCTGTTCTCCGGTCTGCTGACGCTGCTGTTCCAGTGGATCGAGAAAAAATTGGATTACTACAGAGGTTGAGCCATGCAAAAGCTTCGTGTTGAAAACATCAAGAAAAACTTCGGGGATACCCAGGTGCTGAAGGATATCAGCTTTACCCTGGAGCGGGGCCGGGTGCTGACCATCCTGGGCTCCTCCGGCAGCGGCAAGACCACCCTTTTGCGGTGCCTCAACTTCCTGGAAAACCCGGACAGCGGCACCATCTCCATCGATGGCGTACCCCTGCTTCGCCGCAGCGAGGAGGAGGTTCGGAAAAACCGGCTGCATTTTGGGCTGGTATTCCAGAATTTTCAGCTGTTTCCCCAGTATTCCGTGCTGCAAAACATCACCCTGGCCCCCACCCTCTTAAAAAACGATACCCCGGAGGCAATCCAGAAGCAGGCCATGGCCCTGCTGGAGCAGGTAGGCCTTCAGGACAAGGCCAGCGCCTACCCCTGCCAGCTCTCCGGCGGCCAGCAGCAGCGGGTGGCCATCGCCCGGGCCATGGCCCTGACGCCCGATGTACTCTGCTTTGACGAGCCCACCAGCGCCCTGGACCCGGAGCTCACCGGGGAGGTTCTGCGGGTCATCCGCAGCCTGAAGGAAAAAAATTACACCATGATCATCGTCACCCACGATATGGCATTTGCAAAAAGCATCTCCGATGTGGTAATCTATATGGCAGACGGCGTCATTGAGGAGACCGGCACCCCGGAGCAGGTTTTCGGCGCAACGAAAAGCCAGCGGGCAAAGGCGTTTTTAACCGCCATGCAGGAGCCCCAGGCATAAGGAGGAGCCATTTTGGACAAACAGGAAAAAATCAGCGCGCTTTATCATGTGATCGCGAGCCTGGAAAATGAAGAGCAGGTCAGCGATCTATTTGAGGATCTGTGCACCCAGAAGGAGATTGAAAAAATGGCCGAGCGGATTTATGCCGCAAAGCTTCTATTGGAGGGCAACACCTACAACCAGGTCATCGCCCAATCCGATATCTCCTCCGCAACCCTAAGCCGGGTCTCCCGGTGTGTGCAGTATGGGAAGGGATATTCCAAATTGCTGAAATAAGCAAAGCCGGGGCGTGCCGTTTTCAAAAGGCGGTGCGCCCTGGTTTTTGCACAGGCAAAAAGCCATCTGTGGAAAAGCTGTGAAAAAGGCTGTTGAAAAGGGCGGTCCTTGCCAACCGCCCTCTTCCTTTTTCTCTTCTTTTTTCTTATTCCTCTTCTTTTTCTTCTTTCTTTTCTTTTTCCTCTTCCTATTGTATACCAAAAAATGCGAACGCATACGATCGCATACGTTCGCATGCGTTCGCATAGAGCAGGCCGTGACGGGGAATTTTCCGTTGCGGTTTTCTCGTTTCCACAGTATAATAGAGGAAACCACCAAGGAGGCACTGTCCATGCAATACCGCACCGACCGCTACGGCAACCCCATCTCCGTGCTGGGCTATGGCTGTATGCGCTTCACCCAGACTGCCGGAAAAATCGACCTGAACAAGGCCGAGCAGGAAATTCTGGAGGCCTACCGGGGCGGCGTCAACTATTTCGACACCGCCTATGTCTACCCCGGCAGCGAGGCCGCCCTGGGAGAGATTCTCGCCCGGAACCAGATTCGGGACAAGGTCAACATCGCCACCAAGCTGCCCCACTACCTGATCAAAAAGCCGGACAGCATGGAGTCCTATTTTACCGAGGAGCTGCGCCGCCTGAAAACGGACCATGTGGACTACTACCTGATGCATATGCTCACCGACACGAAGACCTGGCAGCGGCTGGTAGACCTGGGCATCCTCTCCTGGCTGGAGGCGAAAAAGGAATCCGGCCAGATCCGGCAGGTTGGCTTCTCCTATCACGGAAACTCCGATATGTTCTGCAAACTCCTGGACGTATACGACTGGGACTTCTGCCAGATTCAGTACAACTACCTGGACGAGAACAGCCAGGCGGGCCGCACAGGGCTGCAAAAGGCCGCCGCCAAGGGTCTGCCCGTGGTCATCATGGAGCCTCTGCGGGGCGGGCGGCTGACGGGCGGTCTGCCTGCCTCTGCCAGAAAGGTTATAGAGCACGCGCCCGTACACAGAACCCCCGCTCAATGGGGCTTTTCCTGGCTGTGGGATCAGAAGGAGGTCACCTGTGTGCTCTCCGGTATGAACTCCCTGGAAATGGTCCGGGAGAACCTGCGCACCGCCGATGCCAGCCGCCTCGGCTGCCTGACAGCGGAGGACCGGCAGGTGCTCGCCAAGGTGGTGGAGGCCATCAACGAGAATATGAAGGTGGGCTGCACCGGCTGCCGGTACTGTATGCCCTGCCCCAAGGGGGTGGATATCCCCGGTGTCTTCGCCGCCTATAACCGCCGGGCCTCTGACGGCTACTGGAAGTCCCTGACAGAGTATTTTATGATCACCGGTGTCCGGAAGGACTACACCGGCCCCGGCAACTGCATCGGCTGCGGGAAATGCGAGCAGCACTGTCCCCAGCATCTGCCCATCCGCCAGGAACTGCAAAACGCCAAAAAGGCCATGGAGGGCCTGCCCTACCAAATCGGCAAGCGGGTTTTGCCCCACATCATGCATTATTAAGGAGACACCATGGGAACCAAAACAGGCGAATTGATCCGCGCCGCCCGCACCGGGGCGAAGCTGACCCAGGGGGCCCTCGCCAAGGCCGCGGGGATTTCCCCCGGGGATATCGGCAAGGCCGAGCGCGGAGAGCTGGAGCTGACCCAGGCCGCCCTGAAGGCTATCGCCAAGGCAACCGGCGTCACCCAGGCTTCCCTCCTGAACGCGGAAAAAGCCCCAAAGGCCGCCGCCAAAAACTCCTCCGAGCTGAAGCTCACCGCCGCCGAAAAGAAGCTGGTGAAGCTCTACCGCGCCGCCACCGATGACCAGAAAAGCGACGCCCTGCGGATTTTAAACGGCGAAAAAACAGAAGTAGAACAGCTGGTGGACTCCCTGCTGGGAGAAAAGTGGAAGCGGAAGGTGCATTCAAAGTGATAGAGTGCCCGGTTGAACGTATACCCTAAAAAAGAGAGCCCCAACCTTCCCCTGGGGAAGGTTGGGGTTTCCCGCCGGGGGTATACGTTCAATCAGACGTGTAACACCTATTTACCCTACCCGAATTCTGCTTCCCTCGCTGGACTTGATTACCTCCAGGTGCGCCGGAATACAGCTTTCCAGCATCTGCACGTGGCTGATAATGCCGATCATGCCGCAGGAGCGTCGGACGCTTTCCAGAACGTCCATGGCATCGTGGATGGAGCTGTCGTCCAATGTTCCAAAGCCCTCGTCGATGAACAGGGCCTCGATCTGCACGCCGCCCTTCTGGGCTACGGTGGAAAGGCCGATGGAGAGGGCCAGGGATACCAGGAATTTTTCCCCGCCGGAGAGCATGGCCACGCTGC
Organism: uncultured Oscillospiraceae bacterium; assembly: GCA_934569045.1. Classification (GTDB taxonomy): domain Bacteria; phylum Bacillota; class Clostridia; order Oscillospirales; family Oscillospiraceae; genus Faecousia. Next base: position 55,602 of record CAKTJX010000002.1, read on the forward strand.
GGCCCTCTGCCTCCGGGCTGCGGTTGTCGTGAACCTTCAATTCCAGGCCCCGCTTGTTGCCCTTGCCCTTGCTGTCGGAGCGGTAGAGGTGATACCGGCCCTCGTGGACCTTGGCAAGCATCCGGTTGGCCTCTCCGATAACCTGGTTGAAGAGGATGGCCAGAACATAGCGCTGCAATCCGATGCCCGCGTCCCCCCGGAGCTTCTTGCCGAATTCCAGATCGTCCTCGGCCTGCTGAATATTTTCGTCCACATGCGCCTGTTTCGCAAGAAGGTTTTTCTTCTTCCGGGACAGGCGCTCAATTTTGCTCTTCAGGTCCGCTTCTGTCTGGGCAAAGGCGCTGGTTTTCTCCTGAATCTCCTTTTGCCGAATCTCAAACCGGGTCTCATCCGGCATTTCCAGGCCGGAGAGCTCCCGCTGCTTTGCTTCCAGGGATTTCCCGGTTTCCTCCAACGCACCGTCATACCGGTGGATTTTCTCCGACAAAGCACCGCGCTGGGCATCGGTGCGCAGATCCGCTTTCGCGCTTCCCGCGTCCGGATAGCCGAGCTCTGCCAGCGCCGCGTCCAGGGTGACCTTGGCCTGCTCCCAGGCCGCCTGGGCATCCAAAGCATCCTGGGCGGCGTTCTGAACGGTTGTCTTCAGATCATCCCGCTTCTTTTCCGCATTCTGGGCGGCAGCGCGCAGCTCCAGGGTCTGCTGTTCATAGGCCTGAACTGCCTCGTTCAGCTCTTGGAGCTTCCGCTCCAATGCCTCCAACGTGGGGATTCCCTCCACCAGGCCGGACTGGGCGCTTTTCAGCGCCGCTTCCGCCGCGGCAGCCGTCTGGCGGCAGGCCGCCAGACGGCTGTCCCCCTCCTCCTTCTCCCTCTGGGCCTCTTCCCGTTTGTTGTCCAGGGTCTGCCAGACCTGTCTGGCCTGTTCCGCCCCTTTCTCCGCGGCCTCCATGGCTTCCTTGGAAACGCTGTCCTGGGACCGCCGGGCGGGATTGGGATGCTCCCGGCTGCCGCAGACCGGGCAGGGGGCGTTTTCCTCCAGGGCCGCGGCAAGCTCGCCATAGATGCCCGCGTAGTAGCGGTTCCGGAGCGTCCGGCTCTGCTCTTCCCGCGTCTGGAATGCTTCATAGCCTTCCTTCGCCTTCCCTGCCACCTTGTCCAGGGCTTTGGCTGCCTTTTCCGCCTCCGCCTGCGCCTGTTTCAGGGCCTGGTCCGCCTTTTGAGACGCACACCGCAGGCCCTCGATGGTTTCATAAACCGTCCGTTTGGAGGCATATTCTCCGATTTTCTGCTGCAGCTGGGGCACCGGGGACTTAGCAAGGTGCGATTCCAGCGTCTGGACCGCGTCCAGGGCATCCTTTTCCGCTTTCGGCAGCTTCTTCTCCTGGAGAGCCACGGCGGCCTGCCGCTTTTTCAGCTCCGCCTCTGCCCGCTCAAAATCCGCGATTGGCTGCCGCAGGCTCTCTGCCCTTCCGGCCCGGTCCAGCAGCGCCCGGTCCGCTGCGATTTCCGCCGCCTGGGCCTCCATAGCCGTCATACTCTCCCGCAGTTTCAGCAGCTGGTGATATTGGACGCCCAGCGCGATATCCGCATTGAGCTGTGACTGCATCTCTTCCGCGTTGAAATCCGCCTTTGCCTGGGCGTTTTCCGCCCGCTTTTGCGTCAGATCCGCAAGATGCGCCTCCAATTCCGGGATTGTGGCAAACTGCTCCTCGGCCAGGGACCGCTGAATCTCCGCCTGCTCGCTTTTCAGTGCGGCTTCCCGTTCCGCCGCCGTCTTGCAGAAACGGTCCGCATAGGCATCCCACCGCTGGGCATCGAAGATTTTCTCCAGAATCGCCCCCTTTTCCTCGGAGCTGGCGGTCAAAAACCGCTCAAACTGCCCCTGGGGCAGCAAAACCACCTGGCGGAACTGCTCCTTGGTCAGACCGATCAGCTTCTCCGCCTTTTTCGTAAGCATATCCTTTTTGGGGTTTTCAAAAAAGGGATTCAGGATGCCGTGCTCGTCGATCTCCCCCGCGGAATACTGCTCCGAAAGGGAAACACGCTTTGGCACCAGCTTCCTGGTGAACTCGTATTTTTTCCCCCGGACGGAAAACAGGAAGCTGACCACGGTTGCGGTGCCGCGGTCCGCCTGGTTGCAGCGCCACTGCTCCAAGTCGTTTCTGCCCACCTTACTCTTGCTGTCATCGCCGCTGCTGCCGCCGTAGAGGGCGAAGGTCATGGCATCGAAGATGGTGGTCTTGCCGCCGCCGGTGGGGCCCTTGATCAGGAAAATCCCGCTCTCGGACAGCTTCTCAAAGTCCACAGTCTGCATTTCCACATAGGGCCCGAAGGCCTGGATTTTTAACCGCAGCGGTTTCATACCGTCTCCTCCTCTACCTGCCTGACCGCATCCCGGAACAGCTCCAGGAAATGCTCCGTTGCCGCCTGCCCCAGCTCCTCCTGGCAGAAGGAGCGGAAGATTTCCTCCGGGTTCTCCTCCATCCGTTCCAGCTCCTCCATGGTCAGGGTGATGGTGCTGTCGTCCCCCTCATAGGTCTTTCCCGCCACCACCAGGGCATTGGGGTAAACCTCCCGGAGCCGGGAAAGCAGCTCCAGCCCCACCGCCGTATCCGTCACATTCAGCCGGACATACCCATTCTTCACATGTTCCGGGTAGTCCCCCGCCAGGAGCGCCGCATAGGTGCCTGTCAGGGTTGTCCAGCTGTGCAGCGGGTGGAGGGGAACCAGCTCCTGGGCCATGGTTTCCGTATCAATTAAGACCACACTCTTGGTCTGGCTCTCCTCTTTGCCGAAGGAATAGGCCATGGGCGAGCCGGAGTAGCGGGCAAATCCATTCACCTGCTGGGGCTTGTGCAGGTGCCCCAGGGCCGCGTAGTCAAAGCCATCAAACACGCTGGCAGGCACCTGGGTGGCAAAGCCGATCTCCGCTGCCCGGTCACTGGTAGAGGTTTCCGCGTCCGTCAGGAAGGCGTGGGCCAGGACGATGTGGCGCTTCCCCGGCGCAAAGGCCGCCCGCATCCGCTCCGCCGCCGCCCGGTAGGCATCCGTCAGGGTCTCAATCTCTGCCTCCGGGTAGAGGCTTTTGATCTTCTCCTCCGTAATCCAGGGCAGCAGAAACACCTGGGCTGAATCCCATTCCACGGCCTGCGGTTCTCTCTGGGCCGCCCCCAGAACATGGAGCCCCGCCCTGTCCAGCAGGCTTGCGCAGCTGCCCAGCCGCTCGGCGCTGTCATGGTTGCCCGCAATGGCGCAGACCCTTACCCCCAGCTCCCGGCAGAGCCGGTCCATGGCGTAGTCATAGAGCCCTACCGCCGCGGCGGAGGGCACGGAGCGGTCATAGAGGTCTCCCGCGAGCAGCACCGCGTCCACATGCCGCTCCTGAACGATGCGACAAATTTCATCAATGAAACACCGCTGGTCCCCGGATAAGTCCCGCTCCCCGGCGGCGGCCCCCAGGTGCCAGTCAGAGGTGTGTAAAAAAATCATGGGCGTTCCGTCCTTTCTCTTGTCCAACAGCTTAGGACTTGGATATGAAAAATTGTAGCGGATTCGCCAAGGGAAGTCAAGATTTCCCGCACCGGAACCCGTCATAGAGCCGCAGGCCGTCGTCCACCCGCTCCATAGTCCCTGCCCGGAAAACCGCCGTAAATACACAGACCAGCCCCCGGTCATAGTCTTTTACCACAGCTCTGGCAAAGCAAAGTGCCTGCTGCTTCTGCTCCGGCCCAAATAGCCGGAGAATCGTCTCCTCGTCCCCTACCAGATGGGATACCGCAAATTTCATTTCGGTCTCGTTCTGCATTTTTTGTTCCTCCATATCTGATTTCCATACGGAGCCACGAAAAAAAGCACCCATCGTTTCCGATAGGTGCTTTCATCTTTGATCCAACCCATCGAACAGACATTAGCACCTTACCTTGCGGCAGGCTGCTGGGCGGTCAACGGGTCTGTCCCTCGCGCCACTCTATATGGTGGTTTTAAAATAGCATATAGGAATATAGATGTCAAGGATTTTCTGAGTTTGCTTTCTTCATGGTCACCAGCAGCCCGCCGAACATCCACAGGCAGCCGAAGGCGATCCATGCGCAGCTCATGGCGTTTACGAAGGGCCGATTGCCGAACACATTGGGCAGCATCGCCAGCAGCATTCCAACCGGCATGGAGAAGATCCAGCACCACTTGGGATAGGGCGTCCATCCCTTGGCAAAGGCCCGAATCTGGGTGATTTCCAGCACCAGGAAGAATATCCAGAACAGCAGGAAGGCTGGCAGCAGGAAGTAGGCTGCGTAGCGCAGCAGCACCGCCTTCTCCAGGCCATGCTTTGCCAGAAAAGCAAAGGCGCAGGTGGGCACATGGAAGCCGCAGGCCCCAAACATCAGATAGCCCAGAATTCCGCTGGAAGGTTCTACCTTTGCGCCCATTGTTCCTACAATGCAGGACGCCGTACCGCGCCTCATCCACCGCCTATGGCGGTCCCCCTTCCCCGAAGGGGAAGGTTTTGGGTGGTACCGTTTAACCACACAGGTGCTGCCTTACGTTCTTTGGACTCTTTTTTTCTCCCACTGCCACAGGACCAGAAAACCCACTCCCGCGGCGATCCAGGAGGCAATGTAAATGTCAATGATGCATTCCATGGTATGCTGCCTGGGAAGCAGCAGCAGGATGCCCAGCACCCGCAGCAGGCAGATGGATAAAAGGGTCAGGATCATGGGTCTTACCGTATCCCCTGTTCCGCAGCAGGCCCCGGAGAAGCTTTCGGTCAAGGCGTAAAAGAAGAAAAACGGAGCCATGCGCTCCATGAAAGCCACCGCCAGAGGCACCACCGCCGGAGCGTCCGTTACGGGAACGAACAGGCCGCCCAGGGGGGCCGTCAGGAAATACAGGCCCAGACTCACCGCGGCCACTGCTGCCACGGACATGGCCGCGCCGATGCGGTTGCCTTCGCAGACCCGATCCCAGCGTCCCGCGCCCATATTCTGGGCGGTGTAGGTGGTCAGCGCCGGGCCCATGGCATCCGCCAGGAGCCAGATGAGCATATCCAGCTTGTCACAGATGCCCCAAGCCGCAATGGTATCCGTGCCCATGGTGTTCACCGCTGCCTGAACAATGGAATTGGCCACCGGGAACAGTACCGATTGCAGCGCCAGCGGAATGCCCAGGCGTATCATGGCCCACAGGTGCTCCAGCCACCGCCGGGGCCGCCGGAGGCCCTGCCGGTTCGGAAGTATTTTCCAAACCATCCACACAGCCACAGCCGCGCTGACCGTCTGGGCAAACACTGTTGCCACGGCCGCGCCTTCGGTTCCCATCCCCAGCGTTCCCACCAGCAGAAGGTCTCCCACAATATTGATCAGCGAACTGACCAGCAGAATATACAGAGGGCTTTTGGAGTTTCCGAAGGCCCGCAGGACGCCGGAAGCCATGTTGTATAAAATCATGGCCCAGATGCCCCCGAAATAAATGCTCGTATAGCCCCGGGTCCGGTCAAAAATTTCTTCCGGCACCTGCATGAGCTGCAGCAGCACAGGGGTCAGCAGCACACCGCCGACGGCGCACAGAATTCCAAGCAGCGCCGCCAGGGCGCCGGCGGAGAGCATACAGGAGCGCAAGCCGTCCCGGTTCTCCGCCCCAAAGTGCCGGGAAATCAGGATCGTGGCCCCGGCAGCAAGGCCGTTCATGAAATTGATGGGAAACCGGAAGAGGGTATGGACGGAATCAATGGCCGCCAGCGCGCTTTTGCCCGCAATGCGCCCAACGATCACCGCATCCGCCGTCACATACAGCTGCTGCACCAGAGAACTTAGCATCAGCGGCACCACAAAGGCCAGCAGCGCCGGACCGATGGGGCCGGAAATGAGACTTTCGTTTTTCTTCACGGCATCCTACCCTTCTTTGGAAAACAGATGACAGGCCACTCCGTGGTCTTTGGATAGCCAGCGCATCTCCGGTTTTTCCCGGGCGCAGCGTTCAAAGCACCGGTCGCAGCGGTCCCGGAAGGGGCAGCCCGCCGGAACATCCAGGGGGCTGGGAGGCTCCGAATCCATGACGGTAATGGGCTTCCCCGGGTCTGTATCCAGGTCCAGCACCGCGTCGATCAGCGCCCGGGTATAGGGATGCCGGGCCTGCTCCCGCAAATGCTCCCCGGGCAGCACCTCTACAAGGCTCCCCAGATACATGACCCCCACCTGATGGGCCACGCTCTGCACCAGAGCAATGTCATGGCAGATAAAGCCCATGGTGAGCCCCTGCTCCCGCTGAAGCCGGACGATGAGCTCCATGATGTTTTTCTGTACGGACACGTCCAATGCCGCCGTTGCTTCATCCAGAATCAGGATTTCGGGCCGGAGGGCCATCGCTCGGGCAATGGCGACCCGCTGACGCTGGCCGCCGCTCATGCTGTGGGGATACCGGTCCCCAAAATCTCCCGGCAGCTCCACCGTTTCCAGAAGGCCGCGGCATACCGCATCCTTTTCCTTTGGGGAGATCAGGCCAAAATTCAGCAGGGGCTCACAGACAATGTCCCGGACCTTCATTTTGGGATTGAAGGAGGCACCGGGGTTTTGAAAAACCATCTGAATATGCCGCCGGGTCTGCCGCAGCTGCTCTCCCCGAAGGGCTGTAATATCCTGGCCCCGATAGAGGATCTGCCCGCTGTCCGGCCGGTCCAGGGCCACCAGGAATCGCATCAATGTGCTTTTGCCGCAGCCGGACTCCCCTACCAGGCCCAGGGTTTTCCCCTTCACCAGCTTCACGGACACATCATCATTGGCCCGCAGCCATCGGCCGTCAGAAGCGGGATAGTTTTTGCAAACATGCAGGGCCTCCAAAATCACTTCCGGTTCAGACATAACGCGCACCTCCCATGGTGGGAACGGATTCCAGCAGACTTCTTGTGTAGGCATTGGAAGAAGCGCGGAGAATGGCATTTCTGTCTCCCGCCTCCTCGATTTTCCCCTGACGCATCACCAGAATCCGGTCCGACAAATAGGCGGCAACCCCCAGATTATGGGTGACCAGCAGAATGGCCGTTCCATAGTCCCGGCGGAGCCTGGCCATTTCCCCCACGATCTGGGCCTGGGTCGTCACATCCAGGGCAGAGGTGGGCTCATCCGCCAGCAGCAGCTTGGGCTCATAGCTCATGCCCATGGCAATGCCCACCCGCTGCTGCATGCCGCCGGAGAGCTGGAAGGGGTAGGAGCGCATGATGTTCTCAGGGCTTGGCAGCCGCATTCTGGCAAGCATCCGGGTTCCTTTTTCCCAGGCCTCTTTTTTTGTCAGCTTCTCGTGGGTCTGCAGATACTCCGCAAAAACGGAGCCGATTTTCCGGGTAGGGTTCAGCATGGCCCCGCTGTCCTGAAAAATCATGGAGATCTCCCGGCCCCGGATGGCCCGCCACTGATCCTTTGTCAGATTCAGAAGATCCTTTCCGTCAAATCGGATGGCTCCTTCGGTAACGGCGCCGCCTCCCGGCAGCAACCCCAGGATGGCGCGGATCACGCTGGTCTTCCCGCTGCCGCTCTCGCCCACCAGGCTGACGATCTGGCCGGGCTCCATATGCAAAGAAAAATCCTCCACAGCCCGGGTTTCCCCATAGCCGATGGTAACATGGTCCAGTTCCAGCATTGTTTACGCCTCCTTGGGGTCAAGAATATCCCGGACGGAATCTCCCAGCATGTTAAAAACCACCACCACCAGGAAAATGGCCAGCCCCGGGAAAATCATCATCCAGGGCGCGGACTGCATGCAGGCACGGCCTTCATTGAGCATATAGCCCCATTCCGGTGCGGGGGGCTTGGTGCCGAAGCCCAGAAAGGACAGGGCAGCCAGCTCCAGCATCATGCCGCCTAAGTCCGTGGTGGCCGTAATGATCAGCGTGGGCAGGGCGTTTGGGAGCATGTAGGAAAACAGCATGTGCCCTGTTTTGGAGCCCGTCACAATGGCTGCCGACACATAATCCCGGTCCCGGATTTTCAGAACCAGGCTTCTGGAAAGTCTTGCGTACTTGGTCCAGTTGACCAGCACAATGGCGATGATGGCATTCCGGCTGCCGGCGCCCATAATACCGGCAACGGCCAGGGCCAGCACCAGGCCGGGGAAGGCCAGCATCATATCGGCGATACGCATAATGACCGCATCCACCCAGCCCCCAAAATACCCCGCCGTCACACCTGCCGCGGTGCCCACCAGGAAAATCAGCGCCACCACGCCGAAGGTCGCACTGAGGGATGCCCTTGCGCCGTAAATGACCCGGGTAAAGATGTCCCGGCCCATTTTGTCGGTGCCGAAAATATGGGCCCGGCTGGGGGCCTCCAGAGCCTCCGTCAGGGAGCCCTTCAGCGGATCTGCGCCGCCGGTCACCACCGGGGCAAAGACCGCCCCCAGGATGATCAGCACCGCCAGGATCAGAAACACCGTAAACTGCTTATGGGCAAGGAAAAAATTTTTCTTTTTCATTTGTTTTGCTCCTTTGCCCGCATTCTGGGGTCTACCGCCTCATAGGAGGCATCTACCAGAAGATTGATGACCATGTAGATCAGGGCCAGCCACAAAACGTAGCCCTGGATCAGATTATAGTCGCTGGAGGTGATGGCCGAAACCGCCAGATTGCCCAGGCCGGGATAGGAAAAAATCACTTCCACCACGCTGGTGCCACCCAGCAGACTGCCAACGGAGAGCCCGAACATGGTGATGAGGGGCAGCAGTGCGTTGGGAAACACATTCCGCCACAGAATCACCGATTCCCGAACCCCTCTGGCCCGGGCCCCTACCACATAGTCCTGGTTCAGCTCCTCCAGCACCGCCGTGCGGACCTGCCGGGTATATTTGGAGGACATGGCCAGGGCCAGGGTCAGGGCCGGCAGGAAAATACTGCGCAGATCCCCGGCAGAGCTGATGACGGGAAAGGCCTTGATATGGACGCAGAAGGCCAGCATCAGCAGCAGCCCCACCCAGAAATTGGGCATGGCGCAGCCCACAAAGGTCAGCCCCCGGACCAGATAATCGATCCACCGGTCCTTATAGACCGCGGAGAGCATCCCAAGGGGCACCGCCAGCAGCAGCATCAGCCCCATGGAGAGCAGCGTCAGCTTCACCGTGGGCCATAGCCGCCCCAGAAGCAGCTCCGTCACCGGCTTGTTCAGGGTATAGGATTTTCCGAAGTCCCCCCGCAGGCAGTTCCGCAGCCAGCGGAGATACTGGGTCGGCAGCGGATCATTGAGGCCCAGCTCCTGCCGGGTTTCCGCCACCAGTTCCTCCGTGGGCATGATCCCCGCGGCGGTATACATATTGCGCACGGGGTCGCCCGGGGACAGGTAGGTCAGCAAAAAGGTCACAAAGCTGATTCCTACCAGCACCACCAGGATCTGCGCCAGCCGAAGGGCCAGTTTTTTCTTCTTCAAGGCCCAGCCTCCTCTCTTTTACATACACTGCATACACAGCCGAGACCGAAGCCCCGGCTGTGCGAGAAACGTTTTTTCTTTAAGCAGGTGTGATCTCCGTGGTCAGCCAGTAGTAGTCCGCCGTATGGATATGGGCGTAGCCCACGTTCTTGGAGTAGATCATGGAGGAGTTGTAGTAGCCGTCCACAATGACCAGGGCGTCATCGATGACGATCTGCTGCATCTGCCGGATCAGCTCTGCCCGCTTCTCGGCGTCCATTTCGCCCTTGAGCTGCTCATAGAGGGCATCATACTCGGGATTGCTGTAGCCGCAGTAGGTGCCGTCCGTGGTCCAGTTGGCCATATACTCAAAGGGATCGCCGGTGCCCACCGTGGTCCAGTTGTTGTTATTGAGATCGTATTCTCCCGCGGCCAGCTTGCTCCACTGGTCGTCCGAGCTGCCGAAATCCGCGGTGCAGGCAATGCCGAGCTCCGCCAGATACTGCATGTGGGCGTTGGAAAAATCATTGAGCATCCGGTTTTCATAGGAAACATAGTGCAAATCGATTTTCTTTCCGTCCAGCTCCCGGAAGCCGTCGCCGTCAGAATCCACGATGCCCGCGTCGTCCAGCAGCTTCTTGGCCCCCTCCGGGTCATACTTATAGGGGTTTACCAGCTTGTCGTAGCCATAGTTCAGGGTCGAGGGCAGAACGGAGAAACCGGCGGTGTAGAGCCCGCCAATGGTCTTGGAGGAGCAGATGGTGTCATAGTCAATGCCCATGAGAATGGCCTGCCGGAGGGTCTTGTTGCCAAGAACCCCATTCAGGTTCATCCAACTGAAGCCGCAGCGCACACCGGAGGCAATGTCCACGGTGTAATTGGAATCCTGCTGGAAGTTCTGGATGTCCGAAACATTGGTGATGTTCTCCACCAGGTCCACCTGGCCGCTTTGCAGCGCCATGGTCTTGGCGGAAGCGTCGCCCATAAAGAGAATGTGGACCATGTCATAGGGCACCTTTTCCCGGTAGTTGGGGTTGGCCTTCATATCGTAGCCCACACCCACGCCGTTGAATTTGTCGATCATGTAAGGGCCGGTGCCGATGGCGCCGTTGTCAAAATCCTTGGTATGCTCCACATCCAGGATCGCCATGACAGGATAGGCCAGCTGGCCCGGCAGATTGGCGTAGGGCTTGGAGGTCACAATGGTGACGGTGTTGGCCGCGTCATCGGCGGTGACCTCCGCCTCATACTCTAGGTATTTCTGGGGCTTGGCAGAGCCGCCGGGGCCCACTTCCTTCAGATAATCAAAATAGGCCTTGACGCTGGAGGGGGTCAGGGGGCAGCCGTCGGAGAATTTGATGTCCTTTTTCAGGGTAATGACCCACTGGGTGTGCTCGTCGTTCACCGTATAGCTCTCCGCCAGCCAGGGCTCCACATCCATATTGTCGTCGAATTTAAACAGTGCTTCACTGATGCCATAGCGCATACAGTTCCAGGAGGAACTGATAGCCATGGCCGTGTTGACAGAGCCGTCATCGTACATCTGACAGCCGAAATTCAGTACCTTTTGGGATGCGTCCCCTTTGGCCTCTTCCTGCTTCCCGGCACAGCCGGAGAGCACCAGCGCGGCGCACAGAGCCAGCGCCAGCCATGTTTTCCGATGTTTCATACCTGTTCATCCTTTCGTAATTTGTCCCCAAAATACGGCGCAAAAAAGCCGGACTTCCGTCCGACTAAAAAACATACGCAAAGGAGACGCCACCAAAATGGCAACAACTTCATTTTGCAGAATGATCCCTGTCCGACGCAAGTGCATTCTCAAAAATAAGCAGGTCTCCTGACTGAAGTTACGTTTACGGCGCCTTCCCAAAAAATCAGTGGCATAATGCCGCAAACTAGCTATCACAGTGACGGGATCGTCCCGGATTCTCACCGGCTTCCCTTTTCATCGGGCAACCGCCCGAACTTATTTTCAGCGGCCAAAAGGCCGACTTTGTGAACTTTCTGTTATTATCGCACAGTATTTTCGTTCTGTCAATAAAATTATAGTAGGATTAAATACATTTTTATTTGAAAATGTTAAAATGCGGGAGCCCCTTATGGCGGTGGATGAGGGGCGGTACCACGTTCCGCATTGTAGAAACAATAGGCGCAGAGGGGTTGCGCATGTAGGGGCGGCTATTACCATGCCGCCCGTGACATTTTGAATATAACCTGTGCGGTTTCGCTGAGAAGTGTACTTTTTTATCCGTTGCATTCCTTTACCCATCTCAAAAAGGTGCTAGGCGTCACTCCAAGCTGTTTTGCCGCCGCTCTTGCGGATAATTCCCCATGTAGCCACTGCTCTTTCAACGATTCCAGACCGTTCGGTCGTTCCATAGGCTTTCTCCCAAATTTCACTCCGTTTCGCTTTGCCGCGGCGATTCCCTCTGCCTGCCGCTGCCGGATGAACTCCCGCTCCGTCTGGGCTACATAGGGCAGGAGCTGCAAAACAATGTCCGCAATCAGCGTTCCGGTCAGGTCCCGGTTTTGCCGGGTGTCCAGCAGCGGCATATCCAGCACCACAATGGCCGCCTGTTTTTCCTTGGTGATGATCCGCCACTGCTCCAGGATTTCCTCATAATTCCGCCCCAACCGGTCGATGCTCTTTACCACTAGAGTGTCATCCTTTTTTAGTTTCCGAACCATTTTCTTGTAGTTCTTCCGCTCAAAGTCCTTTCCGGATTGTTTGTCCATGTAGATTCGGTTATGAGGAATCCCAAACTCCTGCATTGCAATGAGCTGCCTCTGCTCATTTTGTTCTCTTGTGAAAACACGGATATACCCATATTCCATAATACAAACCTCCAATTTATCGGTATCCGGATAAATTGTAATACAGTTTGCTAACCGTGTTGTATGAGATGGATAGAGGTATATCACTAATATTAAAAATCCAGACGATGTATCATAGCAGTGATAAATCGTCCGGAGGTTTTTATGGATACCAGAGAAGCCAGCGCAAATCGAATTCGCCAGTTGTGCAACCCGGCACTGCTGGCACAAAACTCAATATGAAATGTCTCGCATATAAACAAAAAATCCGAACCCACTCCCCACAGGGAAGAAGTTCGGATTTTTCATGTATGGTGGACGATATAGGACTCGAACCTATGACCTTCCGCACGTCAAGCGGATGCTCTAGCCAGCTGAGCTAATCGTCCATGTGTTCTCAAGCGGGCCGCTCGGAACAGTTAGGATTATATCGCATGGAGGAGAAAATGTCAAGCATTATTTTTTGTTTTTCAGAAAATAATGTCGAACCACCGGTTCACGCCGCCGAAGAGGCGGTTTCCTCCGCCCCCAGGATGGTGAGCAGGGTGTTCATGATCTGGGTGCAGGACTGGGGCCAGGGGTAGCTGTCGGTTTCGTAGCCGGCGTTGTCCATCAGTTCCTGGGCGTTGTCTCCGGTCAGGGCCTCGTAGGTGTCCCGTATCAGTTCAAACTTCCGGGCGAGCTCCTGGCTGTCCTTCCCCTGTTTCCAGGTGTTCAGGGCGGCAACCATCTCGTTCTCGCTGATGCCGGTGGACTTGCACCAATCCAGCAGCTTGGCGGTATAGGGGACAGAAGTCAGGGTGCAGCCGGCGGTGCCGGGGAATACATTCTCCTCAATCTGATCCAGCAGACGGGTCAGCTCCTCCGTTCCTTGGGTCTGAACCGCGCTGACGGTGGCCTTCGTCTGGATTTCCGGCATGGTAGCCACCGTGGTCGCGGAGGCAGGGGCGGTTCTGCTCTGGCAGGCCGACATCATCACGCAGAGCAGGCCCAGGGCCGCCGCCGCGATTTTCCTCGTGTATAGCATTCCGTTTCCTCCAAACAGATTTCAAATCGGTTACGTCTCGGTTACATAACTCCGAGCTCCTGAAATGCATTATACTGTTTTTTGGTACAAAATCAACCATCTAAAGAAAATTTTAACCACATTTTAATAAACTGCCTAATTTGGCCCAAAGTGAGAAATGAAAAACTGTATAATTTTGTAACTTTTGTTACTTTCCAGTATTCCTCCGCGGCGTCAGCCCCTCCAGGGCCTTGACGCAGAGCGACAGCGCCGGGTTTCGGTTGTCCCCGCGCCACACCGCCACGATTTCCTCCACCTCCTTCTCCCCCGTCAGGGGCACAAAGCACAGGTTGTCCGCATGGTAAAGCTTGGTGGTACAGTAGTCCGGCAGGATGGAGATTCCCTCCTCCGAGGCCACCATCATCAGGATGCTCTCGGCATCGGAGGAGCGGAAGAGGATATTGGGCTTGAACCCCGCCTGCCGGTAGAGCTCCATATAAAAAGCGTCCCCATAGGATTCCATATCCGCCGAAGGAGACATATAGAGGATATTCTCCCCCAGAAGCTCCTGCCGCAGCAGACTTTCCCGCTTGGCCAGCGGGTGCCCCTGGTACAGCGCCACCACCAGCCGCACCTGCTCCACGGTGCGGTAGGCCGCCTCCGGGTTCTGCTTCAGGTTGGTGGAGTCCCAGGTGAATACCAGATCGTAAGCGCCGCTGAGCACCCCCGCCGACAGCACATCCGTAGAGCACCGGTAGAAACTCACCAGGATATCCGGGTGCGCCCGGTGGAACCGCTGCATCCAGACGGACAGGTCGCTGCGCTCATAGCCGCAGACATAGCCGATTTTCAGACTGCCGGACATGCCGATGGCCGCGCCATGGGTCATCTCCACCGCCCGGTTCATCCGTTCCAGAATGGCCCGGGCTTCCGAAAGGAAAATCTCCCCCGCCTCCGTCAGGGCCACCGGGCGGGTGGAGCGGTCAAACAGCGCGCAGCCCAGGGTCTGCTCCAGAAGGCGGATCTGCTGGGTGATAGCGGTCTGGGAGATGTAAAACTGCTCCGCCGCCTTGGTAAAGCTCAAATTCTCTGCCGCCGCCACAAAGTACTTTAATTGGTTTTGATTCATGGAAACGCCGCCTAACATAAGTTTTTCTTATTATATTATGGCGTATCCGCCGTTGTCAACCCTGCTTTCCGGCGATAGAATAGGGTTACTTTGCGGAAGAGAGGAACAAATATGGAAAGAGAATCGTTTGGGTCCCGCCTGGGATTTCTGCTGGTCAGCGCAGGCTGCGCGGTAGGCATTGGCAATGTGTGGAAATTCCCCTATGTGGTGGGTCAGAACGGCGGCGGCTGGTTTGTGCTGCTGTATCTGCTGTTTCTGGTGATCATGGGTCTGCCGGTGCTGACCATGGAGCTGGCCGTAGGTCGGGCCAGCCGGAAGAGCGCCGTTCAGGGCTACCAGGCTCTGGAGAAGAAGGGCAGCAAATGGCATATCCACGGCTGGTTCGCCATCGGCGGCTGCTATATGCTGATGATGTACTACACCACCGTCTCCGGCTGGATGATCAGCTACTTCTATAAATTCGCCACAGGCCGCTTTGCTGCCGGCATGGACACCGCCCAGTGCGGCCAGGTTTTCAGCCAGATGCTGGCAAACCCCGTGGAGATGGGCTTCTGGATGGTAGTGACCGTGCTGGCGGGCTTTCTGATTTGCAGCAAGGGGCTGCAAAACGGGCTGGAAAAAATCAGCAAGGTGATGATGACCGGCCTGCTGGTGCTCATTGTGGTGCTGGCCGCCCACAGCCTGACCCTCAGCGGGGCGAAGAGCGGGCTTTCCTTCTATCTGGTGCCCAATGCCGAGAATGTCCGGCAGGCGGGTCTGGGCAATGTGATCAGCGCCGCCATGAATCAATCCTTTTTTACCCTGAGCCTGGGCGTGGCCGCCATGGAGATCTTCGGCAGCTATATGAGTAAGGACAATACATTGCTCAGCGAGGGCGGGCGAATCTGCGCCCTGGATACCTTTGTGGCCCTGGTGGCAGGCCTGATCATCTTCCCCGCCTGCTTCAGCTACGGCGTGGAGGTTAACGCGGGGCCCAGCCTGATTTTCATTACCCTGCCCAACGTCTTTGTGAACATGGCCGGGGGCCGGATCTGGGGGAGCCTGTTCTTCCTGTTCATGACCTTTGCCAGCTTCTCCACGGTGATTGCCGTGTTTGAAAACCTCATGTCCTCCTGCATGGACAACCTGGGCTGGAGCCGGAAGAAGGCTGCCGTCTTCAACTGCGTCTTCGTCCTCATCGCCAGCCTGCCCTGTGTGCTGGGCTACAACGTGTGGAGCAATCTCCACCTGATCGGCGGCCGGGACGTGCTGGACAGCGAGGATTTCCTGGTCAGCAATCTGCTGCTGCCCCTGGGCTCCCTCGTCTATCTGCTGTTCTGCGTCACCAAGTGGGGCTGGGGCTTTGAAAACTACCAGCAGGAGGCCAATACCGGCAAGGGCCCCAAGGTTGCAGGGTGGATGAAATACTATTTCCGCTTTATCCTGCCGGTGCTGATTCTGGTAATTCTGGTAGAAGGACTGCTTTAAGGGGCGCTGTTTGCGCCCCAATGAAATCCGGCCTGCGGCCGGGTGAAATCTGCCGGACGACAGATTTCACCCGGCCGCAGGCCGGATTTCATTGGAGCTGCCGCATCCCCGCGGCAGCTCCTGGCAGCTCCTTGTTCTCATGCTTCCAGCTTGGCGGCCTTTTTTCGCCGGAGCGGCGCAAAGCCAGCCGCAGCTGTCATCTTACTCCATATTCTGGGCAATCCGGATGCCGCCCACGGCCGGGGAGACCGTGTTGACCACCACCGGGGCCAGCTTCTCCATAGCCTCTACCGCCTGGGCCCGGAAGCAGCCGCTCTTGAACAGCCCGCCGGACAGGACGATTTTCAGATTCTCCTCGCCTTTGGCACGCAGGTTCTCCAGCATCCGGCCCGCATACAGCGTCAGGCTGTCCACCGCGCCCTGCCGCAGCTTCTTGCACAGGGGGGACTCGGCGGTTTCCAGAACGATGGACGCGAAGGAGGCAATCTCATCGCCCTTGGTCAGGTTGGAGAGCCTGTAGAGCATCTCCTCCCTGCCGCCGCCCTGGGGCAGAAGCTTCTGCTCCACCGCCCGGAAGGTAAAGCAGTCCTCCCGGCAGCCGTCCAGCCAAAGGGTCATCTCCCGCAAGAGCCGACAGGCCATCCAGTAGCCGGAGCCCAGATCGGAGAAGGAATAGTTCCAGCCGCCGATGCGGCTGGTCCGGCCCTGGCTGTCCACGCCCACCACGATGGAGCCCGTGCCCGCGATTACCACCACGCCGGGCACATCCGCCGCCGCCCAGAAGGGCAGCACCGCATCGTTGACCACCAGCGTTTTTTCCGGCGGGAAACCCGCCTGCTGGATCATGGCCTCATAGACCACCCGGTCCTCCGGCGTATCGCAGCCGGACATGCCCCAGACGCTCTTTGTAATATGGCTGGCCCGGATGCCGGAATTCTCCATCCGGCGAACCAGCTCCCGCATATTGGCAAAGGCCGCGGCGTTGCCCACGGACTTAAAGCTGGTGGCCCCACCGGCCAGGGACAGAAGAATTTTGCCGTCTCCCTCCGCCACGCACAGCTCCGTTTTGGTGCCGCCGCCATCTACGCTTAGATAAAGCTTGCTCATATTCGTTTCCCCCTAAGAGTCACAGAATTCCGAGTATTCTGCATCTATGTATAATTTAGTACACTTTGCGCCAAAAAGCAACAGGCAAATTGCGAGCCGGAAGCTTTACAGACAAGGAATGCCGGGGTATAATACCTTTAATATTCTTCTTCATGCGAGGACCCTATGAAAAAACATCTGATATTCTTTCTCTGTCTTCTGCTGCTCACCGGCTGCGCGGGGAGCGGTGAAGCTTCCCAGTCCTCCAGCCGGTATCTTACCAGCATGGATACCGTCATGACCCTGACGGCCTACGGCCCCCGGCGGGAAGAGGCCCTGGATGTGGCCCAGGCGGAAATTCTGCGGCTCAACGACCTGATGAGCGTCGGGAGCCCCGACAGCGAAATCTCCCAACTGAATGAGGCAGGCTCCGGAACCCTCAGCCAGGACACCGCATACCTCCTGGGCCGCGCCCTGGACCTGTACCGGGAAACCGGCGGAGTCTTTGATGTGACCGTGTATCCGCTTGTAAAGCTCTGGGGCTTTTTTGATCAGAACTATCATGTGCCCACGGAGGAGGAGCTTGCCGATGCCCTCGCCCTGGTGGGCTCTGACCGGATCACCTTTGACGAAAGCATCGGCAATGTGACCCTGGGGACCGGGCAGCAGATCGACCTGGGAGGCATCGGCAAGGGCTATGCCTCCCAGCGCGTCACGGATCTGCTGCGCGCCCAGGGGGTTACCTCTGCCCTGCTCAGTCTGGGCGGCAACATCCAGTGTCTGGGGGCCAAGCCCGACGGGAGCCCCTGGAACATCGGCATCCGGGACCCCTGGAGCCAGAGCGGAGACCTGTACGCCGCCGTGAAGGTGACGGACAAGGCCGTAATCACCTCCGGCGGATATGAGCGCTATTTTGAGGACCCGGAAACCGGGAAAATCTACCGCCACATCTTAGACCCCCGCACCGGCTCCCCGGCGGAGAGCTGCCTCAGCTCCGTGTCCATCGTCACCTCTGACGGCACCCTGGGCGATGGGCTCTCCACCGCCCTGTATATCCTGGGTCTTGCCGATGCCACGCAGTTCTGGCGCAGCCACGCGGAGGAATTCGATGCCATCTTCATCACCGACGACGGCACGCTCTACGCAACAGAGGGCCTGCGTGGGAGCATTCAGTCGGAGCATGAGATTCGGTTTATCCCAAAAAAAATCTCGTAGGGGCGGCTACCAGCCGCCCGAAAGGTGTCGAGCGGGAACGGTGAAGATGAAGTGCCCAGACCCGTCCAATTCTGGGCGGCTGGTAGCCGCCCCTACTGGCGCTCAAATACGGAAGCCTCCCGCCAGGGGGCTTTTCTTTTTGCCGTTCACAAATTGTCTGTTGAAATGAAAAATGAATTATGTTACTATTACAGTAATTGGATTCAGGAGGAAAAACATGGACGACGAGAAGATCAAGGCCCAGATCGGCCTGAATATTGCTTCCTGCCGGAAAAGCGCGAGGCTGACCCAGGCGGGGCTGGCGGAAAAGCTGAATTACTCCGATAAGGCCGTTTCCAAATGGGAGCGGGGGGAGTCCGTGCCGGATGTGCTGACGCTGATGCAGCTGTCCCAGCTGTTCGGTGTCAGCGTGGACCGGCTGGTGGGGGAGCCCTCTTTGGCTGACAGCCAGCTCCCGGAGCCGGAGGACACCGTCCCCCAGAAGCCCGCCGCCCGGAAGGGTATCATCCAGGCCCTTTCCAGCACCCTTGTCTGGTTCGTGGCGCTGTTCTTTTTTGTCGTCATTTCCTCCATGGGCATTTCCTACAGCTGGCTTGCCTTCTTCTATGCGGTGCCGGTCAACGCCATCGTCCTTTTGAGCCTGCGCTCCGCCTGGCACCTGTACAGCTGGAACATGGCGCTGATCTCCATCATCGTATGGGGCTGCCTTACCAGCCTGTATGTCTCCCTGCAGGTCTTTCTGGGTATCTCCGTGTGGAAGCTGTTCCTGCTGGGCATCCCCGGGCAGATCGCCATTTTCCTGTGGTTCCGCATGTTCCGCGCCCCGGCCCAGAGCGTTAAGGAGGAAGAAAACGATGGTGAATAAGAAAGAACTCCGGGCCATGATCCGCCAGAAAAAACGGGCCATGACCCCGGCGGAAATGGAAGAAAAAAGCCACCTTTTGGGCGAAAAATTCCGTGCCTGCCCCCAGTACGCCGCCGCGAAGACCATTTACGGCTACCTTCCCTATAATCAGGAGGTCCGCACCGTGCCCATGCTGCGGCAGGCCCTGGAGGACGGCAAGCAGGTGGCCGTTCCGAAGGTCTATGGGGATGATATGAAATTTATTCTCCTGTCCGACCTAGATCAGGTTGCCCCCGGCTACGCCGGAATCCCGGAGCCCATTGCGGACGGCCCGGAGGCGGCAGACCCCGGCGCGTTGGTGCTGATGCCCGGGCTGGTCTTCGACCCCCAGGGCCACCGAATCGGCTACGGCGGCGGGTTTTACGACCGCTTCCTCAGCCGGGAGCCGAACCACCCCACCGTAGCCCTGTGCTACGATTTTCAGGTGCTTGACAAGCTGGAAACAGAGGAATTTGACATCCCGGTGGACTTGGTCCTCTGGGCATAACGGGTTAGGAGAATGGAATGGAAGCACTCATCTGGATTGTGACCGCGGCAGCAGTTTTCGGCATCTGCCGCCTGGTGGACATTGGTTTTCAAAAGCTGTTCCGCAACAAGGCAGAGCACCTTTCCGGGCAGGCCGTCCGGGTCAACAAGCGCTACGGCGTGTTCGGCGTGATCCTCTCCGCCCTGGGCGTGGCCGCCATCGTTGCGGGCACCAAGGGAGACCATGTGCTGTTCTGGGGCGGCGTCATCGTATTTCTGCTGGGTGCCTCCCTCACCGTGTACTACCTGGGATTCGGTATTTTTTACGGGGCCGACAGCTTCCTGGTGTCCACCCTGTTCAAAAAGAGCGTATCCTATCCCTACAGCGCCATTGTGAGCCAGAAGCTCTACCTGATCACCGGCGGCAACATCGTTGTGGAATTGCAGCTGGAAAACGGCAAGACCGTGAGCCTGCAATCCACCATGGACGGGGTCTATCCCTTCCTGGATGCCGCCTTCCAGCACTGGTGCGCCCAGAAGGGCCTGGACCCCGACAGCTGTGACTTCCACGACCCCCAGAAGAGCTGGTGGTTCCCCCACGAGGAAAGCTGACATGCAGCATATTCCCAAGGGTACCACCGCCGAGCTGGAGCTGGTGACCTTCCGGCAGGCCCTGGCCGCCGCCAACACCCCTAGCCCGGACTATGATATCTCCAAATGGCTCTACGCTCCCAACTTCTATTCTGAATACCGATATATCCTGGGCACCCGAGGGGAAAAGCCCCTGATCTGCATTGGGGTCAACCCCTCCACCGCCCGGCCTGACGCGCTGGACAACACCCTGAAATCCGTGGAGCGCATCGCCCTGGGCAACGGCTTTGACAGCTTTCTCATGTTCAATGTCTACGCCCAGCGGGCCACCAATCCGGACACCATGGAGCGCGTATGCAACCCGCTGCTGCATAAGGAGAATCTGGAAGCCTTCCGCTATGTTCTCTCCCTGTCCCCCGCCCCGGCCGTCTGGGCCGCCTGGGGAGCCGTGATCGAAAAGCGGGGGTATCTTGCCGACTGCGTGGCAGACTTCCTGGCCGTTGGAAAGGAATACAACGCCCAATGGTACTGCGCCGGCGCCATCACCAAAAAAGGCCACCCCCACCACCCCCTGTACTTACGCAAGGACGAAAAGCTGAACCCCTTTGACATTGAAGAATACCTGACGCTACTGCGTCAACCCTAATTTCTTCAAATAACCGTATACCCCCGGATGGGAGCCCCTACCTTCCCCTTGGGGAAGGGGGACCGCCCGCGGCGGTGGATGAGGGCGGTACGCAGAACCGATACGGAGAAACCCAAGGCGAATTCGTACAGATTAACACCATTCCCCCAAGACCGGGGGAATTTCTATAAGGAGAATCCACTATGAAACTGCTCATTGCGTCCGATATTCACGGCAGCGCCTACTGGTGCGGCCGTCTCTGTGAAGAAATTGAAAAGGAGTGCCCCGATAAGGTGCTTCTGCTGGGAGACCTGCTGTACCATGGCCCCCGGAATGATCTGCCCAGAGATTACGCCCCCAAGAAGGTTATCCCCATGCTCAGCGCCCTGGCGGAACGGATTGTCGCCGTCCGGGGCAACTGCGAGGCAGAGGTGGACCAGATGGTGCTGCCCTTCCCCTGCCTTGCGGACTACGCGGAGCTCCTGGCGGACGGCAGAACCTTCTACCTGACCCATGGACACCACGCCAACCCTCAGAATCTCCCCCCGCTGCCCCAGGGCAGCATCTTCCTCTCCGGCCACACCCATGTGAAGCTGGACGAGGTTGTGAATGGCATTCGCTGCCTGAATCCCGGCAGTGTGTCCATCCCCAAGGACGGCAGCCACAGCTATCTTCTCTACGAGGACGGGAACTTTTCTTTTCGGATTATGGAGGAATAACCATGGATTCGACCCAATGCGACAGCTGCTGGTATTATGATTATGATGAGGAGTACGATGAGTACTACTGCATGATGGACCTGGACGAGGATGAATTCTACCATATCCTCGTCTCCCCGTCCCAGCGCTGCCCTTACTATCGCCAGGGCGACGACTACACCCTAGCCAGGAGACAATAACCATGAAACTGCTTGCCGCAATGCTTGCCCTGCTGCTGCTGGTTGGCTGTGCCGCGCCGGGGCAGGAGACCGAAACAGCCCCCACCAAGGTTGACCCACTCCACAGCCCGGGCCACATTCTGGAGAGCCAGACCAGCGGCATCATCCAGGTCTTCCCCACGGAGCAGACCGCCTTCAGCCGGGTCTACCCCATGGGGCAGGAGCTGCTGCTGCAAAGCGGCGGCAGTCTGGTCCGGCTGACCGGCAGCAGCCTGACGCCGGGCGCCAAAGGGGAAGCCCAGGTGGTGCTCCGCACAGACCCGGACGGCGTGTGGCTCTTTGACGGGGCGCGGCAGCAGGTGGTGATCCTGGGGAGCGACCTGGAGGAACTGCAAACCATCGCCCTGCCGGGCACGGTGCTGGGCACCCCCGGCCTCAGTGAGGACGGCCGGTTCCTGTACTATTTGCAGGAGGGCCGCCTGCTGCAATTGGACTGCTCCAGCGGCCTGTCTAAGGTTCTGCGGGACAATATGCATTTTTCTGACGGCTCCGTCAAGGCCCTGGGCAGCCAGACCCGGGAGCTGCTGGTGCAGCTGACCCTGGAGGACGGCGGCAGCCAATCCCTGCTGGTATCCGCCCAGGACGGCAGCACCCTGCACGCGGAGCTGTCCCCCCTGGATGCCGCCCGGTCCGAGGCGGGCCTTCAGCTGGTCACCGCCGACATCGGGGGCCAGCTGGTGCTCCTGCTGACCGATGGCGGCACCGCCGCCCAGCTGAAGCTGCACCAAGGCGAACAGGTCTGCTGCTTTTTAGGCAGCTGCCTCATCACCTCCGCATCCACCCAGGATGGAATCACCCTGCGGCTCTACAGCTTCACCTCTGGCATCCTGCAAAGCACTGTCTCCCTGCCCGGCATTGATACCGTAGGCGGCGGCTGCTTCACCACCGATGATAACCTCTACATCACCGTCCGGGATGCCGCCTCCGGAGAATGGTGGGTGCTCCGGTGGAATTATGATGCTTTCCCCCCGGAAAGCACCACATCCTGCCTGGAGCCCTATTACACCCGGGAGGCCCCCGATACCCTGGGCATGCACCAATGCCGGGAGCGGGCGGCGTCCATTGGGAATACATACGGCGTGACGGTGCTCCTGTTTGACGAGGCCGCCGATGCCGCCCCCTGGGACTACGCCTTCACCGCCGCCTATCGGGTGGACGAAACCCAGTGGGCCCTGGACAATCTGGAGGAGGCCCTGTCCGCCTTCCCGGAGGGCTTTCTCGGAAAGCTGAACCAGGACTGGGACGAGCTCGCCATCTGCCTGGTGTCCGCCATCCGGGGCACCGCCGAATCCGGCAGCCTGGACAGCGCCGAGGGGCTGCAATTCCAGTCCGGCAGCCGGTGCTATATCGCCCTTGCCCCCAGCTCCCCGGAAAGCCTGCGCTATACCCTGTTCCATGAGTTCAGCCATTTGATCGATACCCAGGTGCTGAACAAATGCAGCGCCTACGACAGCTGGAACGACCTGAACCCCCAGGACTTCGCCTACACCATGGACTACCACGCGGACACCAGCGCATACACCTCCCTGCTTTCCGGGGAGAACCGGGCCTTTGTGGACAGCTACGCCATGAGCTACCCCTCCGAGGACCGGGCCAGAATCTTTGAGTGCGCCGCCAATCCCGGCAACGAGGAGATGTTCACCGCCCCCATCTTACAGCAGAAGCTTCTGCGCATCTGCACCGGCATCCGCCAGGCCTTCGGCCTGACCAAAGACAGCCAAAGCTTTGTATGGGAGCAGTATTTAACGATGCCCCTTTCCTAGGAACGCAAAAACTGGCCTGCCGCGTGTTGCGGCAGGCCAAAATTAATGCCATTTAGTCTTCCGGGAAAAGTGTCTGCTTGCAGTACTGGATGATGGAGCGGCGGGTGACGATGCCGATGAAGGCATCCTTGTCGTCCACCACCGGGACAAAGTTCTGAGTGGAGGCCCGGTCTACCAAATCGTGCATGGAGGTGGTGACCCGGACGGGTACATTGTCCTTCCTGCGGGAGATCTCCGAAATCCGGTGTATCTCCGCCTGGCGCATATCCATCTCGCACAGGTATTTCAGCGCCCACAGCAGGTCTCCCTCTGTGAGCGTTCCCCGGTACTCCCCCCGCTTATTCAGGATGGGGATGGAGGAATAGCCGGCTGCCTCCATTTTCTCCATGGCCTGGCGGATGGTGGCATCATCATACAGGTACGCGCACATTGCCTTGGGCAGCAGAAAAAACAAAATATTGTTCATGACCGTCTCCCTTTCCGTAGCAGGTGCTCCCCCGCTGTCGTTTCTATTATAGCATGGGCAGTCCAAAAAAGCATGAACAATTATTGACGAAGTGGCCAGCCGGACCGGAAATTTTTCCGGCCGTTTTTGTGCAGAGTGTATAATCAGTTGTGGAACTGGAACTCGGTGCAGTCCAGAGTGGCGAAATAATCCATGGGGGTCTCCGCCCGGCGGATCAGCTGGAAGGTGCCGTCCTCATGGAGCAGAACCTCCGCGGAGCGGAGCTTGCCGTTGTAGTTGTAGCCCATGGAGTGGCAGTGGGCCCCGGTATCGTGGATCACCACAATATCCCCCCGCTCAATGGCGGGCAGGCTCCGCTCGATGGCGAACTTGTCGTTGTTCTCGCACAGGCCGCCGGTGACATCGTATACGTGGTCCAGGATGGCGTCCTCCTTGCCCAGCACGGTGATGTGGTGGTAAGCGCCATACATAGCGGGCCGGATCAGATCCGTAGCACAGGCATCCAGGCCGATGTACTCCCGGTAGATATGCTTCTGATGCAGCACCGTAGAGACCAGGTGACCATAGGGGGCCAGCATGTACCGGCCCAGCTCTGTAAAGATGGCGATATCCCCCATGCCCGCCGGGGTCAGAATCTGCTCGTAGCGGGCCCGGACACCGTCTCCGATGGTCTGGATATTGCAGCAGGGCTGCTCCGGGCGGTAGTCCACGCCGATGCCGCCGGAAAGGTTGATGAACCGGAAGTCCGCCCCGGTGGCGTTGCGCAGCCGCACCGCCAGCCGGAAGAGCTGGCTCGCCAGCTCCGGGTAATACTCGTTGGTGGTGGTGTTGGAGGCCAGGAAGGCGTGGATGCCGAAGTGCTTGGTGCCCAGCTTTTGCAGGCGGTTGATGGCCCCGGCCATCTGATCCTCGGTCATGCCGTACTTGGCATCCCTGGGCATATCCATTATGGTGTTGCCCAGGCTGAAGGAACCGCCGGGGTTATAGCGCAGGCACACCGTCTC
This sequence comes from uncultured Oscillospiraceae bacterium, assembly GCA_934569045.1. Taxonomy (GTDB): domain Bacteria; phylum Bacillota; class Clostridia; order Oscillospirales; family Oscillospiraceae; genus Faecousia. The sequence continues at coordinate 80,454 of CAKTJX010000002.1, forward strand.
CGGCACGGGGCCCAGCTTTTCCAGAAAGTCCACATAGGTGGCATCATCCAGGTTGATGTAGGCCCCCAGCTCCTTGGCCTTGCGCATATCCTTCTCCGGGGTCACATTGGAGGAGAACATGATCTCGTGGCCCGTAATGCCCACTGCCTCCGCCAGCAGCAGCTCCGTATAGGTGGCGCAGTCGCAGCCACAGCCCTCCTCATGGAGCACCTTAATAATATAGGGATTGGGGGTGGCCTTCACGGCGAAATACTCCTTAAAGCCCTTGTTCCAGGCAAAGGCGGCCTTCAGCGCCCGGGCGTTGGCACGGATGCCCGCCTCATCGTACAGGTGGAAGGGGGTGGGAATCTGGGCAATGATCTCTTTCGCCTTGTCCAGGGTAATAAAGGGGGTCTTCTTCATAAGGCTTTTTCTCTCCTGCGCTCTGCAAGTGAATTTTTATGTCATGTAAATTAAATTTTATACATTTTCCCATGGCTTGTCAACCATCCCTTTCTCCCCGGCGGATATTTTGGCGGATTGAACAGTGTGTGCCCTCCTCTCAGGTGGATTTGGCGGAAAACCGCCGAATTCTCCCCCTTTCCCGGGGCTCTACCGCCGGGAGAATTGCCCCTCTCCCGCCGGGAGAGGGTAGAATCCGGCTTTGTAGGCACATTTGGGCCTGGGATATGCTATACTGTAAAAAAAGAAGAAAGGGCGGAAGCGCCGGGCGTTTCCGATAGGGATGCATAATGAAACGAACCAAACTGGCTGACCGAAGCCTGCCCAACTATTCCGTGGGCGAGGAAATCATGAATACCGTGACCCATATTGTTGGCGGGGCCATGGGCGTCAGCGCTCTGAGCCTGTGCGTGGCCTTTGCCGCAATGCACCGGAATGTGTACGGCATCGTCTGCTCCGCCATCTACGGCTTCTGCATGGTCGCCCTGTACAGTGTTTCCAGCGTCTACCATGGGCTGAAGCCCTGCATGGGGAAAAAGGTCATGCAGGTCATTGACCACTGCACCATCTATTTTCTCATCTGCGGCACCTATACCGTCATTGCTCTGTCAGCCATCCGGCCGGTGTATCCGAAGCTGGGCTGGTGGCTCTTCGGCTTTGAGTGGACCATGGCCGTGATCGCCACGGTGCTGACGGCCATCGATCTGCGGGCCTACCGGGTGTTCTCCATGATCTGCTATATCGGCATGGGCTGGGCCATTATCCCCTTTGCCAAGGTGGTGCTGGAGGTGCTGCACCCCGCGGGCTTCTTCCTCCTGCTCTCCGGCGGCATCGCCTACACCATCGGCGCGGTGCTCTACGGCATTGGCAGCAAGAAAAAGTGGATGCACTCCGTATTCCACATCTTCGTGGACATCGGCAGTCTGCTGCACTTTCTGTGCATTCTGATGTACGCAGTGTAGTATTTTGAGTCCGGCAGGGGCGGCTGACAGCCGCCCCTGCCGGTTTGCTATTTTACAACAGCCCCTTTACGCGAATTACAAACGATAGGCATAGAAAAATCCCGCAGATGAAAACCATCTGCGGGATTGGCGACCCGGAACGGACTCGAACCGTCGACCTCCAGCGTGACAGGCTGGCGTGCTAACCGACTGCACCACCGGGCCAGGAACGAGTGAGATTATAACAGATATTTCCTCGTTTGTAAAGAGGTTTTTTTAAATTTTTTCATCTTTTTTCGGAATGGCTGAAAAAGCGTCAATTTCTATGTCTTTGTGCACATTTCTGCTGTCCGCCTCCAGCCCGCCGCGTTTGCAGAATAGAGATTGCCTTTTTCAGAAAGCAATGCTATAATACGAGGTAAACTGGTGGTTTCTGCCACTTAAAAAGTCTTATCTTTCTTTTCGGAAAACGGAGGCAGACATGAAAATCATTATTGCGGGCGACGGCAAGGTTGGCTCGACCCTGACCCGGCAGCTCACCGGCGAGGGCTACGATGTTACGGTCATCGACTCCAAGCTGCTCCCCCTGGAATCCAGCGTAGAGCGCTACGATGTGATCTCCGTCCAGGGCAACTGCGCGTCCATGGATGTGCTGCGGCAGGCCGGTGTGCGGGAGGCGGACCTGCTCATTGCCGCCACCGGTGCGGACGAGGTGAACCTTCTGTGCTGCACCACCGCCCACGCCATGAATCCCAAACTGCACACCATCGCCCGGATTCGCAATCCGGAGTACACCGAGCAGATCTTCCAGATGCGGGAAACCTTCGGCCTGTCCATGCTCATCAATCCCGAGAACCAGGCCGCCACAGAAATTGACCGGCTGCTGAAATACCCGGGCTTCCTTCGGCGGGACACCTTCGCCAAAGGCCGCACGGAGATCGTGGAGCTCCGCGTTGACGCCAAGAGCAAGCTCTGCAACGTCCGTCTGGCGGATATGCGGGCCATTGTCCGCTGCAAGGTGCTGGTGTGCGCCGTGCTCCGGGGCGGCACCGCCATCACCCCCGGCGGCGACTTTGTGCTGCGGGAGGGGGACCGGCTGTTCATCACCGCCCTGTCCGAAAACCTGACCACCCTGCTGAAAAGTCTAGGCATTCTGACCCGACAGGTCCGGCGGGTCATGCTCTGCGGCGGCGGACGGGTCAGCTATTATCTGGCCACCCGGCTTCTGAAGGGCGGCATCGGCTGCGTCATTGTGGAAAGCGATGGCAACCGCTGCCGGGAGCTCTGCGCCCTGCTGCCCGGCGCGGAGATCATCCACGGCGACGTTTCCGACCAGTACCTTTTAGACAGCGAGGGCCTTGCCCAGTGCGATGCCCTGGTGACGCTGACGGGGCTGGACGAACTGAACATGATCGTCTCCCTGTACGGCATCTCCCAGGGGGTGCCCCAGGTCATCACCAAGCTGGGCCACGCGGACAACAACAGCATTGTGAACTCCCTGTCCCTCGGCAGCGTGGTCTGCCCCAAGGAACTGTGCTGCAGCAACATCGTCCGATATGTCCGGGCCATGCAGAACCAGACCGGCGCGGCCATCTCCGTCCACACCATTGCCGACGGGCAGGCGGAGGCCATGGAGTTCCTGGCCGATGAGAAGACCCGGTTCTGCGGCGTGCCCCTGAAGGAGATCAAGCTGAAATCCAATGTGCTGGTGGTCAGCATCAGCCACGGCGCGGCCACGGAGATTGCCAACGGCGACTCCGTGTTCCACGCGGGGGACACCATCATTGTGGTCACCAACAGCGGCGTGGTGCTGCGGCAGCTGAACGACATCTTCGCGTGAGGCATGGGCTATGAACTATAAAATGATGGGGCGGTTTATCGCCCAGATCCTGCTGCTGGAAGCGGTCTTCATGGTTCCCGCCATGCTCATCAGCCTGTACGCCGGGGAGGCCAGCGCCGTCCACGCCTTTCTCTGGACCGCCATTGGCCTGGCGCTCCTGTCCGGCATTCTGCGCGCTGCCTGCAAGGGGGCCAAGAGCAACTTCTATGCCACCGACGGCATGGTCTGTGTGGCCCTGAGCTGGATCGTCCTCAGTCTCACGGGCTGCCTGCCCTTCGTGCTGTCCGGGGCCATTCCCAGATTCATCGACGCACTGTTTGAGATCGTCTCCGGCTTTACCACCACCGGAGCCTCCATTCTCCCCGCCGTGGAGGGGCTGCCCAAGGGCATTCTCTATTGGCGCAGCTTCAGCCACTGGGTAGGCGGCATGGGCGTGCTGGTGTTTCTGCTGGCCATTGTCCCCAGTACGGACCGGGGCAAGGGCTTTACCATGCACCTGCTCCGGGCGGAGAGCCCCGGCCCCAGTGTGGGCAAGCTGGTGCCCAAAATGCGCAAGACGGCGGCCATTCTGTATTTCCTGTACATCATCCTGACCGTTGCGGATTTCTGCTTCCTGGTCTTCGGCGGGATGCCCGCCTTTGAAGCGGTGTGCAACGCCTTCGGCACCGCCGGCACCGGCGGCTTCGGCGTGCGCAACGATTCCTTCGCCAGCTACAGCCCCTACCTGCAGAACGTGACCACCATCTTCATGTTCCTGTTCGGCGTGAACTTTACCTGCTACTACCTGCTGCTTCTGAAGCAGTGGGGGGCGGTATTTAAAGACGAGGAGCTGCGGGCCTACTTTGGCATCGCCCTCATCAGCACCCTGCTGATCGTCTGGAACGTCCGGGGGCTCTACGGCAGCTTGGGGGAAACCCTGCGCCATGCCGCTTTCCAGGTGTCCAGCATCATGACCACCACGGGCTTTGCCACCACGGACTTTGACCTGTGGCCCAGCTTCTCGAAAAACATTCTGCTGTGCCTGATGGTCATTGGCGCCAGCGCTGGGTCCACCGGCGGCGGCATGAAGGTCTCCCGGGTAATCCTGCTCTTCAAGAGCCTGCGCCGGAGCTTTTTGCAGATGCTCCACCCCCGGCGGGTGGAGATGGTCCGCAACAACGGCCAGGTGGTGGATGACAAGATCATTGAAACCACCAATGCCTATCTGATTGCCTATGTATTCATCCTCTTTGCGAGCTTTCTGGTGCTGAGCCTGGACGGCTTCTCTACAGGCACCAACTTCTCCGCGGTGCTGTGCTGCTTCAACAACATCGGCCCCGGCCTGGAGGCCGTTGGCCCCACCTGCAATTTCTCCGGCTTCAGTGTGTTAAGCAAGCTGGTGCTGGCTGTGGACATGCTGCTGGGCAGACTGGAGATTTTCCCGATTCTGTGCCTGTTCTCACGCCATACCTGGCACCGGACGGTGCGGTGAAATCCGGCCTGGGGCCGGGTGAAATCTGCCGGAGGCAGACGAAATCCGGCGGTTCGCCGGGTGAAATCGCCCTTTGGGCGGAAATGGTGCCCCTTCGGGACGAATGAAATATGCGCGTACCGTAGAACTTGAGCGGTACGCGCATTCTTTCTATTTACTTCTGATAGTCCAGCCAGTCCTCACTCTGGAGGGTTTTCCCATCAAAGGTCACATCCTCACAGGTGGAGATGCTGTAGATATAGCCATTGGCCCAGGAGCCATCGTAGCTGTCTACGCTGCCCAGGTCCCGGAAGGTGTTGCCCTCCATGGCGGCCCCCTTCACACAGTAAAGGGAAACGCCGCCCTGGGAGCACTCGTAAATTTCGTTGTTGGTCATCACCATATTCCGGCACTGACTTCCCTGAATGCCGATGGTGCCGCAGCCGTAAAGGCCCGTATCGCTGACGGTCACGTTCTGGCAGAACGTGAACTGCAATACCCCGCCGATGCAGCTGCCGGGTTCCTGGGTGTGGCCCGCGGTCAGATTCTTTACAGTGACATTGGTGCAGTTTTCAAAATTCAGAACCTGGGCGTACCGCGGCACAGCGGTGATCACGTTGGCTCCCTTGCCGTCCTTGCCCCGGATGGTCAGGTTGTCCAGGCCCGTGATCGTCAGCTCCGGGCCATCAAAGGGGTTCGTCCAATAGTAGTCCTCGCCGGAGGCCCCCTCCGTATAGTCCGAGGCGGTGCTCAAATCCAGCACCGGGGTGTCGATCACAATGTCTCTATTGGACCCCAGGGCCGCCAGGAATTCGTCCGCCGTGGTGACAGTGACGGTCTCCTGCTTCTGGGTTGGGGCCGAAACCGGGGTATTGATCGTGCCGAACATGGCTTCCAGGTCCGTATCCTCCAGGGCATCCCCATGCCCGTCCAGAATGCTGCTGGTTTCATCCTGATAGCGCCAGTTCCAGGCCTGATTGCCGCTGCCGGTGCAGTTTTCCAGATACAGGTCCGAGGTTTTGTCCCCACCGCTTCCGCACACGCTGAAAATCTCGTTGCTCATCTGATTGTCCCGGAACTCGCAGTTTGTAAACCGGGCGTTTTGAGCGACAGAGATCAGGGTTGAGAGGGAATTCCCGGTAAAGGCGGTGTCGATGATCTCCAGGCCGTCGCCGTCCCAGGCGCTCACCGCGCAGTATGCCCCGTTCAGGTCCCGGACGGTGGAATTCTCCATAACGCAGTTCTTGACATTGCACAGGCTCAGGCCCTCAGAAGAGCAGTCGTAGATATCCGTTTCCACGATCTTCAGCTTCTGGCTGTCCTGGGCGTTGACACCGATGGAGCCGCAGCCATAGAGGCCCAGGCTCTTCAATGTCACGCTCTCGCTCTCATAAATATCGATCACGTTGCCCTCGCACATATCCGCGCCCTCGGTATGTCCTGCTGTGAAGCCTTCCAGGGTCACATTCTTGCAGTTGTGCAGGCTCAAAACCGTGGCATCCCGGGGCTCGCTCTCCAGCCGGGTCTTGTCCATTCCCGCCCCTCGGATGGTCACATTGCTCACATCCCGGATGACCAGCTCATAGCCGTCCCCCAGGTTCGTCCACAGACAGTAGGAGTTGCCCGTCTGGGGGTCTCCGTTCTCCGGCTCCATGGTATAGGTTCCTTCCCCCAGCTCAATCACCGCCCCGGGGACAATGGCGGCAGCCAGCTCCTTGATGCTGTTTACATAGGTAACCCCAGCGCTGGTGTCCACCGCCACGGGCTTTTCGTCAATGGCCGGCAGGGTTGCCGGGGTGTTTTCCCCCGCGCAGCCGGCAAGCATCCCCACCGTCATGACGGAGACGGCCAAGGCTTTCCACAGGTGTTTCATGCTCAATCCTTCCTTTCTTTTATCGCAGGCACAGCGTTTCCAGATTTTGTGCTTCCGTGCTTTGCTCCCGGGTGAACACCGGCAGCTCCTCTGCCTCGCTGCGGTGCAGCGGGGTCACGCAGGGGATCAGCAGCACAGCCAGGATGCTGCCTCCGACAATCAGCTTTTTCAAAAAGGTATCCATGACAATCGCATCCTTTCCTTTTCTTTCCAGGAGTGATTGTATCATATCTGTTACGAAATGTCACTTCTCTTAACCGATTATTAAGAATTACAGAGAAAAACTTAGACTTTTGTTAAACTCCATCCTTCCCTTTTTCTCCCGGGTAATGTATAATAAGACCATCGATTTCAAATTACGAGGAGGACTCTCTGATGAAATACGGCTTTGGCATCGATCTGGGCGGCACCACCGTCAAGATCGCCTACTTTGAAGAAACGGGCAAAATGCTGCACAAATGGGAAATTCCCACCCGAAGGGAAAACGGCGGCGAACAGATCATCCCGGATATTGCGGACGCGGTAAACCGCTACCGGAAGGAGAACGGCATCCTGGACGAAGATCTTCTGGGCATCGGCATCGGTGTCCCCGGGGCCGTTGTTAAAGGCGTGGTGAACCGCTGCGTGAACCTGGGCTGGGGCATCGTACCCATTGAAGAGGAGCTGTCGAAGCGCACCGGCCTGCCTGTCCACGCCAGCAACGATGCCAACGTGGCCGCCCTGGGCGAATACTGGGTCGGCGGCGGCCAGGGCAATGAGAACGTCATCTTCATCACCCTGGGCACCGGTGTGGGCGGCGGCATCATCCTGGACGGCAAGCTCCTGAACGGCACCCACGGCGCGGGTGGCGAGCTGGGCCACATGGTGCTGAATCCCAAGGAAACCGCCATCTGCGGCTGCGGCAAGCGGGGCTGCGTGGAGCAGTACTGCTCCGCCACGGGCATTGTCCGGCTGGCAAAGCAGCGCCTGGAGCGGGACGGGGCGGACTCCTGCCTGCGGGCCCTGCCGGAGATCACCTGCCGGGATATCTTCGATGCCGGCAAGGCCGGGGATCAGGTGGCCCTGGAGATTCTGGATACCTACTTTGACTACATGGGCCAGTTCCTTGGCTCCACCTGCTCCGTCATCGACCCGGAGGCCGTGGTCATCGGCGGCGGCGTCAGCAAGGCGGGACAGGTGCTGCTGGACGGCATCGCCCCCTATTTCCACAAGTACGTCTTCCACGCCGCCTCCGGCGTGAAGTTCGCCCTGGCCTCCCTGGGCAACGATGCCGGGGCCTACGGTGCCTTCAAGCTGGCTCTGGACGCGGCCAAGGGCAAACATTAAATAAACACATTTGGAGGGATACCCATGGGCAAGGCGGTAGGAAGCGCGCCGCTGGGCAAGCTGTATACGGGCGGAAAAGTCCGGCCCCGCCGGGAATGGCGGGGGCTCCGGGATACGCTGTACGACTATACCCGGTGGCTGGGCAATATCGGCGTGCTGGTGCGCTTTATCGTAAAGCCCCGGAACTTCAAGGGCTTCCTGCGCTACCGCTGGATGGTCAACTATCTGGCGGTGCCCATGATGATGGACCGGGTAACGGAGGGTCTCCGGGGCCCCCACCTGCGGATCGCCCACCTGGAATACGGCCTGATCATCCGGGAAATCGCGGCAACCCTGGAAAAGCTCTTCCGGGGGGACCGCCGGGTTGGAAACGACAAGGCCTTCTCGGACCGGGTGGTGCTGCTGGACGAGAACGAAATGACCGCCATTATGATGGGCTTCCCCACATTGGAGGGGCTCAGCCGGGAAATTCCTACACTATATGTAGCCAATCTGCTGCGGCAGGATTCCGCGGAGCACTATCTGGATGTGGTGCAGGAGTTCGGCCTGCCGGGGGACGTGTGCCCCATGCCCGCCACCGAGGCCGGTATCTCCATTGACGATGACTACTGCGTTCTGGGCAAATGCGCCGTCCAGTGCAATACCACCTGCGATGGCTCCCTTATGGGCAACAGCGTAATCTCCAAGCGGCTGGAGTTAGAGGACGGCATTCCCTGCTTCCAGCTGGCCATGCCCCTGCGGCATACCCGGGAGGATGTGCAGGAATACGCCGCCCAGGAAATCCGGAACGCCATCGCCTTTATCGAAGAGCAGACCGGTGCCAAATGGGACTGGGACTACTATTTCACATGCGCGAAACGGGTCAATGAGACCACCCGCCACCGGCTGGACTGGCTGGACATCAACAAGACGGCCTATCCCCAGTTTTTAGGTCTAAACCTGGCGGTGTACACCGAGACAAACTACTTAGGCGTCTGCGGCAAGTCGGACCTGTTTGTAAAGAACGATCGGAAAATTTCCAAAATCGCGGAAAAGGCCTACCGGGACAAGGCCATGTATGTGAAGGAATACCGCCACCGGGCCATTGTGTGGGGTGTTCAGTCCCAATTCTACTTTGAGATGCTGCTGTGGCTGCAAAACTGCTGGGGCATTCTCCCATTGACCGATATGCTGTCCATGCTCTCCACCCGGATTCTCTCCGAGGACGACAAGGAACAGGCCATTTACGATATGGCCTGGCTGACGGAGAACATGATCATGCGCAACCGCACCCATGGCGGCTACCAGGTGCTCCTGGACCAGCTCTGGGAATACTGCCAGGAATTCAACGCCGATACGGTGATTCTCTGGGAGCACATGAGCTGCAAATCCCTCACCGGGCTCCACGGCCAGTTTGAGGAAAAGGCCAGGGCACTGGGTATCCACCTGATCTGGGTCAGCCACGACCTCTGCGACCCCAGAAACATGACCAAGCAGGGCATCCGGGACCAGGTCAACAAATACATGCGCACCGTCTTCCGGGAAGAACCCCTGGACCCCTCTCTGGAAGTCCTGCCGGATGGGAATTCCTGGTAATTTCATAAAAAAGCACGCTGCGTCATACAAAACCGCAGCGTGCTTATTTTCAATCCGTCCCGCAGGGACACCGCAACCGCCCGAAGGGCGATTTCGTCCGGCCATAAGCCGGATTTCACCTGCCAACAGGCAGATTTCACCCGGCCGCAGGCTGGATTTCATTGGGGCCATTGCAAAAACGCAATGGCCCCAAATCTGTCAGTTCATGGTAAAGCTCAGAACATCTCCCGTCTTGGTGTTCATCACCACCCGGGCAGTACCGACCTTCTCCATCACGCCGTCATCGCTGACCGCCTTGGCCTTGGATTTAGACATCCCCCGGATGGTCTCCAGGTCCTTGTCATAGCCCTGGAGGGCCTCCTCATTGACGGTGTAGACCGCTACGGAATAGGTGACCTCATTGGTCAGGAACTTCTTGTAGGCACTCTCCACGGTGGTTACGGTGGTATCCGGGTCCAGGGTATCCTCCATCTGGGCCACCACCTGGGTCATGCGGGTATTCTCTTCATAGCGCTGCTCTGCGGTATAGCTGGCGGACAGGGAGTTATTCTTATAATAGTAACCCAGGTAACCAAAGACGCAGCCCACGCCCACAACGAACAGAAGGGCCAGAGACACCAGCTGCTTTTTGCTGAACTTCAGATCCTGCTTGGCCTCCACGCCGGTGTAGGTCAGCCCTAGGCGGCAGGTAATGGGCAGCATGATTCCCAGAAACAGACTCAGCAGCACGGACTCAATGGGGAACATCAGGATGTTCTTGATCATGCCGGGCACGGCCATGGCGAAGGTGTACTGCTTGCCGCCCATGTACAGCGCGTAGTACCACATCATGATGGGGGTTTGCAGCAGTACATTGATAAAGAGGTTGATGGTAAACCGGCTGAGCATCACCCGGGCGGGGGTGATCTTCGCCCGGTACAGGAACAGGGCAAACACCAGAGAGCCGCCGATCTCCGTCAGGATAAAGGGAATAAAATACACACCGTCCGGCCGGATGATGTAGCCCAGCACGTCTGTAATGGCGGCGCAGATGATGGCGAACACCGGCCCAAAGACCATGGCCCCCAGGGCATTGACAAAATAGGCAACGTTAATGCGCAGGAAGGGGGTGATGGGAATGGAAATCTGCTTCATCACCAGCCGCAGGGCGATCATCAGGGCGGCAAATACCAGCATATGGGTATCCTTCAGCTCCGCCGCGGCATCACGCCAGTAGGCCTTGGAAAAGGGGTGGGGATAGAGTTGGTTTGTTTTCTGGGACATAAAAATAGCCTCCTTTTTTGTAGGAGCGAACCGGACACAGCCATCGGCGCCGACAAGCAAAAACCCCTGGCGGGCATACTGCCGCCAGGGAGTTGTCTTTTTTGTCAGCTTACCCGTGAGGAAGAAACGGCACTGCCCTTTTTTCGCTCAACCGAGTATCGTTGCTACATAAAGGAGGGGAAAAACCCACATTTATGGCGCAGCGGGTGCGGAAATCCTATCGCGGGCAAGCGCCCTTCGTCTGCCACACAACTCCCCATCTTGGCAACACTTCACGCAGGATCTCCTACTCTGTTCGCCATCACTATACACCATATCGATACAAAAGTAAAGATATATTTCCGGATTCTGGAAAAAAACTTTTCCCGGGAAAGGGGCGCACCGTTTCCCTAGCTTTCCGCCCCGATGGTTGCGTACAATGGGCCTATCTTTTACCGGGGGAGGAAGGGCAATGCAGTGCCAGAAGCTGAAAACCTATATGGAGACCGGGAGGGTGATCTTCCTGCCCGCCCGGGCCATCCGGCCCAGTCCCATGCAGCCCAGGAAGGTGTTTTCCCAGGAGGCCCTGGCAGAGCTTTCGGAGTCCATCCGGGTTCATGGGATTTTGCAGCCCCTGTCCGTCCGCCGGGCTGCCGGGGGCTATGAGCTCATTGCCGGAGAGCGGCGGCTCCGGGCCGCCCAGATGGCGGGCCTGAGCGAGGTTCCCTGCATCATCTTGCAGATGGACGACCAGGAGAGCGCCCTGGCCTCCATGATTGAGAATTTGCAGCGGCAGGACCTAGATTTTGTGGAGGAGGCCATGGGCATCTCCGCGCTGATGCAGCAGCAGCACCTGAGCCAGGAGCAGACCGCCAGGCTTTTGGGCAAGAGCCAGAGCGCCATTGCCAACAAGCTGCGGCTGCTTCGCCACGGGGAGACGGTGCTGCTGGCCCTGCGGGAGGCGGGCCTCACAGAGCGCCACGCCCGTGCCCTGCTGAAGCTGCCGGGCGAGGCGGAGAAGCTGGATGCCATCGCCGTCATCGCAAAGCAGAACCTCACCGTTGCCGCTGCGGAAAAGTACATTGAGAGCCTGCTCTCCCCTGCCCCGTTCCGGAAGCGGCAGGCCTGCGTTGGCACCTTTCTCAACAGTCTGACCGAATCCCTTGCCCGGATTCAGCGCTCCGGCATTCCCGCCGTGTCCGAGCGGCGGGAAACGGACAGGCAAATCGTTCTGACTATTACAATTCCCAAGAATCCGGGTGAAAACCAAAAAAGTCCTTGACTTCTAGAGGATTTCTGCGCATAATACATAGAAGTAGGATTTGCAGAAACTGGAAAATCCAGTTTAAGTCCGCGAAAAAGTTAGGAGACACATAATTTATGAAGAATACCGGAATCCGACGGCTCTGCATTGCCATCGCGGCGGCAGCCGCCATTGCCGCGGCAATCGGGCTGTTTGTAACCCTGGACCGCTACGTGCTGGTGGACGGGACACTCTACCCCAGAGGGCAGGCTGTGCTGGATCTGCAGGGCCACGACATCTCCTTCCGCACCTATGATACCCTGGCAAAAAAACTCCCCGGCTCCACCATTCTCTGGGATGTGCCCTTTCAGGGGGGGAGCCTGCCCAGCTATACCGAGGAACTGACCATTTCCAGCCTGTCTGAAGAGGATCTGGAGGTTCTGAAATATTTCCCCCAGCTGCGCATTCTCTGGGCGGATGACTGCCGGGATTACGAAGTGCTTGCCCAGGCCGCAAAGCAATATCCCGCCTGCCAGGTGAACTATCTGGTGCCCATTGACGGAGTCAGCTATCCAAGCACTACCCAGGTGGTGGAGCTGCGGGAATGCACCCAGGCGGATCTCCAGATGCTTGCATTTCTGCCGGAGCTGCGGGAAGTAGACGGAACCCAGTGCACCGACTACGCCCTGCTCATGCAGCTGCAGCAGGACCGGCCGGACCTGACCGTGGACTACGCCATCACCGTAGGCGGCGAGACCTTCGGCACCACCACCCAGGTTCTGGATGCCACCGGGGCCGGCTACGCGGAGCTTTCCTCCGCCATTGAGGTCATGCCGGATCTGACCGCCATCCATCTGACGGACCCCACCGCCACCGGCGAGGAGCTGCTTCGGCTGCGGCAGGACCACCCGGAGCTCACCGTCACCTGGGATGTACATATTGGCGAGAACAGCTTCTCCGATGACGCGGAGGAGGTAGACCTGTCCGGGCTGAAGCTGGAGAGCATCGACAAGGCAAAGAGCCTTGCGGCGTATTTTCCCAGCATCACCAAGCTGATTATGACGGACTGCGGCTTTGACAACGAGACCATGGCCGATTTCCGGGAGGAAATGCGCAGCGAATACAAGGTGGTCTGGACGGTATACTTCACCGACAAGTGCAAAGCCCGCACGGACGAGACCAGCTTTATGCCCATCAAGCAGGGCGAATGGTACTTCCAGAACAAACACGTCGGTCCTCTGAAGTACTGCGAAGACATGATCGCCGTGGATATCGGCCACTCCCGGGTCCGGGATATCGACTTCGCCGCCTATATGCCCCACCTCAAATACCTGATTCTGGCGGATACGGACGTGCGGGATCTGACCCCCTTAAGCAACTGCAAGGAGCTGATCTGGCTGGAGGTGGGCTGGGATGCCATTGAGTCCTACGAGCCTCTGCTGGGCTGCACCGCCCTGGAGGACCTGAACATCGGCCGCACCTTCGCGGACCCGGAGCCCATCAGCCAGATGACCTGGCTGAAAAACCTGTGGTGCATGGAGCGCAGCGATGCCGTCCAGTACGCCTGGCGTCAGGCTCTGCCCAACACCAACATCGTCGGCAAGGGCACCGACGTCATCGCCTACGGCTGGCGGAAGCTCCCCAACTACTACAAGATGCGCGACGCGCTGGGAATGTACTATATGAACTGATTTTCAAAACGAGACGGTGCCATTGCGGACCAGGCTTCTTTCTGGCCGCAATGGCACCGTGTTTTGTCGATCGCTTGTGCTCCCGTCTCCCATGTGCGATACTGTGTGCATCCCATAAATCGATATTTACAGAGGTGTTCCAAATGAAAATAACATATGCGGCAGAAAAAGATATCCCCGCAATCGCGGCGGTGGAGGCCGCCTGCTTCCCGGCCGCGGAGGCGGCCACGGAAAAGGAATTTGTAGAAAGGGTCCGGCACTACAGAAATCACTTCTGGCTCCTGTATGATGCCGGAAAGCTGATCGCGTTTGTGGACGGCTTTGTGACGGACGAGCCGGATTTGACCGATGAAATGTACGAAAACGCGGCCATGCACAACGAAAGCGGAGCGTGGCAGATGATCTTTGGCGTCAACACACTGCCGGCGTATCGCAAGCACGGATACGCCGGAGCGCTGCTCCACCGGGCCATTGACGATGCAAAACAGCAGGGCCGCAGGGGGCTTGTGCTGACCTGCAAGGAAAAGCTCCTCCCCTACTATGCAAAATTCGGCTTTGCAGACGAGGGCGTATCTGAAAAATCCACCCACGGAAACGTTGTGTGGCACCAAATGCGCCTTGCTTTCTAACGAGTTGTGGATATTTTAAAACCTTTTGAGTTCCGTAGGGGCGGCTATCAGCCGCCCGAAGACAACCCGGTCTGAGCGTTTGGTCTTCACCGCTCACTTTCGATACCTTCGGGCGGCTGGTAGCCGCCCCTACGAGGCTCAAAAATTTTAAAATCTCTGGAACATCCATGAAATGATGAACATTTCAGCGATTGATTCGTATAAAAACAGGCATGCTGCATCATACGAAACCGCAACATGCCTATTATCAATCGTCCGGCTGCAAGCCGGATTTCACCTGTCAAAAGACAGATTTCACCCAGCGGAAGCTGGATTTCTTTGGGGCCGCCGCGAAACCGCGGCGGCCCCCTTCTTATCCTTCCTGCAATTGCTCCCTGCGGAATTGCAGGGTATAGAGCTGGTAATACCGGCCCTTCTGGTGGAGCAGCTGCTGGTGGGTGCCCTGCTCCTTGATTTCGCCGTGGGACAGGAGGATGATGTTGTCCGCGTGCTGGATGGTGCTCAGGCGGTGGGCCACAATCAGCATGGTGCCAATGGACTTCATCTTTTCCAGAGAGTCCTGGATCAGTACCTCCGTCTCCGTATCGATGTTGGCGGTGGCCTCGTCCAGGATCATGACGGCGGGCTTGTGGAGGATGGTCCGGGCAAAACTCAAAAGCTGACGCTGGCCGGCGGAGAAGTTGTTGCCCTGCTCCCGCACGGTCTCGTCCAGGCCGTGCTCCAGCTTGCGGATGAAGCCGTCCGCGTTGACATAGCGGCAGGCCTGCCAGACCTGTTCATCGGTCACATTGTCGGAGCGCAGCACGATATTGCTGCGGATATCCCCGGCAAACAGGAACACATCCTGGAGCATCTGGCCGAAATGACGGCGCAGGGAGGCAATCTTGATCCTGCGGATATCGATGCCGTCAATCAATATCTGCCCCTTCTGGATGTCGTAATTCCGGCAGATCAGGCTGAGGATGGTGGACTTTCCGGAGCCGGTGGAGCCCACAAAGGCCACGGTCTGCTTGGGGTATACATGGAAGGAGACCCCCTTCAGCACCCACTCTCCGGGGTTATAGGCGAACCACACGTCCTTGAATTCGATTTCGCCCCGCATATCGGCGAGCTCGATGGCATCCGGCTCGTCCACCACCTCCGGCACCATGTCCAGAATGGTGAAAATCTTCTCCGCCGCGGCAAAGGACTGCTCCAGCATATCAAACTGCTCGGCCAATGCCTGGATGGGGTTAAAGAACCGGGAGATATACATATAGAATGCCACCACGATCTCGCTGGTAATGGTCTGGCCCAGGAATGTGGTATCCTGGATATACCCCTTGCAGCCGATATAGAAGAGGAACAGGTTGGAGGTGACGAAGAGCATATACACCATGGGCCGGAAAATGCCGAAGACATACATCCGGTTGAACTTGGCCTTTTCCAGCGTTTTGCTGCGCACCAGGAACTCGTCCATTTTCCGCTGCTCCTGGTTGAAGATCTGGGTCACCTTCATGCCGGACAGATTCTCGGACAGGTAGGTGTTTACATCCGTCCGGGCGTTGTTGACGCTGCGGTGGACGTGCCGGGAGAACTTCTGGAAAATCACGGTAAACAGCACCAGGAACGGCACAAAGCACAGAACCATCAGCGTCAATGCATAGTCGAGCATCAGCATGCCCCCCAGCACGCCCAGAATCACCAGGGAGTTCTTAGCCAGGGTCACCAGGATATTGGTAAAGAGGTAGCTGATAGAGTTGGGATCGTTGGTGACGCGGGTCACCAGCTTGCCCACGGGGATCTGGTTCAGCTGGGCATGGGACAGCTGCTCCACATGGGTGAAGGTATCCAGACGAATCTGGGAGAGAATCTTCTGGCCGGTCTTTTGCAAAATCATGGCCTGGAAATAGGTGCAGACCATGGACACCGCCAGGATTCCCCCGTAGACCGCCACCAGGGAATAAAGCTGGTGCAGCTGGAAGCTGCCCTTGATGGTGCCCTGAATCTTTGCCACCAGCAGCGGCGAAACCACATCGTAGGCAATGGACACCAGCATGATCACGAACACCAGCGCAAAGTCCTTCTTATAGGGGGCCGCGTAGCGCATCAGCCGGGCGATGATCTCCCGGTCAGACATATGCCGCTCGCTGGTCTCCTGCCGGGTCTTCTTTTTCAGCACGGCATAGGCCGCCAGAAAAATCACGGTAAACACGCCAATAATGGCGCAGACAATCAAAAGAGGCAGATAGTCACGCATTGGCTGCCCCTCCTTCCTCTTCCAAGCGCTGCAAATCCACCATCTTCCGGTATTCGGAATTGGTCTCATACAGCTTGTCGTGGGTATCAAAGCCCGCCAGACGGCCGTTATCAATAAACAGCACCTTGTCCATCTGCTCAATGGTGGAAATTCTGTGGGCAATGAGAATGGTGGTCTTTCCGGCGCGGGTTTCCCGGAGGTTGTCCAGGATGGCCCGCTCCGTCTTGGTGTCCACAGCGGACACGGAGTCGTCCAGAATCAGAATGGGCGCGTTCTTCATCAGCGCCCGGGCAATGGAAATGCGCTGCTTCTGGCCGCCGGAAACGGTAACGCCCCGCTCGCCCAGCACAGTCTGATAGCCCAGCTGGAATTCGGAGATATTGCCGTCAATGTCCGCCAGCTTAGCAGCCCGGCGAATCTCCTCGGAGACGGTTTCCTCCGCGCCAAAGGCGATGTTATTTTCAATGGTATCCGAGAACAGGAAGTTGTCCTGGGGCACATAGGCGCAGGCCGCCCGGACGGAGCGGATGGTCAGATCGTTTACGTCCTGCCCGTCCAGGAACAGCTGCCCGTCCGATACATTGTAGGTCCGCAGAATCAGGTCCACCAGGGTCGTCTTGCCGGAGCCGGTCTTGCCCACCAGGCCGATCCGCTCCCCGGGCTCCACCCGGAAGCTGATGTGCTCCAAGGCGGGGAACTCCCCGTCAGGATAGGTAAAGCTCAGGTCCCGGAACTCGATGCTGCCTTTGGGGTTTTCCAGGGGCCTCGCCGTAGGCCGGTCCTTCACATCCTGAGGGGCGTCCAGGAGCTCGCTGATGCGCTTTAAGGAGGCGTTGCCCCGGGAGGTCATGTCGATGAGCTCCGCCACTGCCATAATGGGCCAGATCACCGCGTTGAAATAGCCGATAAACTCCATGAGCTGCCCGGCGTTGAACTGCCCCCGGTACACGAGATATCCGCCATAGCCCAGGATGACGCAGATGACGCTCTCCACAAAGGTGGTCACCAGGATGCGCAGCAGGACGGCCACCTTGGTGTACTCCACGTTGGTCACTTCGCTCTCCCGGTTCAGCTTCTCAAAGGCCAGCAGCTCCTTGGTCTCCTTGACGAAGGCCTTGATCACGGCGATGCCGGAAAAGCTCTCCTGGGCGAAGTCCGACATGGCGGAAAAGCTCTCCTGCCGGGCATCCCACTTTTTCGTCATGCTCCCGCCCACAATGGTGGCGCTGGCAAACAGCAGCGCCATGGGAATCAAGGAGAGGACGGTCAGCACATGGTCCATCCGCCACATTTTTGTGATGGCAAGAGAGCAGAGAATGATGGGGTCAAAGAACTGCATAAAGCCCCAGCCGTAGCACTCCTGCACCGTATCCAGGTCATTGGTGAACAGGCTCATGAGATTGCCCACCTTGTTCACCTGGTAATACTCCCGGCTCAGGGACTCCGCGTGGCGGAACATCTTGTTCCGCAGGTCCGTCTCCACACGGGTGGCCGCGCCGAAAATGGTCACCCGCCAAGCAAAGCGCCCGAAGACGATTGCCAGGATAATCCCCACCATGGGCCTGCAGATTCTATCCAGCAGGAAGTCCATGTCAAAGGGCACCCGGACGCCGTTTTCCAGGATATAGCCCTGATTCATGCCGTTAATAACCATCTGGTAGATGGCCGGAATCCGCAGCTGCAGATAGTCCACCGTAAACAGCGCCGCCAGCCCCGCCAGCAGATACAGCGCGTACTTGCGGTAATAGTGGTTGATGTGCTTTCCAAATATCAAGTGTTTCCCCTCCTTCTCTCTGAATGGACGGTTCCATTCCCATAACCAGTTTATTGTATCACAAACATTCGTTTAAAGCAATGAAAAAAGTTCACATTTCTGCCCTTGACAGGCGGCGGCAACGGGGGTATAATTCCTTCAAACTTGAATAGTTCAAAATTGAACAAAGGAGGTGTGTCCATGCACCCAAGCTTTGAGCTGTTCCAGAAGCTCCAGCGCCTTTACGACCAGGTCTGCAAGCGCTTCTGCCGGAAGGAGGGAATCCCCCAGACCTCGTTTGACATTCTCATGTTCCTGGCCAACAATCCTTCCTACAAAACCGCCCGGGATATTGTAGAGGTCCGGGGGCTGAAGGCCAACCTGGTGTCCATTCACCTGGACCGGCTGGAGCAGGAGGGGTATCTGACCCGCAGCGCCGTCACCGGGGACCGCCGGAAGCGGGAGCTGCACCTGACGGAAAAGGCCCTGCCCATCGTCCGCGCCGGGCGGGAAATGCAGCAGCATTTTTTTGACGCCCTGGAGAAAAACGTCACCCAGGCCCAGAAGGACACCATTCTGGCCGTCCTGAAAACCATGAATCGGAATATTGATCAATTATTGGAGGAAAAATAACCATGCCATCTGTTTTGCTGACCGTTCTCGTCACCTTCTTTGCCGGCATGGGCGCCGGCCTCGGCACCGGCTTTGCCGGCCTCAGCGCCGCCGCCGTCATCAGCCCCATGCTCATCACCTTCCTGCACATGGACCCCTATATGGCCGTGGGCATCGCCCTATCCTCGGATGTACTGGCCAGCGCCGTCTCCGCCTACACCTACGGAAAGAATAAAAATCTGGACGTGCGCAACGGCATCATTATGATGCTCAGCGTGCTTGCCTTCACCGTCATTGGCAGCTATGTGGCCAGCAAGGTGCCCTCTGCCACCATGGGCAACTTCTCCGTGTTCATGACCTTCCTGCTGGGCATCAAATTTATCATCCGTCCGGTGATGACCACCAAAGAGGCCATGCAGGGTGTCTCCCCGAAGAAGCGGGCCATCCAGTCGTTTGTCTCCGGCTGCCTCATCGGCTTCATCTGCGGCTTCATCGGCGCCGGCGGCGGCATGATGATGCTGCTGATCCTCACCAGCGTCCTGGGGTATGAGCTGAAGACCGCCGTGGGCACCAGCGTGTTCATCATGGCCTTCACCGCCCTCACCGGCGCCGTATCCCACTTCGCCATCGGCGGTGCGCCGGACTGGACCGTGTTCTTCCTGTGCGTAGCCTTTACCCTGCTGTGGGCCCGCATCGCCGCGGTGCTTGCCAACAAAGCCGAGCCCAAGACCCTGAACCGGGCCACCGGCATTATCCTGGTCATTCTGGGCCTGGTGGTTCTGGGCTTCTCCGCATTCGCATAACACCGGCGGACGGGTTTTTACAAAAATTTTTCTCTGCCGCTCTTGCATTTTTCCAGGTATTATGTTAATCTTATAGGCGACAACAACAAAAAGAGAGGGAATCACTTTTTATGAATAAACCCGAATTTATTGCCGCCGTTTCCGAAAAAGCGGGGCTTCCCAGGAAAGATACGGAGCGGGTCATCAACGCCGCTCTGGACACCATCACCGCCGCTCTGGTGAGGGGCGAAAAGGTCTCCTTCAGCGGCTTCGGCATCTTCGAGTCCAAGCTCCGTAAGGCCCGGGTCGGCCGGGACCCCCACACCAAGGAGCCCATGCAGATCCCCGAAACCCACGTCCCCTCCTTCAAGCCCAGCAAGGTGCTGAAGGACACCGTTGCCAAGTAACGCTATGAGACTGGATAAATATTTAAAGGTATCCCGGCTGATCAAGCGCCGGACCGTCGCCAACGAGGCCTGCGACAACGGCCGTATCAGCGTCAATGGCCGCACCGTCAAGGCCAGCTACGATGTAAAAGTGGGCGACAAGCTGGAAATCGCTCTGGGCAATCGGACGCTGGCGGTAGAGGTTTTGCAGGTAGCCGAAACCGTCAAGAAGGACGATGCCTGCGCCATGTACAGAGAGATTTGAAACTCCGGGGAAAGTGCCGTCTTTCCCCGGAGTTTTTTCAAAAAGCACTTGACAATTTTCCCTTTTTCCTGTAGAATAGTCCGGTCTGCAAAGCTGTAGGCAATCCTTGCTCCCGATGGCGTCGGGGGCCAAAAGTCCAAAAGGAGGTGCAATCAACATGGCTAAGATCACCGGTAAGTACGAGGTGCTCTACATCATCGACCCTGCTCAGGGCGAAGAGGGCATCGCTGCTCTGGTAGAAAAGTTCAAGGCAATGGTGGAGGCGGAGGGTACTCTGTCCAGCATTGATGAGTGGGGCAAGCGTCGTCTGGCGTATCCCATCAACGATCTGGCAGAAGGCTACTACGTTCTGATGAACATGGAAGCCAAGCCCGAGTTTCCCGCAGAGCTGGAGCGTGTGATGAAGATCACCGACGGCGTGCTGCGCTGCCTGACCACCGCAGTGGAGGCGTAATTTTATGCTGAACCACATTGTCGTCATGGGTCGCCTGACCCGTGATCCCGAGCTGCGCCGCACCGGCAGCGGCATCGCGGTCACCAGCTTCTCTGTAGCGGTGGACCGGGATTTCCCCAATAAGGAAAGCGGCGAGCGGGAAACGGACTTCATTGATTGTGTTGCTTGGCGGAATACCGGAGAGTTTGTCTCCAAGTATTTCCAGAAGGGCAGCATGGCAGTGGTGTCCGGCCGGCTGCAAATGCGCAGCTGGACTGATAAGGACGGCAACAAGCGCCGCACCGCTGAAATCGTAGCGGACAATGTCTACTTCGGTTCCAGCAAGCGGGACGAGTCTTCCAATAACGGAAGCTACAACGGCTACAATTCTGCCCCCTCTGGGAACTACGGCGGCGGCTACTCTGCCCCCAGCAATCCCAGCTACGGCAATTCCTACGCCGCGCCCGCCAGCGCCCCCGCATCCGATTTTGCGATGCTGGAGGACGATGACGCCCAGCTGCCCTTCTGAGAAACTTTTCTACTAGACTTATGAAGGAGGTTATTTCCATGGCTAACGAACAGCGTATGCGTCCCCGCAAGCGTAGAAAGGTCTGCGCTTTCTGCGTGGATAAGGTGACCAGCATTGACTACAAGGACACCGCGAAGCTCCGCCGTTACCTGTCCGAGCGCGGCAAGATCCTGCCCCGCCGTACCACCGGTACCTGCGCGGCTCACCAGCGTGACCTGACCACCGCCATCAAGCGCGCCCGTCAGATTGCCCTGCTGCCCTACGTCACTGACTAATTTCGCTTAGATTCTTAGGAGCACTGCAAGATTGCAGTGCTCCCTTTTCTTACGCTTTCCGTTTCTCCTGAAGGGGCGGATTTCATTGGGGGCTGTTGAAGGCAGAAAGCTTGTAGGGGCGGCTACCAGACGCCCGCTTACTTTCGGAACAGAGCGCTCAAATAAAATGCGCAATTCCGTAAAATAGCGGGCGGCTGGTAGCCGCCTCTACTGGATAAACCATTTGCGACAGCACCAGTTTCATTTCCCTTCCAGCCACGAAAGCAGCCCGTAATCCCCCAGATACGCCTCACCCGGCACATCAAAATGATCCGCCCCTGCCAGCTCCACCAGGCGGGCATCCCCACCGGCCTCCTTCAGCGCCTGCACAAAGATTGCTGTGGATTCCGGCTTGACAATGGTGTCCTCCGTCCCTACAAAGGCATATACCGGCGTATCTTTCAGCGCCTGGACATTCTGCGGCGAATTGTGGATGCTCCCGGACAGTGGGGCAATCCGTGCGAAAAAGCCGGGATGGGCCGCCGCTATGCTCCAGGTCCCGGTGCCGCCCATGCTGTGGCCGGTGAGGGAAATATTGGATGCGTCAACGCCATACTCCTGAACCACAGCCTGGATCATGTCCATCAGCGTCCCGTCAAAATCCGGCCATCCCTTCTGCTCCTTGGGAAGCTGTGGAATCAGAACATAGGAGGATACGTCCCCCAGCAGCCCGGATTGAAGGTACTGCGGGAACCCGTCCGCCTGGGTAATCAGATTCAGGTCTGCCCCCTTGCCGCTTCCGCCATGCAGATACACGATGAGGCCGGGCGCTGCCTGGGTTTTCTCCGGGATATGCAGCCAGCAGGATACCATCCTGCCATCTGAAAGTGTCAGGATGGTCTGCCGCATCCCGGCTGCCCGGGGCTGCTCCACTTTCCCAGACTCCGGTCCTGTCGTCTCCGGCTCTGAAGCGGCTTCCGGCTCTGTCTGCGCGGCAGCAGCCGATGGTTCTGTCTCCTCTGTCTGCACCGTTGGTGCCGCCTCCGGCCTGGTTTCTGCCGGGGCCGTCGGCATGGAAGAAATCGTCTCAATTCCCACCGTCTGCTCCAGCCAATCCACCTCCACGCCGGAGGCATCCAGCCGATTCCGGCGGGCACACCCGGCCAGCAGCAGCGCTGCCGCCAGGGTCAACGCACATAATTTCCGCATTGGTACACTCCTGTCTCATAGGATCACACGAATCTCAATTTCCCGCTCCGAGGGCGCGTCAACCGTCAGCTTTCCATGGTGCTGCCGGACAATGGACTGAACAATCGCCAGCCCCAGGCCGGAACCCTGGGTATTTTCTGCGGTGCTTCCCCGGTAAAAACGCTCCGTAAAATGGGGCAGCTCCTCTTTTTTTACATTGTCCGCGGTATTGCGCACGGTAAGCGCTACACCCTTGTAGCGCTTTTCCAGCGCAAAGCCCACGCAACCATCTTCCGGACAGTACCGGAACGCGTTGTCCAGCAGAACGGTCATCATCTCCCGCAGGGCCTTTTCATCCCCGCAGTGGGAGAGGTTCCGCGCGATGCGCACCTGAAATGGGAGTCCCCGGTTTTCCGCTATGGCACGGAAGGACGCAGCAATATCCTCCGCCACATCGGAAATTGGGAACGCAATCCGGCTTCCAGGCTGCCCCCCCTCATCCCACCGGGCCAGGGTTACCAGGGACTGGGTCATCTCCGTCAGACGCTTCGCCTGCTTTTCAATGTCATTGAGCCATTCGTTTTCCGGCATCTCCATTTGCAGCAGCTGGGTATCCCCCAGAATCACCGCCACAGGGGTTTTCAGCCCATGGCTGGCGGAAGTAACAAAGCGCTTCTGCCGCTCATTCGCCTCCACCAGCGGCGCGACAATCCGCCCGGACAGCAGGGCCAGGATGGCCGCCGTGCCCACGATTCCCAGGATGGATACCCAGATCAGCAGCTTTTCCGTATTCCGAAAGGTTTCCAGAGGCAGCCTGCGGGAGAGGAACAGAATCTCCGCGCCCTCCGCGCTTTTCATCACACAGAACCGGTATCCCTCCAGAAAGCCCCGCGCCTTTCCGTTCTTCAAAACCTGACGCCCCATGGATACCGCGGTCCACTCCCGCACAAAGCTGGTATGGGACAGGTCCGCCGACACGGTCCGCGCCCCATAGGAAACGAGGACAGAGAAATAATGCGCGTCCCCGATTTCCGGGGAATTGGGGGAAGTCTGAATCAGTTCCAGTAGATGGTCCGCTTTTTTTACAATCTGCCCATAGCTGCGCAGCAGCACAATTCCCACAATACTCCCCACCAGCAGCGCCGCCGACAGGGTTGCCAACAGTACAAAGCGTACCTGTAACGCACGCTGTAACCCCCGATTTTTCTCACGTTTCATGTTTTTTCTCCAACAGATAGCCCGCGTTGCGCCGGGTCGTGATTTGCAGGTCCGAGCCAATGGCCGTAAGCTTGCGGCGCAAATAGGAAATGTATGTCCATACCGTGTTGTCCTCTGCCCGGCTGTCCGGGTCCCAGATGTTTTCCAGGAAGCGGATGGAGGGCAGCAGCACATTGGGATTGCGCATCAGAAGCAGCATCGTCTGGTATTCCTTATTCGTCAGCCGGTAGCTGCCGTTGACGGAGGACAGGGTAAAGGAAGCGGTATCCAGCCTGGTATTGCCCAGGGCCAGAATATTGCTCTGCTGCACCTCCGCCTTGCGGGTCAGGACCCGCAGACGCGCCAGCAGCTCCCGCAGGTCGAAAGGCTTTGTCAGATAATCGTTGGCCCCGGCATCCAGTCCGTCCACCTTATCGTCGATTTCCACCCTGGCCGTCAGCATTAAAATCGGGACGGCGTTTTTCTCCATGCGAACGGTTTTCAGCACCTGCAAGCCATCCATTTTGGGCATCATAATATCCAGAATTGCCCCGTCATAGCTGCCGCCGCGCAGATAGTCCAGGGCATCCATGCCATCTGCCACCGCGTCCACGCTGTAGCTGTTTTTCTCCAGCAGCGTCACCAGTATCTTTCGCAGGGAAGCATCGTCCTCCGCGATCAGAATCTTCATAGCCGCTTCTCCCCTTCTACATATGATTTCATCTATCAAAAGTATAGCACAAAAGTTCTCCCCGCGCAAAGGATTGCCTGCAAAAGCGCAGGCACTTTTCTGCCTGCGCTTTTGGGCGTGTGCTCTTCCGAACGTCAACCGGTTACCGCCGTTCTCCGTTCACCAGGCCGTTTTTCAGATTCTCCTTCAGCCCGGAGCGAAGTCCGTTCACAAGGCCGTCCTTCACGCCGTTCGCAAGCCCGTTCTTCTGCCCGCCGGTCAGGCCGTTCTTCATTCCCTGGCTGCATCCATTCACCAGACCGTTGGAAAGACCGTTTACCTGGCCGTTTTTCAGGCCCTGGGCATAACCGCTGACACACCCGTTCACCAATCCGTTCTTCAGGCCCTCCGGTATTTCCGCGCTGGCGGTTACGGCAGTACAGGCAAAGATGGATACAGCAGCAATGACCGATGCAAGCATTTTCTTGGTTTTCATAGTGAAATACCTCTTTTCAAAATTGGTTATTGGGAACATTCTTCCGTGTTCCATGGCTCCATTTTACCGTCCGTTCCTTAATAGAACCTCAAACGCATCCGCTTTTCCCAACAAAAAAATCGGCCCCAAAAGGCCGATTTTTATATTTCCCATTCAGATGCAGCACAGGAAATTGCCCCGGCAGCAAAACACCTGGGCCAGGTAGCACAAGCACAGCCCCGCGCAGGGGCTGCCGCCCAGGGTGAAGCCCCTGAAATTCCCGGCGGACTGCCGGTAGGCGGTGTCGCCGTGCTGGATGCTGTCCAGAGCCTGCAAATACTCCTGATTGTCCGGCTCCATGGAAACCGCCTTGCGGATGTGCTCCAGGGCGGTGACCTGATTGCCCAGCCCCTGGTTGGCCAGGGCGCTGAGGTAATACCAGCGGGCGTTCCGGGCGGCGCTGTTGTCCAGGGCGTTGAGGGCTTCCTGGTAGCGGCCGTAGCGGATATACTGCTGGGCCGCCTGCTGGTAGCTGTCCTGGGTCTGGGTACGCTCAGAATAGGTCTGCTGGCCCGTATACCAGCCGCCGCCAAAGGGATTGAACCCGCCGAAGGGATCATAGCCATAGGGGTTCTGTCCTCCGCCGCCCTGTCCCGGCTGGCTGCAGTACTTCTCCGGGTTCTTGATCTGGTCGTAGGCCTCGTTGACCTCCTGCATTTTCCGGGCGGCCTCCGCGTCTCCGGGATTCAGGTCCGGGTGGTATTTCTTTGCCAGGCGGCGATACGCCTGCTTCACTTCCTCATCGGAAGCCCCCGGCTCCAAACCAAGTACCTTATAGGGGTCCTGCATCACTGCCGCCTTCTTTCCTGTATTTCTGCCGGTACTGGACCCACACGCCGCTGTAGAGGATGTTATCCAGCAGGGCCTTGTCCTGTACCAGGGGTAATTTCTCGTAATAATGGGTGCATCTTGCCATAGTCAGGGAGAACACCTGCTCCCAGTCTACATTCTCCAGGGTCAGCGTTGGATTGTAGCGCCCCTTTTTCCGGTCCTCCGGGGCATCCAGCACCGCGTCCATCAGGTAGATGAATCGGCCCAGGGCGGCGCCCAGCTGCCGCAGATCCTCCGCCCACAGATCCTCCTGCCAGACGAACAGCTCCCCCATGAGCTCCCCGAACAGGCCCGCCGGCAGGTCAGGATTCTCGCAGCGTTCCGCCTCCAGCCTGCCCAGTGCCTCCAGGCACCGCTTTAAATTCCCGCACTGGCGGGGGTATCGGGCAGAAATCCGGGCGTAATCCGCCTCCATGGCACCCGCCAGGAGCTTTGCGGAGGCCTTGTGGTCATCCTGCCAGTCGTCCCGGCACTTGCAGTAGGCCAGGGCCACATTCATGTCCGCCGTATAACGGATGATCTCGCTGTCCGTCCAGGCCCGTCTGGTCAGCGGATGGGTCACGCAGCGGCCCGTGCCGGTGCGCTCCTCGGGCTCATACAGGCTCAGCAGCAGCAGCGCCAGAAAGGCCATATCGTAGCGCAGGCCCAGCCTGGCCAGCTGGGAGCTGTTTTTGCCGATGCTGCGGCAGATGCCGCAGTAAACCTGGGAATACCGATCCTTCTGCTGCTGGGTCAGCTCCCCCAGATTTGCCGTTACATAACCAAACAAGAGACCGCTTCCTTTCACGCTTCCGTGAAAGGAAACGCGTTTGCTTTTGC
This sequence comes from uncultured Oscillospiraceae bacterium, assembly GCA_934569045.1. Lineage (GTDB taxonomy): Bacteria > Bacillota > Clostridia > Oscillospirales > Oscillospiraceae > Faecousia. The sequence continues at coordinate 107,198 of CAKTJX010000002.1, forward strand.
TAAAGTATCAAAAAGCTGTGAACACGCCGTAAACGATTGACAAAATTTCTGAAAATCCGGTTTACGGCTTTGGCTGCGCCTCCACAGCACTCCGCTTTTTCTCCCGATACTGGCTCAGGAGCTTATTCAGCGCCGCCCCGTAAAACAGGATACTGACACAGCAGTAGAGCCAGAGCATGCTGATGGCAATGGAGTAAACCGAGCCGTAGATATTGGAGATTTTCGTAAAATGGGTCACATAGATGGAGTATGCCCAGGAGAACACCGTCCAGCCCACGGCGGAAAAGACCGCCCCCGGCAGACTGCTCCAGAACCCGTTGCGCTTGTTGGGCAGCACCATATAGATGGCCGTAAACAGCAGCACCTGCACCGCCAAAAGGATAATGCCCCGCAGATCAATCAGGTCCACCAGGAACACCACCACGGGATTTTCAATGCCGTAGAGCAGATTCATCAGGGTGTTGCCGAACACATGCAGCACCAGCGTCAGCACCAGCACCACCAGAAACAGCAGGGCATACACCACGCTGATGCCCCGGGTATACACATAGCCCCGGTCCTCCTCTACCCCGTAGACCGCGTTCAGACCGTTCAGCAGGCCGTAGACCCCCTTGCTGGAGGACCACAGCAGGGTCAGCAGGGAAACCCCCGCCACCGTGGAGGAGGAATTCCGATAGGTGCTCATAACCAGCTCCTGAATGCTCTCGGTCATGGCCTCCGGCAGCACATTTTCCAACACCGCCATGAGATCCGCCACCGTCAGGCTGGTAAAGCGCAGGGAGTTCAGCACCAGCAGCAGCCCCGGGAAGGCGGCCAGCACCAAAAAGTAGGCCCCGTAGCCCGCCCGCAGGGGAATATTCAGCGCCGCCACCGCCTGGGCAGCCCGCGCCGTCTTGCCGATCAGCCCGCCCTGGGGCAGTTCCTTCATAGCCTTCTCCTCCTTTCCGCGCAAAGCCGCATTCCCGCAGCCTAAGAAGGCTGCGGGAAAAAACGGTTATTCCGCGGAGATCATGTAGTAGTACACAGGCTGGCCGCCGGAGATCAGGTTGACCTCGGCCTCCGGGCAGATGTCCGCAAACAGGTCTGCCGCCTTCTGGGCATGCTTCTCCTTGGTGTCCGCGCCATAGTAGATGGTGATGAACTCCCGGTTCTCATCCCGGACCTTCTCGGCCAGGCCCTTCAGCAGCACCGTAATATCCTTGCTGGTGCCGAACAGGCCTCTGCCGTCCATGGCCAGATAGTCCCCCTCGTGGATATCGTAGCCGTCAAAGTCGGAATTCCGGGCGGCATAGGTGATTTGCATGGTCTCCACCGTGGACAGCACCTCAGTCATGGCCTGGGTGTTCTCCTCCACGCTGCCCTCCGGATTGAAGTTCAGCATAGCGGTGACGCCCTGGGGCACGGTCTTGCTGGGGATAACCACCACGTTCTTGGGGGTCAGGTCGTTAACCTGCTCCGCGGCCATGATGATATTCTTGTTGTTGGGCAGCACAAAAACCGTCTCGGCAGGAACCTTGTTCACCGCCTCCAGGATATCCTGGGTGCTGGGGTTCATGGTCTGTCCGCCGGAAATGATCTGATCCACTCCCAGATTCATGAACACATCCGCCAATCCCGCGCCGGCGCAGACGGAGACAACGCCCAGGGGCTTCTCCGGGTCCGCAATCTTGGGGGCCAGGTCCTTCTCGTTCATGACCTTCTCGGTGTGCTGCAGGCGCATATTCTCCACCTTTACGGTGATGAAGTGGCCGTACTCAATGGCCTCATGCAGGGCCTTGCCGGGGTCGTTGGTGTGAACGTGGACCTTGATGATCTCGTCATCGTCCACCAGCACCAGGCTGTCGCCCAGGCTGTTCAGGAAGGCCCGGAGCTTTTCGGGGTCGTTCTTGTTCTCCCGGCCGATGATGAACTCGGTGCAGTAGGTAAAGGTAATGTCCTCGGTCTTGAAGTCGGAGAAATTGGCGGCCTGCTTGGTCTCCCCTTCTTCGCCCTCCTCCGGCACCGTCACATCCTCGCCCCGCAGAGCCAGAAGCATGGCTTCCAGGGCCAGGGTCCAGCCCTTGCCGCCGGCATCCACCACACCGGCCTTCTTCAGCACCGGGTTCTGGTTGACGGTGTTGGCTAGAGCAGTCTTTGCCTCCTCCAGGGCGGCAGCCTGGACAAACTCCACATCGTTGCGCTCCTGGGCAGCCTGGGCTGCCTTGGCGGCGGCCAGGCGGGAAACCGTCAGGATGGTGCCCTCGGCGGGCTTCATCACCGCCTTATAGGCCGCGTCCACACCCTCCTGCAAGGCCTGGGCCCACAGGACGCCGTCGCAGACATCGTGGCCCTTCATGGCCCGCTTGATGCCCTTGAACAGCAGGGACAGAATCACGCCGGAGTTGCCCCGGGCCCCCCGCAGCGTGGCAGAGGCGGCGATTTTTGCGGCAGCGTACAGATCCGGGTCCTCCGCGCCCCGCAGGTCGTTGGCGGCGGCATGGATGGTCATGGACATATTGGTGCCGGTGTCCCCATCGGGGACAGGGAATACGTTCAGTTCGTTCAGATCCTGCTTGTGGATCTCAATAGAGGCGGCCGCGCTGAGAATCATCCGTCTCAGCTCAGCCCCGTTAATGGTCTGCAATTGTTTACACCTCCGAAAATTATCCAATCATCATGGAATCAATATAGACATTCACGGCACGAACCTTGGTGCCGGTGCACTTGGTTACCACATAGCGAACCTCGGAAATGATCGAGGTGCCAACGGCGGACAGATTCACGCCGTTGTCCACAATAATGTGCAGATCAATGGAAATGGTATCGTCCTCATTAAAGGTCACACGAACGCCCTTGTCCACGGACTCCTTGCGCAGCAGACGGTAAACACCGTCCTTCACGCTGCGGGCGGCCATGCCCTTGACGCCAAAGCAGTTCGACGCGGCGGTGCCCACAATGCCGGTATAGACACCGGTAGAGACGTTCACGCTGCCGTTTTCGTTTTCATGTCGAATCATAGAAGTTCCTCCTTATTGAGAATGGCTTCCCCTGGGGGAGGCGTGTTATTACACCATGCTCTCTTCCCAGCAGTCGGGAGCGGTGAGGCCCATCATCTTCACGATGGTGGGGGCCACGTTGGCCAGGCCGTAGTGGCCCTCCTTGATGGTCCAGTCATGGTCCTTGTCGTAGATGATGAAGGGAACGGGGTTCAGGGAATGGGCGGTGCGGACGCTGGTCTTGCCCTTCTTGGTCTCGGTCATCTGGTCGGCGTTGCCGTGGTCAGCGGTGACCAGGACGGTGTAGCCGTACTTGTCGGCGGCATCAATGATGGCCTTCACGCCCTTGTCCACGCACTCCATGGCGTACACAACGGCATCATACACGCCGGTGTGGCCCACCATGTCGCCGTTGGGATAGTTGCAGCGCAGGAACTGGAACTTGTGGGAGGCCATATTCTCCACCATCTTCTCGGTGATCTCCTTGGACTTCATGGCAGGCGCCTGCTCAAAGGGAATCACATCGGAGGGCACTTCCTCGTAAACTTCCAGATTCTCGTCCACCTTGCCGGACCGGTTGCCGTTCCAGAAGTAGGTCACATGGCCAAATTTCTGGGTCTCGGACAGGGCATATTCGTGGATGCCGGCGGCGCAGAGCACCTCGGTCAGGGTGTTCTTGATGACGGGGGGCTGCACCAGGTAATCCATGGGAATCTTCAGGTCTCCGTCGTACTGCAGCATACCGGCAAACAGAACGCCGGTGTAGTCGCCCCGGTCAAACTTGTCAAAGTCCTTCCGGTCAAAGGCCAGAGAAATCTCCTGGGCCCGGTCGCCCCGGAAGTTAAAGAGGATCACGCTGTCGCCGTTGGCGATCTTCGCCACGGGCTGGCCGTTCCGGGCCACCACGAAGGCGGGCAGATCCTGGTCGATGCAGCCGGTCTCGGCCCGGTAGGTCTCGATGGCTTCCTTGGCGGAAGCGAACTGACGGCCCTGGCCCTCCACATGGGTGCGCCAGCCGGCCTCTACCATGGGCCAGTTGGCTTCGTAGCGGTCCATGGTGATCTTCATACGGCCGCCGCCGGAGGCGATGGCATAGTCGCAGCCCTCGGTGTTCAGCTCGGCAAGAACCTTCTCCAGCTGATCCACATACTCCAGAGCGGAGGTGGCAGGCACGTCACGGCCGTCCAGCAGGATGTGGCAGTAGACCTTCTTCGCGCCCTCCTTGTGGGCCTGGCGCAGCATGGCGATCAGGTGGGCGATGTTGGAGTGGACATTGCCGTCGGACAGCAGCCCCAGAAAGTGCAGTGCCTTGCCGGAGACGGCGTTGGAAAGCAGCTTCTTCCAGGTGGCGCTTTCGTACAGCGCGCCGGACTCGATGGACTCGCTGACGAGCTTCGCGCCCTGGGAATAGATCTGACCGCAGCCCAGCGCGTTGTGGCCCACCTCGGAGTTGCCCATGTCATCATCGGTGGGCAGACCAACGGCGGTGCCGTGGGCCTTCAGGTAGGTGTGGGGGCAGGTTGCCAGCAGATGATCCAGGGTGGGGGTGTTGGCGTTCTTTACCGCGTCGCCGCTGCCGCCGTCACCCTTGCCGACGCCGTCCATAATTACAAGAACAATGGGTTTTTCCATAAGTAGTACCTCCAATATTTTCATTCAATGTGGATAGGTTCTTCTTAAAATAGGCATTTTACCAGTTGTATTATTTTACAACAGAAACGAAAAACTTACAACTCTTTTTTTATTTTTTCCGTAACAAACAAAAATACCTCCGGGAACCCCCAGAATTGGGGTGATATTCCCGGAAGTATTAAAGAAGTATGAAGCTGAATTACCGGCTGTACTTCCCTTTTTTCTTTTTCGGGCGGAAAATCAGGATGCCAAAGCCCACCAGTGACAGCGTCAGGCCGATCAGCGCCAGGCCGACACCCGCGCCGCCGGACTTTTTGGGGGGCTGGGTGGTCTCCGTGGGGAAGGTATAGGGGAAGGTGGTGGCCTCCGTGGCCGGCTGGGTGGTGGGCGCCTGGGTGGGCATCGTAGTAGGCGCGGTGGTGGGGGCCGTGGTAGGTGCCTCCGTTGGGGCCGTTGTGGGAGCCGTAGTGGGTGCGGTGGTTGCCTCGGTGGCCTGGGTGGTCTCCTCGGTGGTTTCCTCCGGGGTATAGGGATCGTTGCCGTCAGAATCCAGGAACTCAATGCGGCCATGGAAGGCCTCCTCCAGCTGCTGGATCAGGCTCACGGGCCAGGGGCTCTTGGCGGGGAAATAGATTTTCGTATTGGTATCCCACAGGCAGTTCAGCTTGAAGGACGGGAAGGGACCCTCACAGTGGATGGCCGTCAGATTTTTGCAGCTGTGCAGGCTGTTCTCCCCGAAAATCCGGAAGGTGGAAGGCAGATGAATGCTGGTGAGGCCGTCACAATATTCAAAGCTGTGCTCTCCCAGGGTGTGCAGGGCGGAGCCAAAATCCACATCCGTAATGCCGTCATAGTCCTGGAAGGAATAGGCCCCCACCGTGGTCACGTTGCCGGAGAGCACCACCTGGGTGATCTGATCCTTATAGCCCTGCCAGGGCGCGCCGCCCTCGGCGAAATCCTCCATGGGTCCGTTGCCGGAAATGGTCAGCGTGCCGCCGTCCAGGGACCAGGTAATCCCCTCCCCGCATTCCCCCGATGCCGTCTCCGCCCCCGCCGCCACCGGCAAAAGGCACAACGCCATCAGGCAGATAAAAACTCTCAACAGATATTTCATAAATACCTCCTGATTTCTAAAATAGTACAGACTTATCGTCGCAAAAAATTGTCAATTCAATTCATCGTCCCTTCCGCCCTGGCGAACAGCGCCGCCACCCGCTGCCGCAGGGCGTTGGCTTCCCTGGTGTCGGACTGGCCGAAGCGCTCGATCCACTCCTTGGAGGCCTGCTGGGCCTGCTGCAAGGTGGTCATATCCAGGCTCAGGTCCGCCACCCGGAAAGCCGGGAGCCCCGACTGCCGGGAGCCGAAGAAATCGCCGGGGCCCCGGAGCTTTAAGTCCTCCTCCGCGATTTTGAAGCCGTCGTTGGTGGCGCACAGCGCCTTCAGCCGCTGCAGGGTCTCCGGGCTGCGGTTGTGGGTAGTGAGGATGCAGTAGCTCTTGGCGCTGCCCCGGCCCACTCGGCCCCGGAGCTGATGGAGCTGACTCAGGCCGAACCGGTCCGCGTCCTCAATCACCATCAGCGTGGCGTTGGGCACATCCACCCCCACCTCAATGACGGTGGTGGCCACCAGCACATCCGCCTCGCCTTTGGCAAAGTCAGCCATGGTCTGTTCCTTCTCCGCGCCCTTCATCTGGCCGTGGAGCAGCCGCACCCGCAGGTCCGGGAACACGGTTTTCTGCAAGGTCTCCGCCCAGGCAGAGGCAGCCTTCACCCCCAGCTCCTGGTTCTCCTCCACCGCCGGGCACACCACAAAGCACTGGTGTCCCTCCGCTACATGCCTGCGGATAAAGGCGTTGATCCGGGCCCGGTAGCTCTCCCCCACCAGAAAGGTATCCACCTTCTGCCGCCCGGGGGGCAGCTCATCCAGAATGGAGACCTCCAGGTCGCCATACATCAGCAGGGCCAGGGTCCTGGGGATGGGGGTGGCGGACATGACCAGCAGATGGGGATCGTGCCCCTTGGCGGAAAGGCGGCTGCGCTGACCCACCCCGAAACGGTGCTGCTCGTCAGTGATCACCAGCCCCAGAGCGGCGAACACCGTGCTTTCGGAGATCAGGGCATGGGTGCCCACGGCGATTTGGGCCTGCCCGGATTGGAGCTGCTCCCGGACGGTCCGCTTTTCCTTCGGCGTCTGGGAGCCCGTCAGCAGCACCACGCAGATGCCCAGGGGGGCAAAGAGCTTTTGCAGAGAAGCATAGTGCTGCTCCGCCAGGATTTCCGTGGGGGCCATCAGGGCCGTCTGGAATCCGTTCCGGGCGGCGCAGAAGGCCGCCGCCGCCGCCACCATGGTCTTGCCGCTGCCCACATCGCCCTGCACCAGCCGGTTCATGGGCGTTCCCGCCTGAAAGTCCGACAGGATATCCCCAATCGCCCGCTTCTGGGCCCCTGTCAGATCAAAGGGCAGGCTGGCAAGGAAGGGGGCCAAATCCACGTTTTCATAGGGGGCCGTCCGCTTTTTGGCCCGGGCCGCCCGCATCAGCGACAGCCCCGCGGAGAACACGAAGAACTCCTCAAAAATGAGCCGCTTTTTCGCCTGCTCCGCCTCCTGGGCAGTAGCCGGGGCATGGATGGCGGTGTAGGCCTTTTCCGCCGGGAGAATGCCGTATTCCGCCCGGATTTCCGGCGGCAGAATCTCCTCCGGGGGATCGCACACGGCCAGGGTCTGCTGAATCAGCCGGGTCATGGTGCCGTTGTTCAGCCCCGCCGTCAGCGGATAGATGGGCATAATCCGCCGGGTGGTGACTGCCGGGGCGTCCACCGCCTCAAAGACGGGGTTCGTAACGCCGTAGCCGCCGTAATCCCCGGAGACGCTCCCGTAGAAAATGTATTCTCTGCCGTATTGCAGATTTTCCGCGGCGAATTTGGAATTGAAAAACGTCAGGTTGATCCGCCCGGAGTGATCCGCCACAGTGAGCCGCGTCAGATCCAGCCCCTTGCGGATGTGGGCCGTCCGGGGGGTGCCCATCACCACCGCCCGGAAGCAGGCGGGTTCATCCACCTGGAGCTCGGCGATGGGCACCAGCTTCGTCCGGTCCTCATAGCCCCTGGGGAAATGGCAGATAAGGTTCCCCAGGGTTTCAATATTCAAATTCTCCAGCTGCCCAGCCCGGGCCGGGCCCACACCCTTCAGGCTGGTAACGGGATCGGATAATCTTGCCATAGGTCACCTCCGCATTGTTCCAAACCGACATAATACCTTATAAAATGAAAAAACTCCCTCCAAGCAGTGCTCGGAAGGAGATATTTTCAGAGAACTCAGGCCAGCTTGTTCAGCTTCAGGGTCATGCTGCTCTTCTTCCGGGCAG
>CAKTJX010000003.1 GCA_934569045.1 uncultured Oscillospiraceae bacterium
TCCAAATAATCCAGACAGGCTAGAAGAACGGTGACTGCCGTTTCTGGTGGCAACTCTTTGATAAGCTGCCGCCGCTCTGTTTTCAGTTTGAACCAGCTCGGGTGTTTATTACTGCACTTTGCCATGGGTCAAGCCTCTTGGTTCCGCTCCAAAAAGTAGCGAGCATAGCTGACCGGCTCCTGGTATCGGTTACGCCCCGCCACCATTTCCCGGCGAATAGGGTAGCCTGCTGATTTCAACTCTGAAATCCGGGCGGACAGACGGGCAATGCCATAATCCTGCATGGCCTCTGCCTGGGTCAGACTGCCCACTTCCTTCAAATGGCGTAAAATCCTTTCATGCTGGGTCACGAGTGGCGGCCACCTTTCCCGCATTTCGCAGGCACTCGGCCTCGATGGCGGCAATGTACTGCGGCGCATTGATGTAAAACCGATTCCCAACTTGGAAGCCCGGGACAATTCCTTTCTGAATGTCTTTCCGAATTGCAGTAATGGATTTGATCCCACGGTTTGCAAATTGCGGGACGCTTTGATACTCTGTGTTTCCCTTCATGGTTTTCAGCTCCTTTGCGGTGTCAAATTTCGTTTTCTGTTCTTTTTGATCGATCTGGGCTTATATTAGCACAAATAAGCGAATATGTAAATATGCCAAAAAGTTATGACTATGGTAATATTTTTATGTAACTGTGGTTAATATGAAAAAAATAGTTTGAAAAACTACGTTTTTCAAAAATGAATAAAATGTTAATAAGAGAAAAGACCTCGATATGGTATGAGGGGGCAGAAGGAAAATACGCTAGGGAATTGCGCTCATTTTCGTCAGCAGGAAACTGGCTGCAAATTGGGTGGAAAAATATTTCCACAAATGGAAATATTTTGCTATTACTGTTATTCGCACAAAAATTCGATTTTGTGCAATCTGTAGAAAAAACATTCCCGTGTACATGAATTCACAAGTACATGGGAATGCGGCCTTATAGTTAAGAAGAACCCCCAGGAAAATGTCTACCCGTTGTCTACCGGATTTTGAAAAAGATAAAAACTGATAAAATTTGATAGTAACTTTTCTTTTCAATTTTCATATTAAATTTCGTAGAATACACGATTTTTCTAACAATAGCAATAGAAAAACGCAGATAAAAACCGCCAGGGCCAACCCTCGTAATGAGAAGGTCGCCTGTTCGAGTCAGGTCACTAGCTCCATAAAAGCCGCCGCTTTGCTGTCAAAAGTGGCGGTTTTTCTTACTTTTTAACATAAATAAATCCCGCCCGGTTTGACCAAGGAATATAGTGTGAACAGATAGAAGGTGCAGGGAGTCATTGCAATGGATGATTTGGAAAGATTTTTGAATGCACAAAGAAAGGACCCCGAATTTGCGGCAGAGTACGAAGCCCTTCAGCCGGAGTACGAGGCGATTCGGGCGGTTATTGGAGCCAGAATTGAGCGCCACATGACTCAGAAGCAGCTTGCTGAAAAGACGGGGATTCGGCAATCCAATATCAGCCGAATTGAGAATGGAACCAGCAGCCCCACGGTGGAGACGCTTGCCGGAATTGCGGCGGGGATGGGCAAAAAATTAAAGATCGAATTTGTCTGAAAATCCCCCTTTTGATAGGGCAGGAATCGTCTGCATCATGCGGGACTGACGGGGCCGCCGCTTGTGTATGCCGCCGAGAAAAATGGGGTTTTCCTTGGCTATGTGATCTATCACGCGTACGACGAGGAAAGCGTAGAAATTGGCTGGGTGCTGCTCCCGGAATATTGGGGGCAGGGCTACGCGTTGGCGCTGACAGACCGGATGATCAGCTGGGCACGGCAGGAGCAGAAAAGCGTCGTGATTGAGTGCGCTCCGGCACAGGAAGCAACAAAGCGGATCGCAGTCAAAAAGGGGTTCCGCGACTGCGGGATCTGTGACGGATTAGCTGTGTATCGACTATCGTAAGCGAAACCATTTCTCTGGAAAGATTGCAAGGAGGAAGACCATGACAGATAAAGAACTGATTACCCTCGCCCAAAACGCAGGCTTTGAAGCGGCGGTGCTGGACACTGCGCAGGTGCCTGTGGATGGAAAATTCCGGGGCTTTTGTGAGGAAAACCGCTGCGGGCAGTATGGTGCCAACTATTCCTGCCCGCCGAGCTGCGGCAGCGTGGAACAGATGTGGGAGAAAATCCACGCCGGCACAAGGGCCCTGGTGCTGAAAAGCACCTGGCCCATTGAGAGCTATGCCGATACCGCTGCCATCATCCACGGCAAGCAGACCCACAACCACCGGATGCTGCGCCTGAATGAAGCCCTGTGCGGGCTCTGCGTCGGCGGGAGCTGCTGCTGCCTGTGCACCCCCTGCCGCATGAAGACCGGGGAACCCTGCCTCTACCCGGAGCTGCGCTTCAGCTGCATGTCCGCTTACTGCGTGGATGTGGCGGCGCTGGTGGAAAAATGCGGAATCGAATTCTCCTGGGACACAAAATGCCTGTCGGTTTTCAGCATGATTGTTCTATAAAAACGCCCCTGTTTCTGCCATGTGCGGAAACAGGGGCGTTCTTATGCGAATCTACAACCGCGCCCGGCAATTTTATTCCTCCGCCAGCTGCTCCACAGGCTTGCGCTCCATCGGAATCTCCCGGTAGGCATCCAGGGTCTTCCGCGCCTCTGCCTCGGAAATGGTCTTGATGATCTTGGTATTCCCCAGGCTCAGGCCCCAGGCATCGTTGGCAGCGTCATATACCACGCACTGCTGAACTACCAGGCTGGCATCCTCCATGGTATAGAAGGTATAGAGCCTGTAGGCCTCCCCCACTTCCTGGTAGGTTCCCAGCACGTTGCCCTCATACAGCTTCACTTCCCCGCTGATGCCGACCATGTCCTTCTCCCGCAGGCCCACGAAGGTGGTCTTGTCGTCCCGCATGGTGTAAAGGGATGGATTCTCTCCGTTCTGCCAGAAGATGCACTCTTCCTGCCCGTCCCCATTCAGGTCCAGCAGGCAGTATTCCGTTGCCCCAGACACCTTGCGGAGCTGGTCGTAGCTGTCCTGCCGGAAGGGATCGTCCTGGTTCAGCATGGCGTCATATTCCGTATCCGCCTGTTGGATCAGAGGAAGCACATTGTCCATGTCCGGCTTCTTCGGCTGAATGGAGAAATCGATGTGCTCGGCCAGCCATTCGATGTCCTGGTCAGACATTTTCTCCCAGGGACCGTCTCCGGCATTCAAACAGTATTCCGGCACAAAGCGTGCGGAAAGGAATGCATCCTCCCGGTCACAAATCAGGTATCCGAAGTTGTTAGAATGCTCTGCACTGACAGCCACCGCAACCAGAATTTTCAGGCCGTCACTCCGGGTATATACCCACTCTCTTGCGTTTGAAGCATTGTCCGCCACAAAAAAGTTTGTATTCATGTATCCTTTTTTCGCATAAGAGAGCACAATGTTCGATGGATTTTCCCATGTATACGCCGAATCTGTTGTGTGGAAGTCCACAGAGAAATCACAATTCCCACACTCGTAAAACGTGCATAGCCGCAGGTCCTTCCGTTCTTCCGCATCGCGGATAAGCGGTGCTTGGATGCCAACCGCATTCCAGCCAAGCTCCCAGTCGTAGTAATTCACAGTAGCCTTTCTGCCCAGAAGCTTCAGGCCGTATTTCCGCGCGATCTCATCCAGCTTATCCACCATTTCCTGGGAATACACATCATAGGCCGCGTATTTCTCCGGCACCTGGAAGGAATTCTTGGATGCCAAGTAGATATCCCCATTCGGGTCATAGTCCTTGCGGAACTGATACCATTCCAGCGCCGCCTGCTGCTCCGGGGTGTCCCGGAAGCCCTGGAGGGACAGGACGGTTTTCGTCACCGTCTGGGCCGCATGGCGCTGTCCCTCCGCGTCAATCCAGGCGGGGGCCGTTGTCTGGTATTCGTCCAGTTTCAGATCTTTCGTACTGAGGGCCGCTATGGCGCAGCCCATAAAAGCGGCCATTGCGGTAATAATCGCCGCGATCAAAAGGGTCTTCTTGTAATTCATAGTCCGTTTCCTTTCCGCAGGCTGGTGACCGGACGCGGACAGGATATTTTGCAGCAAGGCATCCTTTTCCTCCTGGGTGAGCACCACAGAATCAAAGGCTTTCCGAATGTTCTGTTCTTTCATTCCAAATCACCGCCTAACATGGATTTTAATTGTTTTCGGGCACGGGCCAGCCGGGTGCGCACCGTGGGCTGGGGGCAATGCAGATATTGAGCGATCTCGGCGGTGGAGTACCCCTCGTAATAATAGAGATAGACCGCCGCCTTGTAGTCCGCGGGCAGGCGCAGAATGGCCTCCAATACCGGGTTCTCCCCGCATTCCTGGGCCGCCGCCAGCTCTGCGTGGTCATCCAGGTTTTCGTCCTTCCTGTAGAGCCGTTTCAGCTGGTCCTTGCACAGGTTGGAGGCCGTCACAATGAGCCAGGCTTTTTCGTGCCGTGGATTCTCAAAGTTCTTCCCGGAGCCGATGAGCCGCAGGAATGTCTCCTGGGCCATGTCCTCCGCTTCCGGTTTATTCCGCATAAAGGAATAGCAGACACGGTAAACCGTATCGATTTGACGATGATATATTTCCGTGATTTCTTTGTCCGTACGCAGCAAAGAAGTCATGGTCATCACCTCCTCTCACATCGAATACGACTTACGCTGCAAAAATGTTTCACAATATTTTATCATCCGGCCCGAGACTGCGCAAGGAGAATAGTTTTTTGTGGACAAATGCCCGTCAGTGTGATACAATGGTCCCCGACTTGCGAAAAAGAGAGGAAGAATGTTGTGGAAACCATTGCGCAGATCAATTCCGTGGTGAACAACTTTGTTTGGGGCGTCCCCGCCATGGTTTGTATTGTGGGAGTGGGCCTTTGGCTCAGCTTCCGGACGAAATTTATCCAGATCCGCCGCTTCGGCACCTCCATGCGGGAGACCTTCGGGCGGATGTTCCACCGGACCGATGCCGCCGAGGGTGCCGTCACCCCCTTCCAGGCGGTGTGCACCGCTCTGGCTGCCACGGTGGGCACCGGAAATATCGCCGGAGTGGCCGGAGCCATCGCCATTGGCGGCCCCGGCGCGGTGTTCTGGATGTGGTGCAGCGCGCTGCTCGGCATGTGCACCAAGTTTGCCGAGGTGACCCTGGCTGTCCACTTCCGGGAAAAGAACCGGGACGGGGACTGGGTCGGCGGCCCCATGTACTATATTAAAAACGGCCTGTCCAAAAAATGGCGGTTCCTGGCTGTGATTTACGCGGTGCTGGGGGTGCTGACGGTCTTCGGCACCGGCAACGCCACCCAGGTCAACGCCATCATCACCGCCGTTGACACGGCGCTCCTGAATTTCCACCTGATCACCCCCCATGCCACCTCCACATTGAACCTGGTCATCGGCATCTGCATCGCCCTGCTGGTGGCTCTGGTGCTGGTGGGCGGCCTGAAGCGCATCGGAAACGTGGCAGAAAAGCTGGTGCCCTTTATGGCCCTGGTCTATGTGGTCATGGGTCTGGGGGTTCTGCTTCTGAACCTGAACCGGGTGCCGGAGGTGTTCTCCTCCATTGTAAAGGGCGCGTTCACCCCCTCCGCCGTCACAGGCGGCGCGGTGGGCAGCATGTTCCTGTGCATAAAGAAGGGTGTTTCCCGTGGCATCTTCTCCAATGAGGCCGGTCTCGGCACCGGCTCCATCGCCCACGCGGCCTCGGATGTGGACGACCCCATCCGGCAGGGCTACTTCGGCATCTTCGAGGTCTTCACGGACACCATTCTGATCTGCTCCATGACCGCTTTCGTCATCCTGATCAGCGGCGAGAACATCGCCTACGGCAGCGCTGCCGGCGCGGAGCTGACCATCGGCGGCTTTACAGCGGTTTATGGCAGCTGGGCCTCCCTGCTGGCGGCGGTAGCCATGTGCTGCTTCGCCTTCTCCACCATCATCGGCTGGGGCCTGTACGGCACCCGCTGCCTGGAATTTCTGGTGGGCTCCAAGGCCAACCGCGGCTTTATGATTGTCTATTCCTTCGTAGCCATCGTGGGCGCGACCATGGACCTGGGGTTGCTGTGGGACATTGCCGATACCTTCAACGGCATGATGGTCATTCCCAACCTGATCGCCCTGTTCCTGCTCTCCGGCACGGTGGTGAAGCTGGCACGCGGGAAAGACGATGCTCGCCTTTCGTGAAATTCTGCCCAGGGCTTGGTGAAATCCGATTGAGAATCGAGTGAAATCGCCCTTGCGGGCGGATGCGGTGTCCTTTCGGGACGAATAAAATCATAATGAACACGCCGCGGCTTGCCTTGCGGCGTGTTCATTCTTTTTCGGGAGTAAAACAGAAAATCGTGTAAAAACTATTGTTACAGAATCCCTTGACGTGGGTGACATAACAGCGTATAATAAGGAAAAGTGAGACAAATTCCTTTTCGATACTACAGAACAGAAAGACAGGAGCGGCCCACAGTATGGTGAAATGGAATATTCAGCGTTTCTTTGCGGCATTTTGCGGGCTGTGCGCCTTATGTTTGGGGCTTTGGGGGGTGCGGACCGCGGCCACAGCCCCGGACCGGCCCCCGGTTCTTCTCCGGGAGAGCCCGGAGGCAAGGGAGACCGCCCAGGCCATGCTGGACGCCCTGTGCCAGGGCGATCTGGAGGCCGTTTCGCGGCATCTTTCCGGCACCCCCGCGCTGACCCAGCCCGGGAACGGGGGCGAAGCCTCCCGCCGCATCTGGCAGGCCTATGTGGACTCCATGACCTATCAGTTTACCAGCCCACTCTATGGCACCAGCCAGGGGCCCGCCATCGATGTCCAGGTAGATGCCCTGGACGTAACCACCCTGACAGACCGGATTCAGGCGCTGGTTCCGGGGCTTCTGCGCCGGCACATTGCCCAGGCCAAGGATATTTCGGAAATCTACGACAGCGGCAACGGCTACCGCCAGGACCTGGTGGATCAGGTTCTCCTGGAGGCCATTGACGCGGCCCTGAAAGAAGGCCCCGCCACCCACCGGACAGAGCTGACCCTGACCCTGCGCTATCAAGCGAAAGATTGGTATGTCCTGCCGGATAACGCCCTGATTCTCCTGATCAGCGGCAGCGAAATCGGAGCGTAAGCCCATGAAGAAAAAATTTGCAAAACGCCTGGGGCTTGGCATGGGCTGCCTGCTGTGCGTGCTTCTGAGCGCCGGGCTGCTGGGGCTGCTGCTCCTGCTGCCCAGTGGAAAATCCGCCCCCCAGGCGGACAAAACCATCGATATCGCCCAGCGCTTTGAGAGCGGCCTGCAAAACCGACTCAGCGATGCCATGTCCCAGATTTCTTCCGTCCGGAAGCACTATTGGATTGCCGAGGACGCTTCTGCCCCGGAGCCGGACGGCAGCGCCTTCGGCACCGCGGAGGACCCTACCGAGCTTGCGCCGCTGCTGGAGCAGGCGAAGGACGTTCTGGAGGGGCAGACCCTGTATTTTTCCCCGGAGAACACCCAGATCCTCCCCGGCAGCCAGATTCACTACTATTATGACGAGACCATCCTGGCCATCACCTGGAAGGAAGCGGCGAACTATTCCGCCGTCACCTATTCCGAGGTCAAAATCATGGACCCCTCCCAGTTCCGCCGGTATCTGGCCGGCGGCGAGTTTGCCTCTGGCAAGCTGATGCTGACCACGGAAATGGCGGAGACCACCAACGCGGTTCTCGCCTGCTCCGGCGACTTTTACGGCTACCGGCCGGACGGGGTCATGGTGCTGGACGGCGTTGTCCGCCGGGCCAATCGGGGGCTGCCGGATATCTGCTTTGTGGACAAGCAGGGGGATCTGCTGCTGTACCGGGGCTATGATTTTGGTTCCATCCAAGCCGCCCAGGACTATGTGGACGAACACGATGTCCGCTTCAGCTTCTCCTTCGGCCCGCTGCTCATCCGGGATTCCCAGCGCTGTGAGCGCTACGACTACCCCATTGGAGAGCTGACACAGAACTATGTCCGGGCCGCCCTGTGCCAGATGGATTCCCTGCACTATCTGTTCGTCACCTGCAACAAGGAGGTGGGCTACCCCAGCGTGCCCGATATCGGTCAGTTCACCGCCCTGCTGCTGAAAACCGGCTGCCGTCAGGCCTATAACCTGGACGGCGGCCAGACCGCCACCGCGGTAATGGACGGACAGGTCATCAACAACGTCAACTACGGCAGCCAGCGGAAAATCAGCGACATCTTCTATTTCGCAACTGCCAAGCCCTCTGGAGGTTGAGCCATGGACGCCATTGCTTTTTTGATCGGTCCCTACAGCATCTATTGGAGCACCATTATGCTCACCCTGGCCGCCGCCGTGGGAATTCTGCTGTACTGGTGCTTTTACCTTTGGGACGGTTCAGACCGTTTGGGCGCTTTTTTGCCGGTGCCCTTCGCCCTGATTTTTTCCGTGCTGCTCTCCCGGCTGGCCCACTGGTATTTCCGGGCCGATAGCTACGAAAGCCTCTATTCCGCCATGACGGACTACAGCTATGGCGGCTTTGCCCTGATGGGGGCCTTCGCCGGGTGCTTCCTGGCAGCGGCGCTTCTGGCTCTTTTTCGCCGTGGAAAGCACTTCGGCACTATGCTGGATGCCATGTCCGTGGCCGGGTGCGGCGGGGTGAGCCTGGGCAGGCTCGCCTGCTTCTGCAATTCCGCGGACCGGGGGCAAACCGTTGCGCCGGGGGGCCTCTTTGCAAGCGTGCTGATGAACCCCGCCACCGGGGCCCAGGAATGCCGCCTGGCCACCTTCCTGCTGCAATCCATCACCGCCGGGGTGATTTTCCTGCTGCTTTGCTTTCTGTTCTTCTGGGGCAGGAGTGATCACCGGCGGAAGGACGGAGACCTCTTCTGGCTCTTCTGCCTCTACTACGGCGGCACGGAAGCCGTACTGGACTCCACCCGGTATGACTCCCTGTATTTCCGCAGCAACGGCTTTGTCAGCGCCACCCAGATTCTGTGCCTGCTGGCCGTTGTGATCGCCCTGCTGGTGTTCACCCGGCGCTTTCAGAAGGCCGACGGCTGGATGCCTGGGCTGCTGGCCCTCTGGGGCAGCTGCATTGTGCTGCTGGGGGGCGCGGGGTACATGGAATACTACGTCCAGCGCCACGGCAGCGAGGCGGCCTTCGCCTACAGCATCATGTCCGCCTGCATGGCCCTGGTCCTGATCCTGGGCACCGCCCTCTGGGCCGTCACCCGCAGGCGGGAGATTCCCCGGAGTCTTCCCACAATTTATCCAAAGGTTGTGTAAAGGCGCATTTTTTGAACAAGCAAAAACCTCTGCCGCGTTTTTGAAACGAAACGCGGCAGAGGTTTTTTATAGTTGAAATACTTACAATTTCACAGATGTTCATAGAATTTAAAAACTTTTGAGTCCCGTAGGGGCAGCTATCAGCCGCCCGTCTGCTGTCAGGATTGAGCGGTTTGTCTTTACTGCTCTCGCCCGTTACCTTCCGGGCGGCTGATAGCCGCCCCTACTGGCCTTTCACGATTGATTCGCGCGATCACCTTTTGACTTTTTGAAGGAAAATAATACCCAATCCCAGGGCAAACCCCAGCAGCACCAGCGGCATCTCCACCCACCCCAGACAGGCCGCGGCGAACAAAGCCGCAGCCATTCCAGATGCATACCAGTTTCCGCTGCCAACCAAATATTTTTTCCCGCCGAGGCACGGAATCAATATCAGCGGCAGCAGGGATAGCAGCATCCCGAGTATCTCTGCTTTTCTGTGGGCCTTTAAAACAGGTTCCAGAGAAAAGCCGTCCGCAATCAGAAAGGTTGCCAGGACTCCATAGAGGAAATGATAGGAGGACGCAAGCGGGAAGTGTGCTTTTAAAAATTGGATCAGCTTTTTCACAGTTTGCATCATATCAAATCGTTCCATTACCCTTTCTTTTTTGTAGAAGAATCATTGTACAGCCTAAAGATATGATAAACAAAGAATAAAATGGTGTGCTTGAGATTTTCCTCTCAGCGATTTCAACTGAAAAATTGGGAACATCAACGCAGTAAGCGTAATCAAAAAGTGCTGTGGAAACAACGCTGTAAAATGGTTGATCCGATGCATCATAAACATGTGTGTCTACCAGGGAATACCTGTTGAAGAACAGATTCCGGGCGAACTCCAAAATGCAGAAAGAGTTATTATTCCTATAAACAGAAATAACCACGTCTCTTTCTCCAGAGTATTCCAGGAAGCTCGGGGAATTTGCGACCATATCCTGAGTTGTGTATCGGGGAAGTTCATCATATGTAATACGCGAAATGCGCAGTCCACCTTCGGTAATGAATAGAATTCCCATTACAACTAAAATAAAGCCTATTAGAGCGTATGAAATGCGTTTTTTCATACATTTCCCCTCCTTTCAGTACGCATTTTTCTTTCAATAATGCTCCAATGGTTCTAATCAAGCGAAAAAAACTCAGTTTGAAAATGATCATCTACGATTGTCTCCATGTCCTCTATTGGCACGATCGCCGCCGATTCGTCTTTGTGCAATGCCCCTATTAGAATGGCAGTAACCACAGCGAATATTGCGATGACAGCGATGAGCGCGTAAATCCATACGTTGCTGGATTTCTGAACCGCTTTGCTATCCGAATCCTCTTCTGGCGGCGTTTGCGCGACCGCGTCCTTGCACACATCATCCGCACTGTCGTTCAACAGATCATCCACAGAAACGCCATACAGCGTACTTAAAACCTTCAGATTGTCCGTACTGGGAACCGCGGTACCGACTTCCCACCTGGAAATGGCTTGACGGGACACATGCAATGCTTCTGCCAAGTTTGCCTGCGTGAGTCCCTTTTGCTTTCTGAAATATGTAAGCTTTTCCGGCAACTGCATTTTCCGACCTCCGATTTTAAGCGAATTCGCGGCATCCGTATTCTTTATGGTCCACCAAAACTATAACACAATAGCGCCGCCAATTCAACATAAGGTTCGATGCAATACGCATATCCAGTCCATACAGCGGTTAATTTGCAATGATGGAAGACAGAATCTGCTCTTTGACTTCCTCTTCAATCACGTCACAATCAAGCCACGCATGGTATACGCACGCGTTTCTTTCAAAGAAAACATGATAAAAATGCCGTTTCTCCCCTGTTGTGTCATCAATCCTCGTTAGGGTTACACCAACGTGCGGATTTTCCCCGCCGCCAACAAAAGCTATAAATTCAATGTTGTTGGTCTTGTGGAATTCATCCTGCAAGTACTTCATAATTTTCGTAATCCCCTTTTTGCTCAGATTCCGCTTTGGCATCCGGGTCATCTGAATACCACCGATGGTGAAACCGTCCATATCCTGCACAAAAGTGCAGCTATTCCCTGACTGAATGGCGGAATAGCCTCCCGGCAAATCAAACCAAACAGCTTCCATTTCCAGAGGGGCATTTTCCTTCGAGCAGGCACAGCATACGCCTAAAACAATGGCTAATAAAGAGACGATTGCATAGAACTTTTTCACTTTGGTAACCTCCTCCGTAATTCATAGAACTTGCGCCTTTGATATGTGGATATGTGCTGGTCTATATTGCCTTTTCAATGCTGCCTGATTGCTGCTTTCCATTTTAAATAAAATTGGAATGTACGTCAACCGCAAACACTTTACATTCTGGAAATTTGTGGTTGCGCACCATTTTTTGTGCAGAATCCCCAGCTGGATTTTATCGGGGCTGCCTGAGGGCGGCCCCTTTTTCTGTTTTTCCTCTTGTAACCTGGGAAAACCTGTGGTAAAATAAATTGATTTAGGAAAAACACCAACCTTTGGAGGCTTTTATGATCGTGCGGATTCCCCATTAGTCCTCTTTGGTTTTCGGAAATTTAAAATAACCTGGAGGAAAAGCTATGTCTACTTTAGAAGAAGAAATCAAGCGGCGCCGGACCTTTGCCATCATTTCCCACCCGGACGCCGGTAAAACCACCTTAACCGAAAAATTCCTGCTCTACGGCGGGGCCATTGCCCAGGCCGGTGTGGTCAAGGGCAAGAAGAATTCCAGAGCCGCCACCTCGGACTGGATGGAGATTGAGAAGCAGCGCGGTATTTCCGTCACCTCCTCCGTCATGCAGTTCCAGTACAACGGCTTCTGCATCAACATTCTGGATACCCCCGGCCACCAGGACTTCTCCGAGGACACCTACCGGACCCTGATGGCGGCGGACTCTGCCGTAATGGTCATTGACGGTGCCAAGGGCGTGGAGCCCCAGACCCGGAAGCTCTTTAAGGTCTGCGCCATGCGGCATATCCCCATTTTCACTTTCATCAACAAAATGGACCGGGAGGCCCGGGACCCCTTCGACCTGCTGGACGAGCTGGAACGAGAGCTGGGCATCGAGACCTACGCCATGAACTGGCCCATCGGCTCCGGCAAGGATTTCCAGGGCGTGTACGACCGGGAGAAAAGCGAGCTGCTGTTCTTCTCCGGCGTCTCCGGCAAGAACAAGGCCGGTTCCCATGCCGTGGACCTGTACAGCCCGGAGGTTGCCCAGCTATTAGACTCCGAGGCCAAGCACCAGCAGCTCATTGACGATGTGGAGCTGCTCTCCGCCGGACGGGAGCTGGACCTGGAAGAGGTCCGCCGGGGCCAGCTGAGCCCAGTGTTCTTCGGCTCCGCCCTGACCAATTTCGGCATTGAGCCCTTTCTGGAATCCTTCCTGAAGCTGACCCCGCCCCCTCTGGCCCGGACCGCCGACTGCGGTGTCATCGACCCCTTCACCCCGGATTTCTCCGCTTTCGTTTTCAAAATCCAGGCCAACATGAACAAGGCCCACCGGGACCGGCTGGCCTTTATGCGTATCTGCTCCGGCAAGTTCCAGCGGGACGCGGAATATTTCCACGTCCAGGGCAGCAAGAAAATGCGCCTGAGCCAGCCCCAGCAGATGATGGCCGCCGAGCGTGAAATCGTAGAGGAGGCCTACGCCGGTGACGTCATCGGCGTATTCGACCCCGGCATCTTCTCCATCGGAGACACCATTACCGTGCCCGGGAAGAAATTCACCTATTCCGGCATCCCTACCTTCGCCCCGGAGCACTTCGCCCGGGTGTCCGCCAAGGACTCCATGAAGCGCAAGCAGTTCGTCAAGGGCACCGAGCAGATCGCCCAGGAGGGTGCCATTCAGATTTTCAAGGTGCCGAACTCCGGTATGGAGGAGGTTATTGTAGGTGTCGTGGGCACCCTGCAATTTGACGTATTCCAGTACCGCATGAAGAACGAATACGGCGTGGATCTGCGGATGGAGGGCCTGCCCTATGAGGAGATCCGCATGATCGACAGCTACCCCGGCGACCTGACGGACCTGAATCTGGGCTCCGATGCCGAGCTGCTGGAGGACTACAAGGGCCGGAATCTGCTGGTATTTTCCAGCTTCTGGGCCATTGACTTCACCTGCCGCCGGAATCCCGGCCTGCAGGTCTCCGAGATCGTGGTATCGGAAGGATAAGGGCTATGAACTTCTGGGGTCATCTCAAAACCGTGTCCCATCACCGTTTTCTTGTGATGCAGGGCTGCTTCCGGGTGGGTCTCTACCGCCAGGGGCTGACCCACGACCTGTCCAAGTTCTCCCCTACGGAATTCCGCCAGGGTGTCAGATACTACCAGGGCACCCGAAGCCCCAACGCTGCGGAGCGGGAGGACAAGGGCTACAGCGAGGCCTGGATGCACCACAAGGGCCGCAACCGCCACCACTACGAGTACTGGACGGACCTGAGCCCCGTCACCCTTCGCTATGAGCCGGTGCAGATGCCCCGGCGGTACTTAGTGGAGATGGTCATGGACCGCCGTGCCGCCTGCATGACCTACGAGGGAAAAAACTACACCCCCGCCTCCCCCATGAACTACTTCACCAAAAGCCGGGAGCGCCTACTGATGCACCCGGAAACGGAGCGGCAGCTGGCATTCCTGCTGGAAATGCTCCGGGACCGCGGTGAGGAAGAAACCTTCCGCTACATCCGCCAATCGGTTTTAAAGGGCAAGCCCTTTCCCTGGGAAACTTAAAAAAGGATGCGCTGCGTTTTTTGTTGCAGCGCATCCTTTTTCATGTAAATCAATCGTTGGGGGCCAGTAGTAGGTTGTTCATGCAAGAACTTTGCTTTGAACATGGTGGGGAGCCCTCTCCATGCTATAGCTGGGTCCCTCCGGGGGCCCCTTTCTTGTCTCGCCCAGGAAGGGGGAAAGAATGCGCCTCCTTAAGCCGCATTCTTGCGGAGCTTCTTGGCGGGACAAGAAGCTCCCCGCCGGAGGCACCAAGCTATAACGCGGACAGGGCCCCGTCCAGAACGGTGACTTTCACCTATTGACAAACAGATTTCACCCAGCCCCAGGCTGGATTTCATTTTGCCTCCGGGTACTCGTTGCACAGCAACCGATAGGGCGGCTCGTCCTCCTCGATGGCGGGGAAGCGGCCCACGGGCGGGTTGAAGCGGTTGTCCGTGTTGTCGTCGTTGCACTGGCTGACCTCTCCCAGCAGCACATTGCCCGTACCGGGCTCCACAGTGAAATCGTGGTAGAGCCGCTGCTGGATGTGGATGCTCTCGCCGGGAGTCAGGCGGATCTGGCTTCCGGCGGGCACCTGGTAGGTCCGGCCGTCGGTATGGACGGTCACATCGGATTCATAGTCAATGGATTCATCCGGGTGGCTGTTGTAGACCTTGATCAGCACATTGCCGCCGCCCCGGTTGATAATGTCCTCGGTCTTGTACCAGTGGAAATGGTTGGGGGAATACTGCCCCTCCTTCAGAAACAGCAGCTTCTCGGCATAGACCTTGGGGTACTTCTCCGGCATGGAGCGGTTGCCGTTGCGGATGGTGATGAGGGAAAAGCCCACCTTGTCAAAATTTCCCAGACCGTAATCCGTAATGTCCCAGCCCAGGGCGCAGTCCCGGATCTCGTCATACTCGTGTCCCAGGGTCTTCCACTGCTCCGGGGTAAAGCCGCAGAAGGGCGGCAGCGGATACTGGTAGGCCGCGCACATGGCCTCCAGCTCCTTCAGGGCCTTGTTGATTTCCGAACGTTTCATGGCATGCTCGTCCTTTCCAAATTGTTTTCTCCATCATAGCACCGGCAGCGGGGCTTGTAAAGCCGCGGGGCATCAAAACTTTTGTTTTGCACAAGAACCGATGGTCAAAATTGTGCACTCTGCTCTAGCGATTACTTTTGTTGATCAGTCAATTGCTTTTTTGATAGAGAATCTTTCAAAATGGCATTGACTGTTATTTTTATACAAGCTATACTGTGGAATATCAGGTGCGGTTGTGAATTTTGGAATGGTTTCACCGCCGTATTTCTCTTTCTCATTTTCCAGCTTTATTTCGATTAAAAAAAGTGATCGTTCAAAAAGGAGAAATGATTATGAAAATTACCAAGGTTGAACCCATTATGACCGGCTGGCGCCGCCTGTTTGTGAAGGTCTATACCGATGAGGGCATCATCGGCGTGGGCGAGGGCGGCAACTGGGGCTTCCGGGAGGCCATGGTAGGTGCGGTGCACCGGATGGAGGAGCCCCTGCTGGGCCAGGACCCCATGCGCATTGAGTACCTGAACAGCGAGCTCTATTCCCGCTTCAAGTTTGGCGGCACCGCCATCTGCGGCGCCATCTCCGCCATCGACATTGCCCTGTGGGATATCAAGGGCAAGTATTACAACATGCCCATCTACGAAATGCTGGGCGGCGCTGTCCGGAAGAAAATCCGCCTCTGGGGCGTGGTCCGGGGCAAGAATATTCCCGAGAGCGTGGAATGCGCCAAGCAGCTGAAGGCCGAGGGCTATACCTGCATCCGCCTGAACCCCACCAACATCACGGAGGCAAACGGCACCTTCGCCCGCCGGGAGGCCGCCATGAGCGAGATGATTCACGCTGTCCGGGAGGCCGTGGGCCTGGATGTGGATATCGGCTGCGAAATCCACCGCTCTCTGCAGCCCCATGAGAGCATCGCCCTCATGAAGCTGATCGAGGACTGCAACCTGCTGTTCTTCGAGGACCCCATCAATTACGAGAACTACAATACCCTCCAGGCCGTGGCCCGGAAGGCCGCCGCCCCCATCGGCGTGGGCGAGCGGAGCTTCTGCATTCAGGATGTGGATATGCTGCTGCGGGAAGACAACGTCAGCTTCCTGCGGCCCGATGTGTGCATCATGGGCGGGATCACCGGCTGCAAGAAGGCGGCTGCCATCGCCGAGAGCCACTATGTCAACGTCATCCCCCACATTGCCACCGGCAGCATCAATATTGCCGCCAGCTTGCACCTGTCCGCCGCCATCCCCAATTTTGAGGTCATGGAAACCTGCCCCGCCCCCGGCGAGTGGGAGAAGATTCAGCAGGAGATCAAGACCCCCTTCGTCATCGAAAACGGTTATATGCTGCTGCCGGAGGGCCCCGGCCTCGGCGTGGAGCTGCGGGACGACATTCTGGAGACAGCCCCCTACCATGAGTGGACCTGGAACCTGAGCTACAACGAATACAAGTAAGGAGATCATCCCATGACCAGAGAAGAAATGATTGCCATGGCAAAGGAGACCCGCAAGCAGGTCACCAATGCCCCGGTGCCCCCGGAGCTGCTGGCCCAGTTCCCCGTTACCATGACGGAAATTACCATCCCCACCAGCCTGGGAGACTGCAAGGCCTACCTCTCCACTACGGAGCGGATCACCCCCGGCGGCCCTCTGCTCATCAACCTCCACGGCGGCGGCTTCATCCAGTGCCGCCGGGCCAACGACGAGGTGTTCTGCCGCCGAATGACCTGCGACATGGACATGAAGGTCCTGGATATCGACTACCCCGTGGCCCCGGACTACCCCTTCCCCACCGCCCTGTACGAAAGCTATGACGCGGTGAAATGGGCCTTTGACCATGCGGCGGAGCTGGAAATCGACCCCAGCCGGGTCTGCCTCATGGGCCACAGCGCCGGGGGCAACCTGGTCTGCGGCATCCAGATGCTGGCCCAGCAGCGCGGGGACTTCCGCATTGCCCTGGCCGTGCTGGACTATCCTCCGCTGGACCTGAAAACAGACCCGGCGGACAAGCCCAACCGGGGCACCGGCATCCCGCCGGAGCGGGGCCGACTCTACAATCTCTACTACCGGGATGATGACCAGGCAGACGACCCCCTGGTCTCCCCTGTCTTCGCCAGCGAGGAGCAGCTGTCCTCCTTCGCCAAAACTCTGGTGATCACCGCCGGGCTGGACAGCCTGTGCGAGGAGGCGGAGGGCTTTGCCCTGCGCTTAGGCCAGGCAGGCGTGGAGGTCACCCTGAAGCGCTTCCCCGATAACGGCCACGCCTTTGTCATCTACCGCCGGGGCGACTACCTGGAGGCAACGAAACTAATTCAGCGCTTTATCCGACAGAATCTCTAATTCCGTTTCCCCCAGCGTTTTTTCGCTGGGGGAATCTCTGTATTTTCTTGACAGTGCCGGACAAAAACGATATGATAGCAGTAATCATCCAATCACTTTTTTGGATTGCAAAGGAGGTTCACTTATGACGCTGGATAAGCTGGACTATGTTCTGACCCTGGCCGAGGAGCGGAATATGCGTCGGGCAGCAGCCAGGCTCTATATCTCCCAGCCGGGGCTCACCGCCTATATCAATAAGCTGGAGAGCTACCTGGGGGTCAAACTGTTCGACCGCACCAAGTCCCCCATCCAGATCACAGAGGCCGGGGCCCTGTATATCTCCAAAATGAAGGAGCTGCAGCAGAGCGAAAGCGTGCTGCGCAGCCAGCTCATGGACATGGGCAACCACCGCCGGGCCTTCCGCATCGGCATCGGCATGACCCGGGGCAGCCAGTGGCTGCCGGTGCTGCTGCCCGCCTTTCAGAGGCTCCACCCGGAGGTCTCCGTGAGAATCGCGGAGTCCAGTATCCCGGAACTGGAAAGCGGCGTGGCCAATGGCTCCGTGGATGTGGCCTTTGGGGCCTTCAACGTGGCCTTTCCGGAACTGACCTACGAGACCCTGCGGGAGGAGCTGATCTACTGCATCGTCCCCCGTTCCGCCCCCTGCGCCAGGGATTTACCCAGCCATATGGCCACGGTGTACCACCCCATGCGGGTAGACCCCGCCCTATTAAAGGATATGACCTTCCTGGGCCCCAGCCCTGTCAACGGCTTTTTCCAGTTCATTCAGAACATCTACCAGCAGACGGAGCTGCGCCCCAAGGACACTATCCCCATGAGCAACCTGGACACGGCCTACCGTCTGGCCGCCCTGGGCTGCGGAGCGCTGATTATCAACGCCTTTGACTTCCACCGGCAGTACCCCCAGCTGGACACCAAGCTGGCCTTCTTCCTCCTGGGCGACACCCCCACCTACCGTATTTCCCGCATGGCCTATCGGGCAGACACCCCAAACGCCGACCTGATCGCGGACCTGCGGGACATCGTCTACAAGCAGCTCCTTCCCATCCTGGCGGAGGGCTGCCCCCACATCTAAAGGAATCCAAAGCCCTCTGATCATTTTTCCTGATCACAGGGCTTTTTTATTTGATTTGACGTTTCCGAAGGATTTCTGTATGATTATGTCGAATGAAACAAAAACACGAATACATACAAGGAGGTTCCTATATGAAAGTCACAAGTCTGGAGCTGGTTCCCGCCAGCAAATACCTGTTCATCAAGCTGCACACCGATGCTGGCATCACCGGCATCGGCGAGGTGGGTGCCTGGGGCTACATTGACGGCACCATCGGCGTTCTCAAAAAGCTGGAGGGCTACATCGTGGGCCAGGACCCCATGCGCATTGAGCACCACTGGCAGTATATGTACCGCAGCATGTACTTCCGGGGCAGCATCCTCATGAGCGCCATCTCCGCCATCGACATTGCCCTGTGGGATATCAAGGGCAAAGCCCTGGGGGTGCCCGTCTACGAGCTGCTGGGCGGCAAGTGCCGGGACAAGGTCCGCACCTACCCCGCCGTCTTCAAGTTCACCCCGGAGGAAATGGCCGCCGAGTGTGTCAAGGTCAAGGAGCAGGGCTTCACCGCTGCCCGCCTGATGATCACCGGCGACATCCGGGCCAAGGTAGCCGCCTATGAGGAGGGCATCTACAGCCACCGGGTAGCCAGCCAGATCGCTCGGGTCAAGGCCTGCAGGGAAGCCGTGGGCGATGACTTCGACCTGATCCTGGAGGTCCACCGCAGCATGAACCCCATGGATGCCATCGCCTTTGCCAAGGGCGTGGAGGCCTACCGTCCATTGTTCCTGGAAGACCCCATCCCCCCCGACAGCAACGCCGTCATGGCCGAGGTTGCCTCCAAGACCAGCCTGCCCATCGCCTCCGGCGAGCGCTTTATCAACATCCAGGAGTTTGAGGACCTGATGAACCGGGGCGCTGCCCGCTACGTCCGGCCCGATGTGTGCGCCCTGGGCGGCATCACCCCCTGCAAGAAGGTCGCCGCCATGGCCGAGGCCCACTATGTGGAAATCGTGCCCCACAACCCCCTGGGCCCCGTGTCCACCGCCGCCTGCCTGCAGCTGGATGCCGCCGTGCCCAACGTGTGCATCCAAGAGTTCCCCAGCTTCTATCTCCAGGGCAACGAGAGCAAAATGATCACGAAGCCCCTGGAGCTGGATCGTGGCTACCTGGTAGTGCCTGACGCCCCCGGCATCGGCATTGAGCTGGTGGAGAATATTACTGAGCTCTTCCCCCCTGCCCAGCGGAGCATCAACTGCCAGATTGGCTTTGACGGTGCGGTTCGGGATGTGTAATTGTTCGATCTGCACAATTATATGCGTCTGGTTTTAAACATTCTGACCACTTTATCTGATTATTTTATCCTGCGATAAAAAACCTATATTAGACAACCCGCATTGGGCGTGTTACAATTTCTTCATAAATATGGCGGGCTTCGACAGCTTCCGCCACAAAAAATAGGAGGATACACAATGAACGCGCAACTCATCATCTGTCTGGTCATCTTCGTGCTGACCTGCGCCGGCTACATGACCGGTGTATGGAGCCTCGGCACCGTGGCCATGACCTCTCTGCTGGCGCTGTCCCTCACCGGCTGCCTGGCTCCCAAGGAAGCCCTGGGCTACTTCGCCAACAACAACGTCATCATGATCGCCGCCATGAGCGTGGTTGCCGCGGGCTTCAACAAAACGAAGTTCTGCTCCAACCTGGCAAACGCCATCTCCAAGGCCGCAAAGGGCAGCCTGACCAAGGTTCTGTTCCTGTACTGCCTGCTGGCCATGCTGCTGAGCCAGATGGTCCAGTCCCCTGTAGTCGTCTTCGGCATCGTGGCCCCCCTGTGCATGACCTCCGCTGAGGCCATGGGCGTGTCCAAGTCCAAGATCACCCTGCCCCTGGGCCTGGTTTCCATCTCCACCTGCTGCACTCTGCCCATCGGCACCGGTGCCACCCAGGCCGCCGAGCTGAACGGCTACATTGCCTCCTACTATGATAACCTGGAAGGTTTCACCGGCACCGTGCCCGTGGTCAACTTCTTTGACCCCATGATTGCCCGTCTGCCCATGCTGATCATCACCGTTCTGTACTGCGCTTTCGTTGCCTACAAGTTTGCCCCCGATAAGGAAGACCTGGCCGCGAAGACTGATGCCGCCCAGAAGGCCGCCCAGGCCCAGCTGAGCCCCGTGTCCGAGGTTGCCGGCATCGTCATCTTCTTCGGAACCGCAATTGCCCTGATGCTCCAGGCCTCCTCCCTGAAGTTCCTGCAGATCTGGCAGATCTGCCTGGCCGGTGCCGTCCTGATGGTTATTTTCGGTGTCCTGAAGCCCAAGCAGGCCGCCCAGTCCGTGCCTCTGAGCATGCTGTTCCTGATCGTCGGAGCGCTGGCTATGGCCGGTGCTTTGGCCGGCACCGGTGCCGGTGACTGGATCGGCGGCGGCATCAGCAAGATGGTCTCCGTCATGAACAACAACTACCTGGTGGGCCTGGTCTTCTTCATCGTGCCCTTCATCCTGACCCAGTTCATGTCCAACCGCGGCACTATGCTGATCTTCATCCCCATCGCCATCGCCACCTGCTACAACGTGGGCGGCAACCCCGTAGGTCTGATCATCCTGATCCAGGCCGGCTGCCTCACCGCCTTTATGACCCCCATGGCCACCGCTGCTGTGCCCTACATGATGGAGTACGGCAACTACGACCAGAAGGACCTGCTGAAGGGCGGCTGGCTCTACGCCATCATCGCCTGCATCGTCTCCGTAGGCTGGATCATGACCATGTATCCTGTGCTGTAAGCCATATGCAAACGTTTTCCGCCAGTGCGAAACGCACTGGCGGAATTTTTATTTTGGAATCACGCAATTGCTGCAATCCATCAGCACGGAGGAACGGACAATTTCCAGAAAGTCCTGGATCAGCGCACCCTTGATGCTGTCCGGGTGGTACACCGCCACGCAGCGGCGCAGGGCCTGCATGCCCGGCAGGACGAAGAAATCAATGTCCTCCAGCTTGAGCCCCGGTGTCTGCTCCACCACCGGGCCGGATAGCAGCTGAACCCCTAATCCCTGAGCCATGAGCTTTGCTCCGGTGCTCAGATTTCCGATGGCAATGGTCCGGGCGGGGTGGAGCCCGTTTTCCCGAATGAGCGTTTCATAGCTGGCATACAGGCCGTTTCCGATTCCCGGCGTGATGAAGGGCAACCCCCGCAGCTGCTCCGGCTGGGCTGGATAGGGATGGGCAATGTCATAGAGTCCCCGCTTCTCCCTGGGAATCACCCCAAAGCGCTTGTGGGCGGCCAGAAATACCTTTTCAAACATCAGCTCTTCAACGGCAAAATCTGGCGAGGCCGTGGGGTAGGCCCCGATCACCAGATCCACCCGCTGCTGCTCCAGGCCCTCGTAAATAGCCTCCTCGGACTTCTGCAAAACCTGGATGTTTGTCTGAGGATGGCGGGCACAGAATTCCGGCAGCAGAATGGGCATCCAGTGGTTCCCCCGAACCTGACCGATGCCCACCACCAAGGTCTGGGTGGGATTGGACATGAACTTCAAATCGCTGCGAATGGTCCGCTCCGCCATGGCCACCTGCTTCATCTTCTGCACATAGTACTGCCCCGCCTGGGTAATGGCAATGGGGGATTTTGTCCGGTCAAAGAGCTTGGTTCCCAGCTCCTCTTCCAGCCGGTTCAGGTACAGCGTCAGGGTGGGCTGGGAGATATAGAGCCGCTGGGCCGCCTTGGTCAGGTTCCGCTCCTCCGCCACCGCCAGCACATAATCCAGTTTTTCATAGAGCATGGGAAAGCTCCTTTCCGTTTTTCTTCCATTATAGCGTGTTTTTTTCCGGGTGTAAACCGTCCGGCCATAAAAAACATCAATAATCCAAAAGGAAACGCTATTCGACTTTTCTTCCGGCAAATTATACAATATAGACAGAAATAAGGAAACCGACAAGGAGGCTCCTATGAAAATCACAAAAGTCTACACCGAAAAATACCGCTGGCCCAAAGAAAAACCCATTGCCAACGGCAAGCACGTCTACACCCACAACGACCTGAATCTGCTGGTCATCGAAACCGACGCTGGGCTCACCGGCTATGGCTGCAGCTGGGCCATTGAGTTTGCCGAATCCATGGGCAAGGCCATTCTGGGCCAGGACCCCCTGAACAACGAGCGGCTCTGGCCGATGACCTATGTGCCCAAATTCATCGGCCGCCGGGGCACCAGCTGTAAAACCGTCTCCGCCATCGACATTGCCCTCTGGGATATCAAGGCCAAGGCCGCAGGGATGCCTCTTTACCGCCTGCTGGGCGGGGCCCGGGAGAAGGTGCCCTGCTATGTGGCCGGTGGGTACTATGCCCAGGGAAAGGGTATCCGGGAATTGCAGGCAGAGATGGAGCAGTATTTGAGCTGGGGCGTTCACGCCGTCAAGATGAAGGTGGGCGGTGTCTCCATGGAGGAGGACCGGGCCCGGGTGAAGGCCGTCCGGGAGGTCATCGGTCCGGAAACCACGCTGATGCTGGATGCCAACTGCGCCTACAAATTCTTTGAGGCCATCCGCTTCTCCCATATGGTAGAGGAATTCAACCCCTATTGGTTCGAGGAGCCTGTGGATGCTGACGACTACGACGGCTATCGCAAGGTTGCCGCCAAGAGCAATATTCCCATCGCCTGCGGCGAAAATGAGGTCACCCGCTTCGGCTTCCGGGACCTGATGTCCACCGGGGCCGTCAGCATTCTGAACCCGGACGCAGCCAGTCTGGGCGGTGTCACGGAATTTATGAAGGTAGCCTCCTATGCCGATGCCAACGGCATCATCCTGAGCCCCCACGGCCAGCAGCAGCTGCACATCCACCTGGACTGCGCCGTGCCCAACGTAAACTTTGCCGAGTTCTATCCCCCGCAGTACGATGCCAAGGTCTATGAGGCCTTCCAGAACCCCGTGGTCTTCAACCCCGATGGCACCGTCAGCCCCAGCCAGGCCCCCGGTGCCGGGTTGGACATCAACCGGGACGTACTGGAACCCTATCGGATTGGGTAAGGAGGAAGCGGACATGAAAATTACCGATGTAAAAGTTCTGCGGGCCAACCGGGCCGTCTACTGCAAAATTGAAACCGATGCCGGAATTACCGGCCTGGGAGAAAGCGGCGCCTGGGGCTTCCTGGAAGCCTCCGCCCAGGCAATTTACACCATGAAGGACTATCTGCTGGACAAGAATCCTCTGGACATTGAGCACCACTGGCAGTACCTCTATCGTTTCTCCCATTTCCGTGGGGCTGCCGTCATGGGCGCGCTGTCCGCCATTGACATTGCCCTGTATGACATTGCGGGCAAATTCTTCGGCGTTCCGGTTTATCAGCTGCTTGGCGGCAAGTGCCGGGACAAGATTCGGGTCTACAACCACACCGCCGGACGGACGGAGGAGGAGCTGGTTGCCAATGCCATCCGGGGTGTAGAGCAGGGCTTCACTGCCCTGGGCCACCTGAACCCCTACCTGGACGAGCCCCGGACCCAGCCCTATGCCGACAGCAGCGCCGCCATGCTCTACAAGGCGGAACGGCGCGTCGCCAAAATCCGGGAGGCCGTAGGCGAGGAAGTGGACCTGTGCCTGGAGCTGCATCGGCGGCTGGAACCCGGTCTGGCCGTCCAGCTCTCCGCCCGACTGGAACCCTATAACCCCATGTTCCTAGAGGACCCCATCCGCCCGGACAACTTTGACGAGATGGGCAATGTGGCCCGCCAGTGCCGGATTCCCATTGCCACCGGCGAGCGGATTCACACCGTCCACGAATTTGAGCAGCTATTGAATCGGAACGCCTGCAGCTACGTCCGGGCCTCCCTGGGTGTCTGCGGCGGCTTCACCGGGGCGAAGAAAATCGCCGCCGTGGCAGAGGCCCACCACAAGAGCCTGGTGCCACACAACCCCTGCAGCCCCGTGATGACCAACGCCGTAGCCCAATTCGTGGCCGCCACAGACAACATCGCCATCACAGAGTACCCGGACCCCAACGCCGCCTCCGTAGCCGACCATCTGACGGTTTCCGGCGTAAAGCTGCGGCAGCGGGACATGGTGGACCACATCCCGGAGGTGAAAAACGGCTACCTGGAAATCCCCCAGGAGCCCGGCATCGGCATCGACCTGATCCCGGACGTAGAAGAGAAATTCCCCTTCCGCCCCCACAAGGTCATGACCCGCCTGAATCTGGACGGCTCGATTTGTGACCAGTAAGGAGCCTGCCGGGCAGGCCCGGTGAAATCCGGTCCATACCGGATTTCACCTGTCGCAAGGCAGATTTCACCCAGCCGCGGGCTGGATTTCATTTTGCTTGGGGGTACTCATTGCACAGCAGCCGATACGGCGGCTCGTCCTCCTCGATGGCGGGGAAGCGGCCCACGGGCGGGTTGAAGTTGATTTCCGAACGTTTCATGGCTATTCGTCCTTTCCGAATGGTTTTCCCCATCATAGCACCGCCGGGCGGCCTTGTAAAAGCACGGAGCCCCAAAACCCTTGTTTTGCACAAGAAGGAGGAAATAAAATTGTGCACTCTGCTCGAAGCAGTTCTTTTATGGAATATTTCTCTTGGATCGGATACCCCTTAAAATGGCATTGACCGGTATTTTTGTTCAGGAGATTATCAATGCGGGCCCACCCCAAATCGGAATGGGCCCGCATTTTCATCTCTGGCGCAAAACTATAAAATCAGTTGTGATAGGCCAGACGGGAAGCCTTATAGAGCTCTTCTGCGTAGGCATCCCGCAGGTATGGTGCGAAATACCGATTCACAATGCAGACCTTCTGCGGATCCGTGCAGAATTCCTGCACAAACGCGTCCGCCTTTGCCCGAACCTCCTCTTCGCTATCCTTCTCAGAATCGTAGGGGTCGAGCGCAACGCCAATAATAATCTTGTCACCGTATTCTCTGTACAGGCGCTTGGTATCGTTGATTTCCGCCATGGGCCCCCAGATATCCCATCCTCCGGCAATGAAGTTCTCGATCTGTCGCTCATTGCAGCCACAACTGTGGAGCTCTGCCACCTTACCGTGGCTGTGGATGCGGTCCGTAATCTTCCGCATACCGGGCACAAGAAGCTTCCTGCCTACCTCAAAGCTAAAGAAAGGCGCGCGCTGGGAGCCCCAGTCATCGTGAACCTGGAAGCCATCGATATCAAAGTACTGGCAGACTCTGTCAACAATATCGCAGCAAAGGTCCGAAAGTCTGTCAAACAGCGCGATCAATGCTTCTTCCTGGTCCTCATCAATCAGCGCCATGGCCGCGTCTTCAAACCCCATGAAGGAAACCAAGCGCTCAAAGCCAAAGCCATTAAACAGCGGCACATAGTTAAACCGCCCGTTATTCAGGAATTCTTTGTTTCTTTCGGCGCAGCCCTTCCAATCCCAGCTGTCAATATCCGGAAAATGGATGACGGATTCCCAATCATTTGCGTCGCTCATAAGCGGAGGAATACCCGGCGTTTCAATGGAGCCTCCGGCAACCGGAATATACGTCCATTGGATTCCAAACATATCCCTACCGCCCTTTTCGCTGTCACTGATGCGGATGCCGCCGTCATTGATACAGCCTCTGGCCCGGTTGTCCGGGATCACATCGGGATAGAAGTTAAACGTTTCACCGCCGGTGCCAAGCCAGATGGGCTTGCGTTCCAGCGCCATCTGCCGCCAGCCCTCTTTCATGGATACCGGATAGTGGAACAGCGGAACCTGGGCATCCCGGAATACTTTTGATATTTCCTGAACCTTCAGTTCTTCTTCGTGGAAAGGATGAGACATAGCTGGTAACCTCCCTAAAATAGTATGATTATGTTAGAATAACGGGAACAGCGCGGGAATCAGAATCACCGACAGCATAAGCGTAATGAGCAGCGCGGGCACTCCCTGTTGAATCCAGTCGCCTGTCTGGATATTCCCTTCACTGGCAAGCATGATATAAGACGGGGCACTGATTGGGAGACAGAACCCGGCAGTGCAGGAAATAGCTGCCGCCACAAGCAGCGGCTTGAGATTCACCCCCAAGGAGCTGGAAATCACCGGAAGCAGCGGGAGCATAATTCCAAACGCTCCGGAATTGCTCATAAGCTGTGTAAGGATACTGCTGATCAGGCAGACAATGCCGACAATGATATACGGATTGTTTGTACGGCCAACCGTAGAAATGAGGAAATCTCCGATCATTCCGCTGACACCAGAGGAAGTCATGGTATCCGACAAAAGGGTGATTCCGGAAATAAACAGCAGAACATCCCAGTTGATGCAGTTTATCATCTGCTTGGTAGAGGAAACGCCTGTGGCACCTAAAATCAGCAGCACCAGCACGGACACCATATTCGCTGCCAACGGTATCTGGCCGTCCAGAGCAACCAGAATAACGAACATCACGAAGGTAACCGCAACAATTTTGCGATTTCGCGGTGTTGCCGCAGCATTTTGTGTCTGGGGCTGTGTCCGCTGCTCGGAAAGGACTTGATCCGCACAGCGATCCGGCAGGTATCTGGAAGTCAGGAACGAAAAAACAAGCAAAACAAGGATTCCAACCGGAATAGAGACAAGACCAATTTCAAACATTCCGATGGTGCCATCCGAAACGGTTGCCTCGTAGGTGGATTTCGCCATAAACATAATTGGCGTGCCAATGATCGTCCAGGTTCCTCCAATCGTAGCACCATACCCCAGCGCCAGCATGGCCCGGGTTTTGCTGATACGCAGCATCTGGGACATAACAATAATCAGTGACAGCAGCGCAACCTGGACACCAAAGCTGGACAGGAAGGAAGACATCACCGCTGCCAGCATGGAAATCAGAAAAAGCTTAACCGATTCGTTGGTAAAGCGCTGTGTGTAACGGATCACATAGGTCCCGATCTGCTCCGTCAGGCCGGTCTGAAAGCAGGCATCCCCCAGGGCCAGCGCGCCGATAATCAGGAAATTTGTCTTACTGCCCAAATTGCTGAACGCCGACGCAGCCGGAACCACACCGCTGACAACCAAAAAGAAGGGGATCAACAGGCCAACGGCAATTACCGGGATTTTCTTTGAAATGATTGCCACAATAACAAAGGCAAGGACAAGAAATGTGATGACAACGTGGCTCATATCATTACCCCTTCTTTTTTATTTCTGGAAAGCGCGCGGAAAGTCAGAGCCTTTCCGCAGCCCAGCAAATGATTGGATCACAGGCCCCTCATGACTGCCGTCACAAGGAAGCCCGCAACGGCGGCAGACAGTACGGGAATAATGTTCTGCTTCAAAACCACCGGGAAGTCCACCTTGCATTCGCCGGTAACAAACAGCATAGAGGCAGATACCGGTGTCAGTGCGGATCCCAGGCCACAGGCCATATTGCCAAGGAAGGCCATGGCGGCCAGATCCGCTCCGGTCACCGTTCCTACGGATACCATGAACGGCACAAAGATATTCAGATTTGCGGTATAGGAACCGGTGCAGGCAACCACGACAATACCGACAATTACACCGAGGGCACACAGGAAGATGGTTCCGCCACCCAGATTATTCAGTGCGGTGACCAGCAGGGTCATTCCACCGACCTTGGAGATCACACCGGCAAACAGAGCGCCGCCCACAACCAGGAAGCCCATGCTGCCCAGGAAGCGCCCCAGCTCATTCAGTCCACCCTGGATATCCGTAAGCGCGGTCTTGAAGTTCTTACGGTTGGTGATCAAATGAATGATGTCTGCCAAAACATAAGACAGTACTACAACCGCGACAACGCTCAAAGTAACCGGGAAAATCTTTCCGCTGAACAGGATAATGAGGATCAGAGGAAACAGCGGCATGATCCAGTAAAAGCTGGGAGCCGAGCTGGACATTGCCTGCTGCTGCTTTTTGAGCATCTCCTCCGTAACTTCCACCGCATCCGCACTGTGCTTCTTATCATAATGAACTGCCAGAATAATAAATACAACCGTCATCACCGCCAGCTCAATCAGGCAGGTGAGCAGCTGATAATTCATAAAGAAATCCGAAACGCTCATATCCACACCGGACAGGCTCAAAGACAGAACCACGCCGGCATCCGCAGGGCCCCAGGTAATGCATGTACCCAGAACAAATGCGCTGGCAATGGTGGCGCCGGAGCAGCCCAGCGCAACAAACAGCGGATAGAGGATTGCGAACAGCAGCGCAACCAGAGAAGCGGCACTGGGAATTACAAGCTTCAGGCATGCTTCAACGATGATCAGGACACCCAGCAAAACGTAGGGCTGCTTGATTTTGGAGAGGGGCTTGGCCACCAGCGCGGTAAAGGCCTGGGAAGCGCCGATCTTATTCATAAACCCCACATATCCAAATACCGAGGCACAAACCAGCATTGTGCCGGACACCTGTGTTTTGATTACGGAATAGATGTACTCAAAAACATCCAGCAGCAGGCTTCCGGTTGTCGCGTCACCTACGGCACTCTTGCCTGTAACCATGGACCAGATAATCAGGGAGACAATGGATACAGAGAAAAACACAGAGACCGGATGATACTTCTTGACAACCCCCACAATGACAATGACGATCATGAGCAGCGTACACAGAATAGGGACCATACAATTCTCTCCTTTCAAAGCCTTCGGCAGCATAGCCTGCATTCGTTTCAGATCAGGAGCATCCCCTTTTCCCATTCC
Source organism: uncultured Oscillospiraceae bacterium (assembly GCA_934569045.1). Taxonomy (GTDB): domain Bacteria; phylum Bacillota; class Clostridia; order Oscillospirales; family Oscillospiraceae; genus Faecousia. The sequence goes on from CAKTJX010000003.1 coordinate 29,037, forward strand.
CGATTGGAAATAGTCATGCATACGCCGCCGATGATTCGACGTTTTGCCGAATCAGAATTTTATTCACATTATACAAACCAAGATTTATTTTTCAGGTTTGCTATGTGTATTTTAAGTATAAGCGCAATGCTCTCACTTGTAAATCCGCCATTTTCTCAAAAAGTGTTTCCGTGTTTCCTGCAAAATGCGGAAACGCAAAGTGTGCCCATCGTCCGTTTCCTCCGGCTGTAAATTTGTTTTGGCGCGCTCTGCACATGAAAAGCGCGGGAATACAATGTGCATTCCCGCGTTTTCAGTATGCTTTTTGATTTTCGCCGTCTCAAGTGACAAGGCGCATGGATATCTGAAGATACAGCCGTGTATCCGGATCGTTGATATCCGCGCCTGTTAGCTCCGCAATTTTTTCCAGGCGGTAGCTGAGGGTGCTTCGATGGATAAACAAGGCTGCCGCGGCGGCGGTGGGCTGGTAATTATTGTCGAAATAGGCCTTCAGTGTCCGCAGGTAATCCGTGCCCTTCTCCCGATCACTGGCGAGCAGCTTCCACACAGCTTCCGAGCAAATGGACCGGGCACTGAATTCCTCTTGAAAGTGGCCCAGAATATAATCCAGTACATAGGCGGAGAAGTGGAAAACACGTTCGTCGGAATGCCGTGCCTTTCCCATTTCAACCGCCTTTCCTGCCTGCTTTGCGTATTCGGGCAAAAGGGTGAATTGCTGAAACGGCAGGCTGATTCCTGTAACAGATTCCGTATTTTGGGCGATGTGTACCATCTTCTGCCGGAAAATATCCCCGTCCCAGTTTGCAAGAGACAGATTGACGATTGAATACACCTCATTCCCGTGCGAAAAAGAAAAGCAGTGCGGCAGGGTCGTGGTAATAATGCTGCATATTTTTTTAATCGAGAGTACATTCAATTCCACCGAATCCGGAACCGTTTTGCACAGCAAAAACTGGTCTCCCATGCGCCACCCGATCATACGCATCCGTTCTTTCAGATAGTCGGGACTCACAGTCTCTCCCTCGATCATCTGAAGGAGAATATGCTCAAAGGAGATCAGGCTTGCTGTTTTAAACTGGTTTCTTTCAACGGCCAGGGAAAGGATTCTGACAAAATACTCCGCCATGGTAAAGTCACTGGGCTTTAGTGAAGAATTCAGCTCGTTGATCAAAAGCCGCCCCATATAGACATTTTCCGTACTCCATATATTCACATAGATAACTCTGTGCGTATTGCTGGCGGGATTCCATAAATGGGCTCCATGGGTGTCCATCGTTCTGCGGTATTCCGGGTCCATCATGAAGTGGTGAACCTTCTCCAAGGGCACTGTTGTATTACCGGTTGTCTCGTCAACTACAAATTTGGTCATACCAACCACCCACATGGGCAATGCAAGGACATTGAAATTCTCGTCATGGATATACAGCGGATTGCCGAAGAAATGCAGCGCGGCAACGCTGAGCTCATACAGCCCGCCGTTGTTATTGAGAATATGGAATAAATTGTGTGAAAAAGCAGCATACCTAAGAAAAATCTCCTGGACGCGGTTAAAAATCGTCTCCCATTCGGTATATTCCGCCATTTCAATGGCATATCTGTTCGCGGAAAAGCCGCGGCTGGACGGGCCAATGCAAATCAAAGGAATTCCTCCATCGGCAATGGGGTATTTGTCAAAGGTTTCCGCCCTTCCCACATATACGACACCGGAGAGAAGGCTCTGCTGACCATGGTACAGGCAGGCCCCCGACAGAAATTGTCGGTTATCCTGGCTGCGATAATAGGAGATATTGTATATTTCCAGCAGGTTATCCTCCAGCATTTGCATATTCAGAAGCAATTCCGTTTCAAAATGAAATTCTGCCACATTCAAATCCTCCCGGAAACTTTCTATTCTGGAATCACACGGTTTCCGCAAACCGTCATCAGGGCCCACTTGATGCCGTCCGGGTCGTATCCCGACACACAGCGGCCTGCGCTCCCGGCAGCATACGGTCCATTTCTCATAGAGTGCGGGAACGTTTCTTTCTGTTTTTCTTCCCATTATAGCGCGCGTTTTTCCGGATGTAAACCGTTGGGCTGTAAAACAATCCTCCGTTTTCCGCACATTGCTCGCCATTATAAAATCCCAAGGAGGCGCATCCGTCAGCCGCGTTTCCTTGGGATTTTGGGGGGTTACAGATTCTTCGGCAGCGTCACCGTAAACTTTGTAAAGGCGGGGTTGCTCTCCACTCGGATGCTGCCGCCGTGGAGCTCCACTACCCGCTTGACCACCGCCAGGCCGATGCCGTTGCCCTCGGTGTTGTGGGAGCGGTCCGCCTGGTAGAATTTCCGGAAAATCGCCTCCTGCTGATTTGCCGGGATGTAAGAGCCGGTATTGCAGATGGACACCGCCACGCTATTCCCCTCCTCCGCCGCGGAGATTTCCACGGTCTGGCCCTCCGGGGAAAATTTGATGGCATTGTCCAGAAGATTCACCCAGACCTGCCGCAGCAACTCCTGGCTGCCGGAGATGGTGTGCTCCTCCAGCTCCAGGTTCATTTCCAGATTCTTCTTCTCCCACTTCCGCTCCAGCAGCAGCACACAGGTCCGCAGCTGCTCGGAGAGATTGAAGGGGGCCACATCCGTCAGAATGGCCTGGTTTTCCACCTTGGTCATGTTCAGCACATTGGTTGCCATGTCCGCCAGGCGCTTGCTCTCACTCTCAATGATATCCAGGTATTCCAGCTGCTCCCCGCAGGTCAAGTCCCCCTGCTTCAAAAGGCTGGCAAAGCCCGCGATGGAGACAATAGGGGTTTTGAACTCATGGGAAAAGTTGTTGATAAAGTCGGACCGGAGCATCTCCGTGCCCTCCAGCTCTGCCGCCGTGGCGTTAAAGCTGTCCACCATATCCCGGATGGGGGCAATGCTGCCGAGAATGCCCGTGGGCTCGATCCGGGCCTTGTAGTCCCCTGATGCCAGTTGATGGAGGCCCTGGGTCATCCGGGTAATGGACCGCAGGGGCACGGCCCCCAGAAACATGGCCATCAGGGTTCCGCCCACCAGGCTCATGGCCGCGATGATCAGAAAGAAACTCAGCAGACTGGAGTGCTCCATCCACCGGCCCAGCAGGCCCACATGATCCACAATCACCAGGGCAATGCCGATGATCAGCAGCGTCACCAGGGTCACCAGAAACACGCAGGTAGACAGGATCAGCGTCAGGGTCATGCGGCCCTGCTTCCCCTTTTTCATACCTTTTTCACCGCCTTGTAGCCCAGGCCCCGGACGGAGACGATCTCGAATTCCGGCCAGCTCTCAAAGCGCTTGCGCAGCCGCCCGATGTGCACCGTCACCGTCTCCCAGCCTGTATCGGAGTCCATGCCCCAGATTTCGTCCATGAGCTGAATGCGGGTAAAAATCTTTCCGGGGTAAGAAAGAAGCTTATAGAGCAGCAGGAATTCCTTCTGGGGCAGCTCCTGCCGCTCCTTTCCCCGGGAGACCGTCAGGGAGTCGTAGTCCAGAACCACGTCCCCGATCTCAATTTTCCGCTCGCTGACGATTTTCGCCCGGCGCAGCAGGGCCTTGATCCGCAGCAGCATTTCGTCCGTGTCCACAGGCTTTGTCATATAGTCGTCCGTGCCCACCAGGAACCCCTTTTTCCGGTCCTCAGACAGCTGCTTGGCGGAGACCATCAGAATGGGCAGATCGTTATTGGCCCCCCGCAGGGTTTTTGTAAATTCGTAGCCGTCCATATTGGGCATCATAATATCCAGCACCGCCAGATCCACATGCTCCCGATCCATAATGGACAGCGCCTCTTCTCCGTCACAGGCGGTGGTAACCGTATAGCCGTCGGATTCCAGCACCGCCTGCATCAGCCGGCGGGTATTCTTGTCATCGTCTACCACAAGAATGTGAAACACCGCGCTTCCCCCTTTTCATGCTTGCTTTTTTCTAAAGCATATGGTATCATTCTAAACCGAAACGAAACTGAAAACAGTATACCCAATTCTTAATATTTTTTCAAGCGTTCCCCCAGTTTAGGTGCAGTTTAGCTTCCCAGGCTACAATTCTGCCAGAAAGATGGGATACGGAGGGTGCGGTCTTGAAAGCTTGGATTGAAAAAGTATTTTATAAGGTATGCTGGTGGCTGGTCTGGGTCTTCTATCCGAAAACCACGGTAGAGGGGCAGGAAAACCTGCCGGAGGAGGCTTCCATCATTGTGGGCAATCACTCCCAGGCCAACGGTCCCATTGTGGCGGAGCTGTATTTTCCCGGCAAGCGCTCCATCTGGTGCGCCGGACAGATGATGTCCGTAAAAGAAGTGCCGGACTATGCCTACCACGACTTCTGGGACGAAAAGCCGAAGGCGCTGAAACCCCTGTTCCGGCTGCTCAGCTACATCATTGCCCCCTTTGCCGCCTGCGTCATGCGCTGCGGGGATACCATCGCCGTGTACCGGGACACCCGGGTCATCAACACCTTCCGGGACACCGTAAAAAAGCTCCAGGCCGGGAACCACATTATCATCTTCCCGGAGTGCAAGAAGGGCTATAACCAGATTCTGTGTCAGTTCCAGGAGAACTTCGTGGACGTGGCCAAGCTCTACTATAAGCGTACCGGAAACGAGCTGAACTTCGTGCCCATGTACCTGGCCCCCAGGCTGCGCAAGATCTACTTCGGCAAGCCCATTCGTTTCAACGCCCAGGCCCCCATTGCCGAAGAGCGCCGCCGGATCTGCCAGGCCCTGATGGACAGCATTACGGAAATCGCGGAGGGTCTGCCGGAGCACATCGTGGTGCCCTACCCCAATATCCCCAAAAAGGACTACAAAACCAATCATTCTACCGAGGCGATTCTATGAAACAACCTGTCGTTGACTATCGGAAATTCCGACTGAACAAGCTCAATCAGCCGGAATTCGCCCACCTGAAGCTGCTGCTGGGGTGGCTGGTGTATTTTCTCTTCTATTACCTCACAGAAAACTTCATTCCTGTGGAAAAGTGCCATCTGATGCACAGCCATCTGGACGATCTGATTCCCTTCAACGAGTTCTTCTTTATCCCCTACTGCTTCTGGTATCTGCTCATCGTCATCAGCCTGGGCTACTTCGCCCTGTATAATATTGAGAATTTCCGCAATCTGCAAATCTTCATCATGATCACCCAGGCGGTGGCCATGTTCATCTACATCGTCTATCCCAGCGTCCAGGACCTGCGGCCTACGGAATTTGCCCGGGATAACCTTTTCACCCATCTGGCAACGCTCATTTATACCTTCGATACACCCACAGGGGTGTGTCCATCCCTGCATGTGGCCTACTCCATCGGCATCGGCTCCTGCTGGCTGAAGGAAAAGAGCGCCAGCAAGGGCTGGAAGGCCTTTGTGGTGTTCAGCGTCATCCTGATCAGCATTTCCACCATGGTGGTCAAGCAGCACTCCGCCATCGATGTGGCCGCCGCCCTGCCCCTGGGGCTGCTGGCCGAAATTCTGGTTTTCCACAAGTATTGGAAAGCGAAATTCACCAAGTCAAAACCCCTTTAATACCGAAAATCTCCCAGACAGTTTTGTTGCTGTGGCAACGCTGCCTGGGTGTTTTTTGTTTTATACTTGCCATGTAACAAAGATCACATCCGAAAAACGGAGGAACACAATATGATTCGACAGATAATCCACATCGATCAGGAAAAATGCAATGGCTGCGGCCTCTGCGTCACCGCCTGCCACGAGGGGGCCATCGCCCTGATCGGCGGCAAGGCCTACCTCGCCCGGGAGCACTACTGCGATGGCCTGGGAGACTGCCTGCCCGGCTGCCCCACCGGGGCCATCACCTTCGAGACTCGGGAGGCCCCTGCCTATGACGAGGCCGCCGTTCTGAAGACCAAGGCGGAAAAGGCCGCCGCCCACCTGGGCTGCCCCGGCACCCGGGCTCGAACGCTCGCCCCGGAGTCCCCCCTGCCGGAGGGCCATTGCCCCAGCCAGCTGCGTCAGTGGCCTGTGCAGCTGAAGCTGGTGCCCACCACTGCCCCCTGGTTTGACGGCGCCGATGTGCTGGTGGCCGCGGACTGCACCGCCTACGCCTACGGGGACTTCCACCGGGATTTCCTCCGGGGCAAGGTTCTGCTGATCGGCTGCCCCAAACTGGACAGCGTGGACTACGCGGAAAAGCTCACCGCCATTTTCCGGGCAAATGCCATCCGCTCCGTCACCGTATTGCGGATGGAGGTGCCCTGCTGCGGCGGATTGCAGCGTGCGGTGGAAACCGCCATTGCAGGCGCCGGGAAGAAGATCCCCTGCAAGGTCCAGATCGTCACCACCGACGGAAATTTGAAATAACAACCGAAAGGAACAACCACTATGAATTCTTCCACTTTCTGCTTCCAGTGCGAGCAGACCGCCGGGTGCACCGGCTGCACCGGCGCCGTAGGTGTCTGCGGAAAAAATGCCGAAACCGCCGCCCTCCAGGATGCCCTCACTGGGGCCCTGATCGGCCTGGCCCGGGCCGCGGAGAACAATATGGACCTGCTGACCCAGGAAACCTATGATCTCGTCCAGCTGGGCCTTTTCACCTGCGTCACCAATGTCAATTTTGACCCCCAGGAAATCCAGTCTCTGATCGACCGGGTTCATGCCGAGAAGAACCGGCTGGTCCCCGACTGCGCCAGCTGCGGCAGCCCCTGCGGCCACAACGACGACTATGATCTCCGGCAGCTCTGGAACGCCCAGGAGGACATCCGCAGTCTGAAGTCCCTGATTCTCTTCGGCATCCGTGGCATGGCCGCCTATGCCTACCACGCCGCTGTGCTGGGTTATCGGGACGATACCGTCAACGCCTTTTTCCTGCGGGCCCTGTTCCTGCTGGGAGAAGAGGCCGAGATTCCCGCCCTGCTGGATATGGCCTTGAAGGTCGGCGAAACCAATCTCGCCTGCATGGCGCTGCTGGACAAAGCCAACACGGAAACCTTCGGCAACCCGGAGCCCACCACCGTCAGCCTGACCGTTGAGAAGGGCCCCTTCATCGTGGTCAGCGGCCACGATCTGCTGGACCTGAAAGCCCTGCTGGAGCAGACCCAGGGCAAGGGCGTCAACATCTACACCCACGGCGAGATGCTGCCCGCCAACGCCTACCCGGAGCTGAAGAAGTACCCCCATCTGAAAGGCAACTTCGGCACCGCCTGGCAGAACCAGCGCAAGGAGCTGGAGGGTCTCCCCGCCCCCGTCCTCTTCACCACCAACTGCCTGATGCCCCCGAAGGACAGCTATAAAGACCGGGTATTCACCATGGAGGCCGTCCGTTTCCCCGGGGTGTCCCACATCGGCCCGGACCGGGACTTTTCCCCCCTGATCGCCAAGGCCCTGGAGCTGGGGGGCTACAAGGAAGACCGGCCCCTGACCGGCATCAACGGCGGCCGCACCGTCACCACCGGCTTCGGCCGAAAGGCCGTACTGGACAACGCCCATGTGGTGGTGGACGCGGTAAAAAGCGGCGCATTAAAGCACATCTTCCTGGTGGGCGGCTGCGACGGTGCCCGCCCCGGCAGAAGCTACTTTACGGACTTTGTAAAGGCCGCTCCCGCGGACACCGTGATCCTGACGCTGGCCTGCGGCAAGTACCGCTTCAACGACCTGAACCTGGGCAGTCTGGGCCCCCTGCCGCGGCTTCTGGACATGGGCCAGTGCAACGATGCCTATTCCGCCATTGTGGTGGCCCAGGCCCTCAGCCAGGTCTTCGGCTGCGGCATCAACGAGCTGCCCCTGTCCATGGTGCTGTCTTGGTACGAGCAGAAGGCCGTGTGCATCCTGCTAACCCTGCTGCACCTGGGCATCCGGAACATCCGCCTGGGCCCCACGCTGCCCGCCTTCCTGTCCCCAAACGTTCTGAAGCTCCTCTCCGAAACCTACCACATCGCCCCCACCACCACGGCGGAGGCCGATCTCAAAGCAATTCTGGGATAATGCTGCGGGGCTGCCGCGCTTGGCAGCAGCCCCGATGAAATCCAGCCTGCGGCTGGGTGAAATCTGTTGTGGGACAGGTGAAATTCGGTCTATGACCGGACGAAATCGCCCTTGCGGGCGGTTGTGGTGTACCTGCGGGACGGATTAAAAAAGCGTACGCTGTGAAGCTTTTCGCAGCGCACGCTTTTTCCATTTTATCGCTCTTCCCGGAAGTAGGGCACACCCAGGCTTTCGGGGGGCTGGTTTTCACGCTTGTTGCGCATGGACGTCAGCACCAGTACAATGATGGTTACCACATAGGGCAGCATCTTGTACAGCTCCTTCACCGCCAGATTGGAACCCGTGGGCAGGAACAGGTACAAAATGTAAAGGCCGCCAAAAAGGATGGAGCTGAAAATGCCCACATTGGGCCGCCAGATGGTGAAGATCACCAGGGCGATGGCCAGCCAGCCCCGGTCGCCAAAGGCATCGTTGGACCACACGCCGCAGGCGTAGTCCATCACATAGTACAGTCCACCGAGGCCCGCGATCATGCTGCCGATGCAGGTTGCCATGTACTTATACCGGGTGATGTTGATGCCCGCCGCGTCCGCCGTGGCAGGGCTCTCGCCTACTGCCCGGAGCTGCAAGCCCACTCTGGTCTTTTTCAGCACATAGGAGGCAATCAGCGCAATGACAATGGCCGTGTAGGCCAGGAAGCCATAAGAGAGGAACAGCTGCCCGAACACCCCCAGCTTCTCATAGGGCAAGGCCTTGCGGAAGTAGGCAGAGGTAGCAGACAGGGCAATGGAGGGAACCTCCGCGCCGGTGAGCTTAATGAGGGACCCGCCGAAGAAATTGCCGAAGCCCACGCCGAAAGTGGTCATGGCAAGGCCCGTCACGTTCTGATTGGCCCGCAGGGTCACCGTCAGGAAGCAGTAGAGAAGCCCCATGAGCAGGGACCCCGCCAGGCAGCACAGCAGCGGAATCAGCACCGCCAGCACCCCGTTGATGCTCCCGGACTGCTCATAGAAGAACGCGCCGATGACACCGCAGATGCCGCCCACATACATAATGCCGGGGATGCCCAGGTTCAGGTTTCCGGATTTTTCCGTCATGGTTTCGCCAGTGGCACCGAACAGCAGCGGAATGCCCTGCATGACGGCTCTGGGGAAAAAGGAAACAAAATCAAACATCTCACTTTTCCTCCTTCCGATTGGTTTTCAGGAAATTCAGCTTGTAGCTGATGAAGAACTCGCTGCCGATGATGAAGAACAGGATAATACCCGTCAGGATGTCGCCAAAGGAGTGATTCAACGAGTAGATGGTGGAGATTTCGCTGGCCCCCCGGTCCAGAAACACCAGCAGGAAGCTGGTGAAAACCATGGACAGCGGATTGAACTTCGCCAGCCACGCCACCATAACCGCTGTAAAGCCCCGGCCTCCGGCAATGGTGGTGGTAATGGTGTGATCCGTGCCGCCCACCAGCAGCAATCCCGCCAGACCGCAGACCGCGCCGGAGAGCATCATGGTCCGGACAATGACCTTACCCACCTTGATGCCCACATACCGGGCGGTGCGCTCGCTCTCGCCCACCACGGCGATCTCGTAGCCCTGCTTGGAGCGGGTCAGGTAGAAATACATAACGATGGTCAGCACCGCCGCCACCAGGATGTTCAGCAGATATTTGTAGCTGCCGATCTGGGGCAGCCAGCCCGCCTGGGTGGACTGATTGATGATGCCGATTTTGCCCGCGCCCTTGGGCACCTCCCAGAGGATGACGAAGTAGGCAACCAATTGCGTTGCGACATAGTTCATCATCAGGGTAAACAGGGTTTCATTGGTATTCCACTTTGCCTTGCAGATGGCGGGGATGCCGCCCCAGATGGCCCCCGCCAGCATGGAGGCAAAAATCATCACGACAATCAGCGCCCAGTTGGGGAGCTTGCCCCCCAGCAGAATCATGCAGGCCGCCGTGGCGAGACCGCCAATGAGGATCTGGCCCTCGCCGCCCACGTTCCAGAAGCGCATCTTGAAGGCGGGGGTTACCGCCAGGGATACCACCAGCAGAATCGCCAGATTCTGGCCCAGAATCCAGATTTTCCGGGGAGTGCCGAAGGCACCGGCAAACATGGTCTTGTAAACGCCGATGGGGTCCTGCCCCGTCAGAGCCGTGGTCACAATGGCGCAGACCACCAGCGCCAGGAGGATGGCCGCCCCGCGGATGCCCCAGGCCCCGTACCAGGGCAGGTTCTCCCGCTTGGAAATATGCATTACGGGACCGGAAGAGTGATTTTTAGCCATTTGCCTTGCCTCCCAAACGCGTCATCATCATGCCGACCTCCGGCTTCTTGGAGGAGTCCGGCTTTTCCACCAGACCGCTGACCTTTCCGCCGCAGAGCACCAGAATCTTATCGCACAGCTCCAGCAGCACATCCAGGTCCTCACCCACGAAAATCACGGCCACGCCGGCTTTTTTCTGCTTGTTGATCAGATCATAGATGGTGTAGGAGGAGTTGATATCCAGGCCACGGACAGCATAGGCCGTCAGCAGCACCGTGGGGGCCGCGGCGATCTCCCGGCCCACCAGCACCTTCTGCACATTGCCGCCGGAGAGCCGCCGCACCGGGGTGGAAACACCAGGGGTATTGACCTCCAGCTCCTCCACCACCTGCTCTGCCAGATGCTTTGGGTCCTTCCGGTTGGTAAACCAGGAGCGGCCCTTACGGAAGGAGCGGAGCATCATGTTGTCCGTCAGATCCATGGAGCCAACCAGGCCCATGCCCAGCCGGTCCTCCGGCACGAAGGAAAGGCTGACGCCCATCCCCGCAATGGCGGTGGGGTCCTTGCCGATCAGCTCCTCCGCCTTTCCGTCATCCTCCAGGTAGCGGATGGAGCCGCCAACCGTGGGCTGCAAGCCCGCGATGGCCTCCAGCAGCTCCTTCTGGCCGCAGCCAGAAATACCGGCAATGCCCAGAATCTCCCCGGCGTTGGCGGTAAAGGACACATCGTCCAGCTTGACGGTTCCTTCGGCATCCTTCACTGTCAGATGCTCCACCACAATCCTGGGCCTGGAATTCACAGGCTGGGGCCGGTCGATATTCAGCGTCACAGGGCGGCCAACCATCATATTGGTCATTTCCTGGGCGTTGGTTTCCTTCGTCAGCATATCGCCCACGAACTGGCCGTGGCGCAGGATGGCCACCCGGTCAGACAGCTCCTCCACCTCGTGCATCTTGTGGGTAATGATCACGATGGCCTTGCCGTCATTGCGCATATTCCGCAGCACAGCAAAGAGTTTTTCCGTCTCCTGGGGGGTCAGCACGGCGGTGGGCTCGTCCAGAATCAGGATATCCGCACCGCGGTACAGAACCTTGACAATCTCCACTGTCTGCTTCTGGGATACGGACATATTGTAAACCTTCTGGTTGGGGTCCACGTCAAAGCCATAGGCATCGCAGATGTCCTTGACCTTCTTCGCCACCTTGTTCATGTCCAGCCGTCCGGGCTCCTTCAGCCCTAAGACGATATTCTCCGCCGCGGTGAGCACGTCCACCAGCTTGAAATGCTGATGAATCATGCCGATGCCGTAGGAAAAGGCATCCTTGGGAGAGCGGATCAGGGCCTCCTCGCCATTGATGAAGATTTGGCCCTCGTCCGGGAAATAGATTCCGGAGAGCATGTTCATAAGGGTGGTTTTGCCGCTGCCGTTTTCGCCCAGCAGCGCCAGAATCTCCCCCTTGTAAATGTCCAGCCAGACCCGGTCACTCGCCAAAACCGGCCCAAACCGTTTGGTAATGTCCCGCATCTGCACCGCGGCTTTTTTCTCTTCCAAAAAGATCACTCCTTGTCGTGAAATGCTACAAAGGGCAACGCGGCGAAGGTGTTCACTGCGCTGCCCTTTGCAGCATTGCCCGGAGCCCCCGATTGGGGGCCCCGGGATAAAATCAGAATGCCTGGTCCAGCAGGTTGATGCCGTCGATCTTCAGATCGAAGTAAGGCGCGGAACGCTTCACAGACTCCTGGAAAGCGCCGTCCTCGATGACCTCGGTATCGGGGGTGTAGTCGGGGTCGGTGTCCACATCGGCCATGTAGCTGTCCACCTGCTTGCCGTCCACGGTGAAGGTAGTGATGTCAAAGACCTTGACGGAGCCGTCTTCGATGGCAGCCTTGACCTCGGCCAGCTTCTCGGCAGTGCCGGGGGCAACCGCGGCGTCGTTCAGGTCGGTCAGGACAACAGAGCCGGTCTCGATGGTGCCAGTCCAGTCGGTGGGGATGGTTTCGCCGTTCATCACAGCCTTGATGGCCAGCTCATAGTAGGGCGTCCAGTCAATGCGGGAGGACACCAGGAAGGTCTTGGGGCAGGCGGCGATGGTGGAGCCGTTGTAGGAGACGTTAGGCACACCGGCGGTCTCGCAGGCAGTGGGGGCGCCCATGGAGTCGGCGTGCTGGGAGATCAGAACGCAGCCGTTCTGGATCAGCTTGTTGGCGCCTTCCTTCTCGGCGGTCTCATCGTACCAGGAACCGGTGAAGGTCACGTCCATGGTGACGGAGGGGCAGACGGACTTGGCGCCCAGGTAGAAGCTGGTGTAGCCGGACACAACCTCGGCGTAGGTGAAAGCGCCCACGTAGCCCATCTTGGCCTCGTCGGCGGTGATGGTGCCGTCCTCGATCATCTGGTTCAGCTTCATACCGGCAACCACACCGGCCATGTAGCGGCCCTCATAGATGGCGGCGAAGGCGTTGTGGTGGTTGCTCAGGCCCTGGGTGTGGGCCTTGGTGCCGGTGGCGTGGCAGAACTGCACATCGGGGAACTCCTGGGCAGCCTGGATGATGTAATCCTCATGGCCGAAGGAGTCGGCAAAGATGATGTTGCAGCCGGCATCGGCCAGCTCGCAGGCGGCATCGTAGCACTCCTGGCCCTCGGGGATGTTGGTGCGGAACAGGTACTGATCTTCGGTCAGCCCCAGGTCGGCAATGGCCTGCTTGGCAGCGTTCATGAAGTTCAGGTCGTAGGTGGAGTTCTCGTCGTGCAGGAAGATGAAGCCGACCTTGATGTCAGAAACGGCAGCGGGGGCTTCTGTCTCGGCAGCGGCAGTGGTCTCCGCGGAACCGGCAGCAGCGGTGGTCTCCGCCGCGGCAGGGGGCTCGGTCTTACCGCCGCAGGCAGCCAGACCCAGGACCATTACCAGGACCAGTGCAAGAGAAAGAATCTTTTTCATGTTTTCTTTTTCCTCCTTGATTCGTTTGGAAGCCTGAAAATCCGGGCCTCCTTCTCTATGTTTATCGCGTCCGCGAAAAACAACTTATTGACGGAAGGTGATGTCGTGATCGGTCATGTGCTCCACAATAGCCAGGGACTCCACCCGGACACCCTCGGCCCGCAGCGCGTCGCCGCCGCCCTGGAAGCCCTTCTCAATGGCAATGGCAGCACCGGCCACGGTGCCCCCCGCCTGGCGCACCAGCTCGGTCAGGCCGATCAAGGCCTTGCCGTTGGCCAGGAAATCATCCACCAGCAGCACCCGGTCCTTGGGGCCCAGGTAGTCGCTGCTGACCACAACGGTGTAATCCGTTCCGTGGGTGAAGGAGTGAACCACAGTGGAGTAGACAGAGCCATCCACATTGCTGGACTTGTGCTTCTTGGCAAAGACCATGGGAACCCCCATCTCCATTGCCACCGCCGCGGCAATGGCAATGCCGGAGGACTCGATGGTCAGAACCTTGTTGACCCCGGCATCCTGATAGAGGGAAGCAAATTCTCTTGCCATCTCACCTAAAAAGGTGGAGTCAATCTGCTGGTTCAGGAAGCTGCCTACCTTCAGAATCCCGCCGGGGAGTACCTTTCCTTCGCGGAGGATCTTCTCTTCCATTGCTTTCATTGTTCAAAGCGCTCCTTTTTTCTAACAGTCAAAAAATCCGCGGACCTACTGATCCACGGATGCAAAAATGAGCAAACGCCTCCCAAAGCCACCCAAACCGGGGCCGGAACGCGCGTATTCTTTTTCACCAATGGTCGCAGCTTCCTGGCGCTGCGGTAGAAACTTTCGGGCCATGCATCCGAAATTACATCAGCTGTGTTCACTTGTTACGGTCATGGTAATTCAAAATTCATCATTTGTCAACATTTCCCGAAGCCCTTCTTCGTTTTTTTCGGTTTTACACAAAAAGCCGGTGAAATCCCCCGTTTTTTTTGACCGCAAAAAATCAGCCGGAGACGACCCCCGTCCCCGGCTGATTTTTCATTCGTGGTGATAAATCCGCTTGTCCAGCGCGAAAATCCGGCTGCTGAAGCTGCCCTCCGGTACATTCGGCAGGTTTTCGGCGTAAATTTCCATGCGGCTGTCCATCATGTCGATCTGGCTCAGCATTTCCGCCTCGGCAAACATGGGCCGCACCGCCGCGCCGAATTCCGGCTCCCCGTGGTGGGAGAGAACCATGTGCTGCAGCAGCAGGCTCTTCTCCTCCGGGGTTCCCAGCTCCGCGCAGACCTGGGCAATCTCCTGGGCGCCCATCACCAGATGCCCCAGCAGCTGCCCCTTGCGGGAATAGTCCGTCACAATGCCCAGCTGGGAAAAGGTAAACTCCCGCTCCTTGGCAAAGTCATGCAGGAGCGTGCCCGTCAGCAGCAGACTCCGGTCAATTATCTGGGGGTAGAGCCCCGCCAGGAAGTCCGCCAGGCGCATCATATTGGCCGTGTGCATCAGAAGCCCCGACAGGAAGCTGTGGTGCACGCTCTTCGCCGCGGGGATATTCCGGAAGGTCTCCAGGTGCCGGGCGAGCATGGTCTTCGCCACCTGGCGGTAGTCGCCGTCCTCCATGGAGTCGATCAGGCGCTGCACCGCCTCCAGTGTCTTGTCCCGGTCAATGGGGGCCACGGGCACCAGCAGCGATGTATCATAGCTGTCCTCCGGAGTGGCCATGCGGATATTGGAGGCGGTGAGCTGGGCCGTGCCCCGGTATTCCGTCACGTCTCCCCGGACCTTGACCACCTTCCCCGCGTCCTCCGGCGCGCCCACCGGGCCGCTGTAATCCCAGGCCTTCAGGTCCAGATTGCCGGACCGGTCCGAAATGGTGGCACTCAAAAAGGGCTTTCCGCTGTTGGAGGTCTTAATTTGCCCTTCCTTGAGAATATAAAATCCCTCCACCCGGTCTCCGGGGGTCATCTGGGAAATCTGCTTGTTGTATTCCATCCTATCGACTCCTTTTCTCTGCCCATTATAACGGAACAAGCTGCCAATTGCAATACAAAGCCGCAAAACAAGCTTTATGGAATGCCCCAAGCGTCCTGTCAAAAAAGCCTCGCAGAGTTTGCCGACGAAAGTCGGCAAATAAAGTTGAATCATTTTCTGTCGGGGCGTGTACCTGACAGAAAATACTTCTCAGGCTGCAAGTGTGCGCCCGTAGGGCGTGCGCGCAGCAGACTGCAAAAGTTTGTTGGGAAAGCCCGTTAGGGCTTTCCCAACAGTTATTCAGCAATATGCTCGCAGTAGATGCAGCGGTGAATCCCCGCCGCCTTGTCGGTGAGGCGGAAAATCTGGGGCAGCTCCTGCTCCGTAGCGGTGATGCAGCGGGGGTTGCGGCAGACGAGATCGTAGCGCAGCTCTCCGGCAATAGGCTCCCGCTCCGGGTTCTCCTCCGCTTCCTTCAGAAGCTTCAGAATCAGGGCCATGCGCATATACTTGCCGTTCAGCGCCTGGCGGAAATAGGCAGCCCGGGGGTCATCGTCCACGGCCACGCTGATTTCGTTGACTCTGGGCAGGGGGTGCAGCACGCACATGTGCTCCTTCGCCAGCTTCATCTTCTCCGTATCCAGAATGTAGCTGTCCTTCAGGCGGGCATAGGCATCGGGGTCAGAGAACCGCTCCCGCTGGATGCGGGTCATGTACAGCACGTCCAGGCCGGGCATGGCGTTCTCCAGAGAGGTGACCTCCTCATAGGGGATGCCGTTCTTCTCCAGCACGCCGAACTTCACATAGCCGGGGAGCCGCAGCTCCTCCGGGGAGATCAGCACCACCCGGATGCCGGTGTAGCGGCTCATGGCCTCAATGAGGGAGTGCACCGTGCGGCCGTATTTCAGGTCGCCGCAGAAGCCGATGGTCAGATCATTCAGCCGTCCCATTTCCCGGGAAATGGTCAGCAGGTCCGCCAACGTCTGGGTGGGATGGTTGTGCATACCGTCACCGGCGTT
Organism: uncultured Oscillospiraceae bacterium; assembly: GCA_934569045.1. Taxonomy (GTDB): domain Bacteria; phylum Bacillota; class Clostridia; order Oscillospirales; family Oscillospiraceae; genus Faecousia. The sequence continues at coordinate 45,139 of CAKTJX010000003.1, forward strand.
GATCACCGGCACGGAGGCATTCCGGGAGGCAACGAAGGGCGCGCCGTCCTTGGGGTGCCGGATGGCCATAATGTCCGCGTAGCAGCTGAGAATCTTGGCCGTGTCCGCCATGCTCTCGCCCTTGGAGGCAGAGGAGGAATTGGCGGAGGCAAAGCCCAGGACGCTGCCGCCCAGCTCCAGCATGGCCGCCTCAAAGCTCAGGCGGGTCCGGGTGGAGGGCTCATAGAAAAGGGTGGCCAGCTTCTTATACTTGCAGCTCTCCCGGTACTTCTCCGGGTGGGCGATAATGTCCTTGGCCGTGGCAATGAGCCCGTCCAGCTCCTCCGCAGACAGGTCCAGGATGCTATTTAAACTTCTCATGCCTTGCCTCCGTTCACAGCCAGGTAGGCCCGAATCCGGGCCACATTTTCCGCGTTCTTGGGGTCCTCTTCCAGATACTCGACGATGTCATACACATCCACCACGGAGTACACCGGGAAGCCGAACTCCTCCTCTACCTCTTCCATGGCCAGCTTTTCGCCCTTGCCCCGCTCCTTGCGGTCCACCATGATAAATGTTGCTGCAACCTTGACGCCCTCCAGCTGCTTCAGAATCGCCATGCTCTCCCGGATGGCGGTTCCGGCGGTAATCACGTCCTCGGTGATGACCACCTCTTCCCCGGCCTTCGGCACATAGCCCACGAACACGCCGCCCTCGCCGTGATCCTTGGCCTCCTTCCGGTTGAAGAAGAAGGGCACGTCCAGCCCCTCCTTGCTCAGAGCCACCGCGGCGGACACGGCAATGGAGATGCCCTTGTAGGCGGGGCCGTAGAGGACGGCCCGCTTGTCGCCCAGCTTCTCTTTATAGGCCCGGGCGTAGAACTCGCCCAGGGTGGCAATCTCCCTGCCGGTTTTGATCATGCCGGCATTGATGAAATAGGGAATCTTCCGGCCGGATTTGGCGGTGAAGTCACCGAATTTCAGCACACCGGCATTTTCCAGGAACTCAATAAACTCTCTTTTGTAGCTTTCCATGGCGTTTCTCCTTTAGTCGACAAATTCCGCCACGCACCGCTCATAGGCGGCTACGGGGTCGGCGGCGGCGGTGATGGGACGGCCCACCACAATGTAATCCGAGCCAATGGCCTTAGCGGCGGCGGGGGTCATAACCCGCTTCTGATCGCCAATATCCCCATCCGCAAAGCGGACACCAGGGGTGATGGTGAGGAAATTCTTTCCACAGACGTTGTGGACTTTTTCCGCCTCCAGAGGGGAGCACACCACGCCGTCCAGCCCGGCGTTCTTGGCTGTCTCGGCATAGTGCATCACCACCTGGTCAATGGGGGCGTGGATCATCAGGTCCCGCTCCATGGACTCCTGGTCGGTGGAGGTCAGCTGGGTCACGGCAATCAGCAGGGGCCGGGTGCCGTCAGGCCGGGTGAGGCCCTCCAAGGCCGCCTGCATCATGGCGGTGGTTCCGGCTGCGTGGAGGTTGGTGATATCCACATCCAGATTCCGCAGCACAGCCATGGACTTCTTCACGGTGTTGGGAATGTCGTGGAGCTTCAGGTCCAGAAAAATCTTATGGCCTCTGGCCTTGATCTGCCGGACGATCTCCGGGCCCTCGGCGTAGTACAGCTCCATGCCGATCTTTACAAAGGGCTTTCTGCCGGTGAACTTATCCAGGAACGCGAAGGTCTGCTCCGCGCTGGAAAAGTCACAGGCTACAATCACGTCTTTACCCATTTTCCTGTGCGCCTCCTATAATATCCTTCAGATTTTCGATTCGGTACGCCTGCATTACCTTCGGCAGGTCCGCAATAATCCGCTGGCAGGCCCAGGGGTCCACCAGGTTGGCGGCTCCCACTTCCACAGCGGTGGCCCCCGCCAGCATCATTTCCAGCACATCCTCGGCGCTCTGCACGCCGCCCATGCCGATGACGGGAATCTTCACCGCCTTGGCAACCTGGTAGACCATCCGCACCGCCACCGGGAAGATGCCGGGGCCGGAGTAGCCGCCCATGGTATTGGCGATCACGGGCTTTCTGCGCCGCAGGTCAATGCGCATGCCCAGCATGGTATTGATCAGGCTGATGCCGTCAGCCCCCGCGTCCTCGCAGGCCTTGGCAATGGACACAATGTCCGTCACATTGGGCGAGAGCTTCACGATCACCGGCTTGGTGGTGACCGCCTTGACAGCCCTAGTGACCGCCGCCGCGGCGGCGGGGTCTGTGCCGAAGCTCATGCCGCCGCCGTGGACATTGGGGCAGCTGACGTTGACCTCCAGCCAGCCCACCTGGGGCTCTCTGTCCAGCTTCTCGCAGGTATAGGCGTAGTCCGCCACGGAAAAGCCGGAGACATTGGCCATCACCGGCTTGTGAAAGCAGGCTTTCAGCCTGGGCAGCTCCTGGGCAATCACCGCCTCCACGCCGGGATTCTGGAGCCCCACGGCATTGATCATGCCGCCGGGGCACTCCGCGATGCGGGGGGTGGGGTTGCCGAACCGGGGCTCCTTGGTGGTGCCCTTAAAGGAGAAGGTGCCGAGCATATTGATATCGTACAGCTCCGCGAATTCATAGCCGTAGCCGAAGGTGCCGGAGGCGGGAATGACGGGGTTATCCAGCTCAATGCCGCAGAGATTCACGTTCAATCCCATAGAATTTCCTCCTTCTTCATCACGGGGCCATCCTTGCAGATGCGCTTGTTTCCGGTGAGGGTCTTGCAGGAGCAGCCCATGCAGGCGCCGAAGCCGCAGCCCATCCGCTCCTCAAAGCTCATCTGGCCGGAGGTATTGGAAGCTTTGTACAGGGCTTTCAGCATGGGCTCCGGGCCGCAGGCGCAGAAGTGGGTGTAAGATAACCCCTGCATGGCATCGGTGACGAAGCCCTTGACCCCATAGGAGCCGTCCGCCGTGGCAACGGTGACGGCGCAGCCCAGGGCCTTGAACGCCTCTTCAAAGAAGATTTCCGAAGCGATGTTGAAGCCCAGAATCACCTGAACCTGCTTTCCCTGCTCCCGGAGCTTCTTTGCAAGATAGTACATGGGCGGTACGCCCACGCCCCCGCCTACCAGCAGAGGGGCCTCCCCGGTCAGCTCCAAGTCATACCCGTTGCCCAGGCCTGTCAGCAGGTCCAGCTTCTCGCCTTTGGCCATGGCCGCCAGCTGGGCGGTGCCATGGCCCACCACCTTATAGACGATGGTGAGCACGCCGTCCTCGCAGTCGCACACGGAGATGGGGCGGCGCAGGAATTTCCCGGTGAGCCGGATGTTCACGAACTGCCCCGGGGCGGTAATGGCGGAGGTATCCCCCGCCAGCGTCATGCGGTAGACGCTGGCGGTCAGGGCCTCATTGGTTAAAATCTCAAAAATACCTTGTTTCATAGCTTTCTCACGCGTCAATGGTGGAGATGGTCAGGGTGGTCTCCTCCAGCACATCCAGCAGCACCTTTACAGTGTCCAGGGCCGTGAACAGCGTCACATTGTACTCCGTGCAGATCTGGCGGATCTGGATGCCGTCAGAGGCGTTGGAGCCGGGGTCCCGGGTGTTGATGACGTAGGCAATGTGGCCCTGGCGCAGGGCATTGGGGATTTCCTCGCTGCCATCGCTGATCTTCCGCAGGGCGTGGGTGCGGATGCCGTTGGCCTTCAGGAACTGGGCGGTGCCGGTGGTGGCCTCAATGTTGAAGCCCAGCTGATAGAACCGGCGGATCAGCGGCAGGGCCTCCTCCTTGTCCTTGTCGGCGATGGTGGCCAGCACGGTGCCGTAGTTCTGCAGCCGCATGCCGGAGGCCTGCAGGGCCTTGTAGAGGGCTCTCGTCAGGGTCCGGTCATAGCCGATGGCCTCGCCGGTAGACTTCATTTCCGGGGACAGGTAGGCATCCAGGCCCCGGATCTTATTGAAGGAGAACACGGGTGCCTTGACGTACCAGCGGCTCTTCTCGGTGGGGTAGATATCGAAGATGCCCAGTTCCTTCAGGCTCTTGCCCAGGATGACCTCCGTGGCAATGTCCGCCAGGGAATAGCCGGTGGCCTTGCTCAGGAAGGGCACCGTCCGGGAGGAACGGGGGTTTACTTCAATGATATACACATTGTCCTGCTTGTCCACAATAAACTGGATATTAAACAGGCCCACAATGCCGATACCGAGACCCAGCTTCTTGGCGTACTGCAAAATGATGCCCTTGACCTTGTCGGAGATGGAGAAGGGGGGATACACGGAGATGGAGTCGCCGGAGTGGACGCCGGTGCGCTCCACCAGCTCCATGATGCCAGGGACGAACACATCCCGTCCATCGCAGATGGCGTCGATCTCCACTTCCCGGCCCTCGATATACTTATCCACCAGCACGGGCTTGTCCTCGTCGATCTCTACCGCGGTGCGCAGGTAGTGGCGCAGCTGCTCCTCGTTGGCCACAATCTGCATGGCCCGGCCGCCAAGAACGAAGCTGGGCCGCACCAGCACGGGATAGCCGATCTCCGCCGCGGCGGCAATGCCGTCCTCAATCTTGGTCACCGCCTTGCCCTTGGCCCGGGGGATGTTCAGCTCGTTCAGTAGGTTCTCAAACTCGTTGCGGTCCTCAGCCCGGTCAATGGCGGCGCAGTCGGTGCCGATGATCTTCACGCCCCGCTCCATCAGCGGGTCCGCCAGATTGATGGCCGTCTGGCCGCCCAGGGAGGCGATGACCCCCTCCGGGTCCTCAAAGTGCAGAATGTTCATCACATCCTCCGGGGTCAGAGGCTCGAAGTACAGCTTGTCGGCAGTGGTATAGTCGGTGGAGACCGTCTCCGGGTTGTTGTTGATGATGATGGCCTCATAGCCCTCGGAGCGGATGGTGTTCACCGCATGGACGGTGGAGTAGTCAAATTCCACGCCCTGGCCGATGCGGATGGGGCCGGCGCCCAGCACCACGATCTTCTTTTTCTCCGTCAGGCGGGAGTCATTCTCCCCGGTGTAGGAGGAGTAGAAATAGGGAATATAGGCTCCCGTGTGGCAGGTATCCACCATGCGGTACACGGGGAAGATTTCCTTTTCGCAGCGCAGACGGTACACGTCCAGCTCCTTCACGCCCCAGAGCATGGCAATGAACTTATCTCCAAAGCCCATGGCCTTGGCCTTTTTCAGGGTCTCCACGTCCATGGGATTGGCCTTCAGCTCCCGCTCCATGTGCACGATCTTTTCAATGGAACGGATAAAGAAGGGGGTGATCTGGGTTACTTCATAGATTTTCTCAATGCTGACATCCCGGCGCAGCAGCTCCGCCACGGCGAAGATGGTGTCGTCCCGGAACTGCTTCAGATATTCCAGAATCTCCTCCGTCTCCATGTGGTCAAATTTCGGCATATAGAAGTGGCACACGCCGATCTCCAGGGACCGGACGGACTTCAGCAGGCACTCCTCCAGGTTGGAGCCGATGCCCATGACCTCACCGGTGGCCTTCATCTGGGTGCCCAAGGTGTTGGCCGCGGAGGCGAACTTGTCAAAGGGGAACCGGGGCAGCTTGGCAACCACATAGTCCAGGCTCGGCTCAAAGGCGGCGTTGGTATTGGCAATCTTGATGTCCTCCAGAGCCATGCCCACGGCGATCTTGGCGGTGACCCGGGCAATGGGGTAGCCGGAGGCCTTGGAGGCCAGAGCGGAGGACCGGGACACCCGGGGGTTGACCTCGATCAGATAGTACTCGGAGGAGTTGGGGTTCAGCGCGAACTGCACATTGCAACCGCCCTCAATTTTCAGCTCCCGGATGATCTTGATGGCGGAGTCGTTCAGCATCTTTAGATCGTGGTCATTCAGGGTCATGATGGGAGCCACCACCAGGGAGTCGCCGGTGTGCACGCCCACGGGGTCGATGTTCTCCATGCCGCAGATGGTGATGGCATGGTCGTTGGAGTCCCGCATGACCTCAAACTCGATTTCCTTATAGCCCTTGACGGACTTCTCAATGAGCACCTGATGAACGGGGGACAGCCTGAAGGCGTTCAGGCCGATCTCCACCAGCTCCTCCTCATTGTAGGCAAAGCCGCCGCCGGTGCCGCCCAGGGTAAAGGCGGGGCGCAGAACCACGGGATAGCCGATGTGCTTGGCCGCCTCCTTGGCCTCTTCCAGAGAATAGGTGATCTCGGAGGGAATGACAGGCTCCCCGATGGATTGGCACAGCTCCTTGAAGAGCTCCCGGTCCTCTGCCCGCTCGATGGAGGTGGAGGAGGTGCCCAGCAGCTGCACGTTGCACTCCTTCAGAATGCCCTTCTTCTCCAGCTGCATAGCCAGGTTCAGGCCGGTCTGGCCGCCGATGCCGGGAACGATGGCATCGGGCCGCTCATAGCGGATGATCTTGGCGATATATTCCAGGGTCAGGGGCTCCATATAGACCTTGTCCGCAATGGTAGTGTCGGTCATGATGGTAGCCGGGTTGGAGTTGCACAGCACCACCTCATAGCCCTCTTCCTTCAGGGCCAGGCAGGCCTGGGTGCCGGCGTAGTCAAATTCAGCCGCCTGCCCGATGACGATGGGGCCGGAGCCGATGATCAGGATTTTCTTGATGTCTGTTCTCTTTGCCATATTTCTTTCCTCCAAATGTTGCTCTATCCTAAATTTTTTCCTATGCGAATATCTTTATGCACCTGTAGGGGCGGCTACAGATGCCCGGAATGTCCAGCGCCTGCGCGCTGAACCCCGGCCCCGCAAGCCCGTCGGCTGACGGGCGGCTGATAGCCGCCCCTACAGGGCTCAGAATTTTTACCGTGCCTGGTATACAGCCTGCCCGCCGTAGAACGTGGCCATGCATTTGCCCTGGACCGTCCAGCCCGCGAAGGGGGTGGCCTTTCCCATAGACAGGAAGTCCGCCGGGTCAACCACATAGCTTTCGTCCAGATCCCACACGGAGAAGTCGCTGCCCAGAGGGATACCGAAGCGGCTTCTGGGGTTCCAGACCAGCTTGTCCAGCAGCATCTCCATGGAGAGCACGCCGGGCTTTATCAGGCGGGTATAGAGTACCGGGAAGGCCGTTTCCAGGCCCACCACGCCGAAGGCGCTTTTCTCCAGGCCCTTTGCCTTCTCCTCGGCGCTGTGGGGGGCATGGTCTGTGGCGATCATGTCAATGGTTCCGTCCTGCAGCCCCTCTAGCAGGGCCTCCCGGTCCTCCGGGCCCCGCAGGGGCGGGTTCATTTTGAAGCGGCCATCCTCCTGCAAAAAGCTGTCGTCCATGGTCAGATAGTGGGGGCCCGTCTCGCAGGTCACGTCCACGCCGCTTTTTTTCGCCTGCCGGATCAGCGCCACACTCTCCTTTGTGGAGATATGGCACACATGGTAGCCGCAGCCGGTTTTGGCCGCCAGCTCCAGGTCTCTGGCAATGGGGCCCCACTCGCTTTCGGAGCAGATGCCCCTGTGGCCGTGGGCCCTGGCGTAGGCGCCCTCGTGGATATAGCCGCCCCGGAGCAGGGTGTTGTCCTCGCAGTGGGCAACAATCAGCTTTCCCAGCGCCTTGGCCTGCCGCATGGCCGCCTCCATCATTTCCGGGCTCTGCACGCCTCGGCCGTCATCGGAAAAGGCAATCACCTGGGGTGCCAAGGCTTCCATATCCGAAAGGGTCTCCCCCTGCTCCCCCTTGGTAATGGCGGCATAGGGGTAGACGGCAATCACCGCCGACTCCCGGATTCGCGCCTGCTGGACAGCCAGGGCTTCCGGGCTGTCCGGCACCGGGTTCAGGTTCGGCATGGTGCACACCGCCGTATAGCCCCCCCGGGCCGCCGCCAGGGAGCCGGAGCGGATGGTCTCCTTATAAGAAAAACCCGGCTCTCTGAAATGCACATGCACATCACAAAAGCCGGGAAAAACGGAATATTGAGAAGAATTGAGGAAAGAAAAAGCCGCATTTCTGAAAACGGCAGCCACGCCGTCCAGAAAAGAGGACTCAAAAGAAGCGGATACGTTTGCCTTCAGCCGGTAATCCATGTTCGAGCTCCTTTCACCGAAAAAATGTCTTGCCCAGCGGCAAGACTCCACATGACGGTTCTTCGCCGCATTTCGGCTTATTCTACCACGGTCAAAGCAGGAAGTCAACAAAAAAATAAAATATTTTTTGAAAAAGAGAAATTTGGGTCTCCGGGGCTTGCGCCACGCCCGGATTTGCGGTAACATAGACATGGAAAACCAATCGTTTTAGAAAGGACGTGTCCTAAACATATGATCAAAGTTGATATTTCCAACGTCTGGGGCCAGATTGCTCTGCCGGATCTGCTGGCCATGGAGAAAGAGGTTGCCCAGGCCCACGCCACCCTGGTAGACGGCACCGGCGCCGGCAACGATTTCCTGGGCTGGCAAAACCTGCCCACCCGTCAGGCCAATGAGGAGATTCTGCGCATCCAGAGCGCAGCCCGGAAGATTCGCAACGATTCCGATGTGTTTGTTGTCATCGGCATCGGTGGCAGCTACTTAGGCCCCCGGGCGGCCATCGAGCTGCTGCAGGGCCCCAACCACAACATGGGCAAGGGCAAGGGTGACCCCCAGATCTACTTTGCCGGCAACGGCCTGAGCACCCGCCACTGGAATGAGCTGTGCCGCCTGCTGGAGGGCAAGGATTTCTCCATTGCCATCATTTCCAAGTCCGGCACCACCACCGAGCCCGCCATCGCCACCCGGGCCCTGCGGGAAATGCTGGAGGCCAAGTACGGTGTAGAGGGGGCCAAGGGCCGCATCTACGCCATCACCGACCCCTGCAAGGGCGCGCTGCGGCAGATGGCCACGGAAGAGGGCTGGGAGACCTTCGTCATCCCTGCCAACGTCGGCGGCCGGTTCTCCGTGCTGACTCCCGTTGGCCTGCTGCCTCTGGCCGTGGCCGGGGTAGACATTCTGGAGCTGCTGAACGGCGCTATGGACGCCAAGGAAAGCTATGATCTGCGCTCCTTCGATAACCCCGTGTGGCTGTATGCCGCCGTGCGGAACCTGCTGTACCGCAACGGCAAGACAATGGAGCTGTTTGAGAGCTTTGAGCCGGGCTTCAAGATGTTCGGCGGCTGGTGGCAGCAGCTCTTCGGCGAGTCCGAGGGCAAGGACGGCAAGGGCATCTTCCCCGTCACCGCCGAGTTCACCGCCGACCTGCACTCCCTGGGCCAGATGATCCAGCAGGGCCAGCGGAACCTGTTTGAGACCATGGTCCGCTTTGACGCCCCGGAGGCCAAGATGGTGATTTCCAGCGATGAGAAGAATCTGGACGGCCTGAACTACCTGGCCGGCAAAACCCTGGACTTTGTGGACGAGAAGGCCTACCTCGGCACCCTGGCCGCCCATGTGGACGGCGGCGTGCCCGTCATCACCATGGACTGCGGCGAGCTGAACGACCGGAAGGTGGGCGAGCTGTTCTACTTCCTGGAGCTGTGCTGCGGCGTTTCCGCCTATATTCTGGACGTGAACCCCTTCAACCAGCCCGGCGTGGAGTTCTACAAGCGCAATATGTTCAAGCTCCTGGGCAAGCCCGGCTACGAGAACCAGTAAGAAGACAAACCCATTGGCATATTTGCAAAAATAATGGTTGCAAAAACCGCCGATTGCTGGTAGAATGATACCAAGCCAGATTTATTTTGGCATAGCAAAGGAGGAAATTCCGATGATTCATGTTATTATGGGCCTGAAGGGCTCCGGTAAGACCAAGAAGCTGATCGACGCCATCAACGCCGCTGTGAGCGAAGCCCACGGCGATGTGGTCTGCATCGAGTACGGCAAGAAGCTGACCTACGACGTTACTTACAAGGTCCGTCTGGTGGACTCCCAGGAGTACGGCATCAGCTCTCCCGATATGCTGAAGGGCTTCCTGAGCGGCCTGCATGCAGGCAACTTTGATATTACCAACGTGTTCATCGACAACCTGTACAAGACCATCGGTCAGGACCAGGCTGCCAACGAGGCCTTTGTGGATTGGGTGGCAAAGTTTGCCCAGGAGAACAACATGGAAATCACCATGACCATCTCCGCCGATCCCGCGGAAGCTTCCGAAGGAATGAAGAAGTACCTGTAAAACGCGAATCCTCCTGCACCGCCGCTTTTCCGCGGCGGTGCTTTTTTGCATCCAAATTCCAAGATGCACGATTGGGGCTTCCAAAATTCGTAAAAACTGCCGGATTCGTAGAAAAGTCTGGAATTTTGGAAATATTCCTTGCTTTTCCCGCCATTCTGGTATAGTATGGACTGGTTTATGAAAAGTGTATGAGAGGAGAACGTTATGCAGACAGAAACGTTAAAAGAGAACAAAATGGGCGTGATGCCCATTGGCAGGCTGTTGGTGAATATGGCCCTGCCCATGATCATTTCCATGCTGGTGCAGGCCCTTTATAACATTGTCGACAGCGTGTATGTGTCCCAGGTGTCCGAGAGCGCCGTCACGGCCCTATCCCTGGCCTTCCCGGTGCAGAATATGCAGATTGGCTTTGCCGTGGGCATCGGCGTGGGTGTCAACTCCTACCTGTCCCAGAGCCTGGGCCGCCGGGATCAGGAGAGCGCCAACTGGGCCGCGGGTCAGGGCATCTTTCTGATGCTGGTGTGCACCGCCCTCTTCATGCTCTTCGGCTTCTTCGGCGTGCGGCCCTACTACACCATGCAGTCTTCTGTAGCGGAGACCGTGGAGGGCGGCATCGCCTATACCAGCATCTGCTGCATCTTCACCGCGGGCATCTTCATCCAAGTGCTCTGTGAGCGGCTGCTGCAGGGCACCGGCCGGGCCATGCAGACCATGATTTTGCAGGGCACCGGCGCCATCATCAACATCATTCTGGACCCGGTGTTCATCCACGGCTGGTGGGGCATGCCGAAGATGGGCGTGGCCGGTGCCGCCGTTGCCACGGTCATCGGTCAGTCCGTGGGCGCGGTGCTGGGCATCTATATGAACATCCGCCACAACCCGGATATCCACATCCATCTCAAATATGTGCGCCCCAACTGGAAGGTCATCTCCCCCATTCTGACGGTGGGTATTCCCAGTGTCATCATGAACGGCATCGGCTCCGTCATGAATTTTGGCATGAACCAGATTTTGCAGGGCTTCCATGAGACCGCCACCGGCGTGTTCGGCATCTACTACAAGCTGCAAAGCCTGTTCTTCATGCCCCTGTTCGGCATCAACAACGCCACCATTTCCATCATCGCCTTCAACTACGGCGCCCGGAAGCCCAAGCGCATCATCCACACCCTGAAGCTCGCCACCACCGTTGCCATCTGCATCATGCTGGTGGGTCTGGCGATATTCCAGCTGTTCCCGGAGGCCCTGCTCGGCATCTTTAATCCTACAGAGGATTTTCTGGCCATCGGTGTCAAGGCTCTGCGGATTCTCTGCCTGCCCTTCCCCATTGCGGCGGTGTGCATCAGCCTCAGCGCCTCCTTCCAAGCCCTGGGCAACGGCTCCTATTCCACCATCGTCTCCCTGTGCCGCCAGCTGCTGGTGCTGCTGCCGGTGGCCTACCTGCTGAGTCTTACCGGCAACGTGAACAACGTCTGGTGGTCCTTCCCCATTGCGGAGATCGCCTCCGCCGCCGTCACCGGCATTCTCTTCGCAAAGCTCTATCGGCAGAAGGTAAAGCCCCTGTTTGACGCGCCCGCGGAATAATTCCCGCCATCCTGCGCATCCTTTTGGAGGGAAGCACCCCAAAAGGAGCGACGGTATGGAAAAGAAAGAAGAGAAAAAGCCCATTCCCTGGGAAGCCGCGGACCCCAAGCCCCCGGTCATCCAGTCCGGGCACATGGAAAACCGCATCCGAAACTAAAGAGAGAAAATCACCGGGAAATGTCTGCGTCAGACAAATCCCGGTGATTTTCTTCTTTATTCCACCGCTTTCAGCGACTCCGCCATGGGGATTCTGCGGATGTGGCGGCGCATGGCCCGGTTGACGATCCAGGCGAACAGCACCGTGCAGCAGAACGCCAGAATGTAGCTTGCCTTTTCAATGTGTACATCAAAGCAGGAATTGTCCACCGTGACCATGCCCATGACGATGGGCTGTATCACGCTGCCCAGAGGCATCCCCAGCAGCGCCGCAAGAATGGACAGCAGCAGATTCTCTCGCAGCACATAGGCCTCTGTCTCCTTGGGGTAGAAGCCCAGCACCTCCACCGTGGCAATCTCCCGGCTGCGCTCCGCCAGATTGATATTGGTCAGATTATAGATGACGATAAAGGCCAGTGCCCCCGCAAAGCCAACCACCAGCCAGATGATGTAGTTCAGGCAGCTCATGGCGCTATCCACCTGGTCCAGGCTGACATCCATGCGGTTCAGGGCCGTGACCCCCTCCAGCTCCGTCAGGGTCTTGGCCACCTCCCCCGGTTCTCCCTGGGTATGGAGCATCATGGCGTTGGCGCCCTCCGTGCCGAAGAAATGCTCGCAGTCCTCCGCCCGGACAAACAGGTAGTTGGCCACATAGTTCTCAAAAATGCCGGAAACAGTGAGGCTTGCCCGGTTCAGGTCGCTGTCCTCCGCCTCGATGGTATCCCCAATAGAAAGCCCAAGCTTCTCCGCCAGACGGCGGCTGAGCAAGACCTGGCCGGACTCCGGGACGGACAATTCCTGCCCGTCCCAGGATAGCGTCCAATAGTCCGGCAGCCGATCCCAGTCCTCCAGCCCCAGCAGCGTCACAGAGCGCAGACTGTCCGTGTCTCCGTAGACATCCACCCGGTCTTTGACGCACAGCAGGGAATCCGTCACATTTTCCATGCGGTCAACCGCGCGCAGAATGTCCGCCCGGTCCCCTTCGGTGAAGGACAGGTCCATGTCATAGTGCTGGATGCCGCCGAATTGCAGGGTGCCGATATGAATCATGGAATCCCGGACGCCGAAGGCCGTCACCATCAGGGCCGTGCAGCAGCTGATGCCCACCAGCATCATGGTCATCCGCAGCTTATAGCGGAGCATATTCCGCAGGGTGATTTTTTGCAAAAAGGTCAAGGGCTTCCACAGAAACGGGATATATTCCAGCAGAATCCGCCGCCCCTGCTTGCCCCGCTGAGGCCGGATCAGCTCCGCGGGCACCGCCCCCAGGGCCTTCCAGCAGGATGCCAGCGCTGCTCCCAGGATGCCCAGCAGCGACACGGCCAGGGTAATCCGCGCAAGGGACGGGCTGAACTGGTACTTTAAGGGCGCAAACTTGTAGAGCACCCCGTAGGCCCACCAGAACACCTCCGGCAGTCCCCAGGTGCCCAGGAAGAAGCCCAGGGCCCAGCCAATCACCGTGGCGCTGCCTGCATAGAGCAGATATTTGGCGGCAATAGCCCAGCCGGGAAAGCCCAGGGCCTTCAGAACGCCAATCTGGGTCCGCTCCTCGCTGACCATCCGGGTCATGGTGGTAATGCACACCAGCATGGCGATCATAATAAAGAACACCGGCAGCAGATTTGCCACGCCGGACACAATGGCTGTGTCATTTTCAAAGCTGACAAAGCCCGCGTTTTCCCGCCGGGTCAGCACATAGGTATCCGGCTTCTCCAGGTCCACATACTCCGCCTGATCCCGGTCCAGGCCGTAGGCATCCAGAATGGAGTCGAAGCGATCCCAGGCAAGCTTTGACACCAGCTCCGTAATCTGGGGCTTGTATTCGTCCACCGCGTCCTCATAGTCTTGGGAGTAAATATTGGACGCCTTGCGCAGCTTCACATCCACCTCCGTATAGACCTCTTGGGAGAAGGCATCCGGGTGGAGGTAGAAAAAGCCCTTCAGGGCCCCGTCTCCGATGGTGGTGGTGCCCCGGTCCGTGCTGATATACAGGGGCGAATCCGCCAGGCCCACGATGAGGAAGCTGTCGGTCTCCAGAAAGTCCAGAGTGTCCTGCTTGTTGTCCGGGCTCAGGCGCACCACCGTGCCGATGGCGCTCTCGTCAAAGGCTCTGGCATCCGCAAGGCACTCGCTCTTGGTCTGGGGCATCCTGCCTGCCCGGAGAGAGGGGATGTTCACCTGCTCCGGAATTGCCAGAAAACGAAACGCCGCGGTGCTGTCCTGGTAGGGAATCAGCGCGTCCACGCTCTTCTGCCCCTCGGCCTTGCCCAGCCAGGGCTGCCGGGAGATTTCCGTCACATCGTCCTCGGAAAAGCCCAGGGTGGAAATCAGCCGGAAGTCATAAAAGGCCTGACTGTCCAGATAGTCCTGGGCCGTAGCGTACATAGCCTCCTTCGTCACCTTCAGTCCCGCGAAAAAGCTGACACTCAGGGCGACAATCAGCATCAGCGACATATACCGGCCAAAAAAGGAGCGGATGGTCCGACCGGTCATTTTCACAATGGATTTCATGCCCGTCACCACTCAATGCTGTCAATGGGCACAATGGTCTCATTGCGCACATTGGAGCGGATCTGCCCGCTCTTGATGCGGATAATCCGGTCCGCCATAGGGGCAATGGCCTGGTTGTGGGTAATGATGATCACCGTGGTCCCCCGGGCCTTGCTGAGGTCATACAGCAGCTTCAGTACCGCCTTGCCGGTGACATAGTCCAGGGCTCCCGTGGGCTCATCGCACAGCAAAAGCCTGGGGTTCTTTGCCAGAGCTCTCGCAATGGCAATCCGCTGCTGCTCTCCGCCGGAAAGCTGGGCCGGGAAATTCCGGGCCCGGTCCGAAAGCCCCACCATATCCAGAGCCTTCGCCGCCGGGATTGGGTCCCGGCACAGCTGCGCCGCGATTTCGATATTCTCCAGCGCCGTCAGATTGGGAATCAGATTGTAAAACTGGAACACAAAGCCCACATCCAGCCGGCGGTACTTTGCCATTTCCATGGCGGACAAATGGGAAATATCCCGCCCATCAAACAGGATGGTTCCCCCGGTAATCGTATCCATGCCCCCCAGCATATTCAGCAGCGTGGTCTTCCCCGCGCCGGAGGAGCCCAGCAGCACCACAAACTCCCCTTTTTCCACCGCAAAGGACACCCCGTCCAGCGCCCGCACCTGGGCATTCCCGGTTCCGTAAACCTTCTGTACATCCCGAAATTCAATATAGGCCATTTCCATTTCCTCCCTGTTACCATACTATTGTATCGTACCACAGGGCGGAATGTAAAGAGGTATCTTTTCTGTAAAAAATTTTTTAAAAAAGGACGCACCGCAGCCGCGGCGCGTCCATACGACTTGTTAAAAAGCCTCGCAGAGTTTGCCGACGAAAGTCGGCAAATAGAGTTGAATCATTTTCTGTCGGGGCGTGTACCTGACAGAAAATACTTCTCAGGCTGCAAGTGTGCGAGTTGGCCGCCGTAGGCGGACAAGGAGTGCGCGCAGCAGACTGCAAAAGTTTGTTTGGAAAGCCCGCCAGGGCTTTCCAAACAGTCAGGTCTAGGTATGTTTGCTCTTCAGCGCCTCCGCAATCCGGCGGCGGTAGTCCCGTGCCTGGTCCAGATCCCGGCGGGAGTACTCGGAGAAGAGCACATCCAGCAGGTACATCTGGGCAATCCGGGCCGCCACGGAGCCGGACTGCATGGGGCTCTCGTTGGCGCCGCACTGGAGCACAAAATCCGCGATCTGGGCGCCGGGGGAATTGGGGAACCGGGTCACCAGAACCACCTTCGCCCCCCGGTCCCGGGCAATGGCCGTGATCTCCAGCACATCCCGGGTGGAGCCGGAGTAGGAGAAGAAGAAGATCACATCGCCGGGGTCCATCACCGAGGCCGCCATGGCCTGCATATGGGAGTCCTCCACCGGGCGGAATTTATTGCTCACCGTGGAAAACAGGTGGGCCGCCTCTCGGGCAATTAGCATGGAGCCCCCCTGGCCCATGCACAGCACCTGCCGGGCCTGGTGCAGCAACGTTGCCACCTGGGACACCACCGCCAGATCCAGCACCTCCATGGTCTGCACCATGGCCTCTGTGTTGGCCCGGTACAGCTTCTTTGCCATGGTCTGCAAATCGTCCGCAGGCCCCACCTGGCCGCTTAGGGGGGTATCCCCCAGTCTTGCCTGGGCCATGGCATTGGCCACCGCCAGCTTCAGCAGCGGGAAGCTCTTATAGCCCATATGCCGGGAAAACCGGGAGACAGTGGCCTCCGCCACGCCGCTGGCCCGGGCCAGCTCCGAAATGGACAGCTGAACCACCTTCTCCTGATTGGCCAGAATGAAGTCCGCCAGCCGCTTCTCCGCGGGGGTCAGAGAATAGTAGTCGCTGCCGATTTTCAGAATCACGCTTTGCTGCTTCTCTTCCATAATTGATCTCCTACAAAAAGCGCCGGGGCCGAAGCACGGTCCCGGCGATTCGGGTTCTTGTTATCTTGCCAGCAGTTCGCCCAGCATCAGATCGGTCATGATCAGCATTCTGGGCAGATGGAAGGGGCCCTTGAAGGTAGAGCCCTTCGTGGAAGGCATGGTAGGCTTGCCGTCCCGGCGCAGGTAGCCGTACCACTCGCCGGCCTCCGCGTCGGAGAAGTGCTCCTTGCAGTAGTCCATGGTGCGGAAGTACCAATCCAGGTACTCCTCCTTGCCAGTATCCCGGTACAGCATCAGAGAGGAGATCAGGATCTCGTCATGAGGCCACCACAGCTTCATGTCGTGCTCGTAGGCCTCGGGAGGATTGCCCAGGCAGTCCACAAAGTACAGCAGACCCTGGTACTCCTCGTCCCAGCCGGCCTTGATGGCCCAGTTGAAGATCTCCTCGGCCTTGCCCACCAGCTCCTTGTTGCCGGTGCGCTTGGCATGCTCCAGCAGGAACCACACGCCCTCGATGTCGTGGCCGGGGTTCACAATACGGCCCTCGGTGTAGTCCAGGTTGGCCTCGCCGTTGGGGCCCACGTTCTCCAGGACACAGTGCAGCTCTGGATGGACATGGTACTTGAAGATATCGTCCACGCAGCCCTGGGCGCGCTCTTCATACAGTGCCTTGTTCTCCGGGTCTACCCGCAGCATGACGGAGGTCACGTTCAGATAGATCATGGGCAGGCCGAAGGCACGGCCGCTGCGGGTTTCGGGAATGGTCTTGGGGCCCAGGCCGGTGGGGTCCTTGGCGCCGTGCCACAGATCCCAGTAGATGTTGTAGGCCTTCTTGGCCCGCTCCAGGCACTCCTTCTCCCCGGTCACACCGTAGTACTCGGCGTTGGCGATGGCGTAGAAGGCCTCAGAGAAGTAATACCGGCGCTGACGCAGGGGCTTGCCGTCGGCGGTGACGGTGAAGTACATTCTGCCGTCAGCCTCGGGGTTGATGCAGTACTTTTCCATGAAGTCCAGGCAGCTCTTGGAAGCCTCCAGCCACTCCTTCTTCACACCGTACACATGGCACAGGTACGCGAAAATCCAGCCGCACCGGCCCTGCATCCATACGCTCTTATCCGTAGAATAGACCCGGCCGTAGCGGTCCAGGCAGGTGTACACGCCGCCGTGCTCCTTGTCCATGCCGTTTCTCAGCCAGAAGTCCGCGCAGACAGCCAGCTCCTTTTCGGTCCAGGCCTTTGCCTGCTGTAATTTAACCTTGTCCATTTCAAAACCCTCCTGTGGTTTTATGAAGGGCACCCCGAAAGCCCGGAGGAGCACACGGTTTCTCGTCCAAATCCCCCAAAACAGGCCGACGATGGTTGCCTGAAAATGTTACAATTCAATAGTACCATTCCCGTTTCCTTTTTTCAAGAGCTTTTTTTCATTTTCTCTTTTTTTCGGTACATATTTTCTTTTCCCGTGGGCATTCTAAGGATGTCGGAAAAATTTTTCCAAAAAAGAAAAATAGTTCTTGACTTTTTCGCTTTCGGTGCTATAATACCCATGTTGCTTGTGACGCAGTGCCAAGCGGCCCACAAATAGAGGATTTGTGTAACGGTAGCACACCGGACTCTGACTCCGTTTGCGGGGGTTCGAATCCCTCATCCTCTGCCAAGAAGAGATACCCAATCGGGTGTCTCTTCTTTTTTTGCGCAAAAAGCAATTGAATGCCCGGTTACACGTATAACCTAAAAAAGGGAGCCCCAACCTTCCCCAAGGGGAAGGTTGGGGCTCCCCTTTGGGGGTATACGTTCAACGGAGCAATTTCTCGCTTCTGATTCATGCCATCCATAGAAAAGCGGTATGCACTTCTCCCCGTGCATACCGCTTTTGATCATCTTCTGTGTTCGTCCAGGAAGTCCCCCAGGTCCTCCATGGCCCTCGTGATCCGTTCCGGCTCCGGCAGCATGACGATGCGGAAGCGCAGGTCCTCGAACCAGTCGAAGCCATGGCCTGGGATTACCAGAACATGCTTCTCGTGGAGGAAGCGCATGGCGAAATCCTCGTCACTTTCAAAGTCAAATACGCCCTTTTCCAGGCAGGGGAACAGGTAGAACGCCGCCCGGTTGGGGACCAGACTCACCCCGGGAATCTTCTTCAGGCCCTCCACCGTGGCCCTGCTCTGCTCATAGAGCCGGCCGCCGGGGGCCATCATGGTCCGGGTGCTCTCCCGGTCCTGCAGGGCCGCGGGGATCACCAGCTGGGTCAGTGTGTTGCCGCACAGGCGCATGGCCGCCAGGGCCGTCACGCCCTGCTCCACCTGGGCCAGCTCCTCCTTGGGGCCGGAGAATACCATCCAGCCGCAGCGGAAGCCGCAGATGATGTGGGACTTGGACAGGCCGTTAAAGGTCACACAGGGCAGGTCCGGTGCCAGCGCCGCCATGGAATAATTGGGGATTCCCTCCATCACCAGCCGATCATAAATTTCGTCCGCCAGCAGCAGTAGGTGATTTTCTCTGGCGAGCTGGGCAATGTCCAGCAGGGTCTGCTTGCTGTATACCGCGCCGGTGGGATTGTTGGGGTTGATCACCAGGATGGCCTTGGTGCGGCTTGTGATCTTGCTTCGCATATCCTCCAGGTCCGGGTTCCAGGCGTTTTTCGGGTCGCAGCGGTAGTAGACGGGTTTTCCGCCGCCCAGATAGGTATTGTTGCTCCACAGGGAGTAGCAGGGAGAGGGCACCAGCACCTCGTCCCCGGTGCCCACCAGCGCCGTCATCAGCATGGACACCGCCTCACTGACGCCGTTGCAGATGTAGATATCGTCCAGGGTGATGTCCTTCAGCCCGCAGCTGCGGTGGTAGGCAAGAATCGCCTCTCTTGCCTGCGCCATGCCCCGCACATCGCAGTAGGGCACGGCCTCGTCCACATGGTGAATGAGGGCCTGGCGCACACTGTCCGGCAGGCCGAAGCCAAAGTTGCCGGGGTTTCCTGTATTCAGCTTTAGTACCGGCGTTCCCGCCGCCTGCATCCGCAGAGCCTCCACATATAACGGCCCCCGGATATCCGAGTGCACATGGGTCAGCCGATCCGATTTCGCAATCATCTTCTTACAGTCCTTTCGCCTCTGTCGAAAAAATTTCTGTCATTATACCACCATACCCGGCGGCAATTCAAGAGAAATTTCATTTTTTCAGCAATCTTGTCCGCAGGCAGCCCAGGCAGTAGTACATGGTCTCATAGCGGATATACTGCAGGGCGTTTTCATCCCACAGGTAGCGGATTCTGGGGGCGAACTCCTCGTCCCCCGCCCAGAAAAACAGGGCCATTTCCAGCATATCGAACACCGGCAGCGCAAAGGCAATGTCCGCGCCCCGGATCTCCCTTGCCCCCATGGCCAGCAGCGCCCCCCGGAAGGCTTCCGGCTCCGCCTGGGCCCACTCCGCCAGCGGGTCCCGGCTCTCCATCAGGTTCTGGTGAAACTGGAGGCCAAAATCCGTCATATTCTTCCACCGATGCGCCGGAGTACGGGCTTCGGCGCTGTCACAGACCAGGTCAAAGAGGGTCAGCACCTCGTCAAAGCTGTTGCCGTCCACCCAGGCTTCCCCTGCCCTGCGCTGTAAATCCCCGGTTGACCGGGCGATCCGGTAGGGGGAGCCGAGGAAGGTTGTATAGAGGTAGGCATCGTCAAATTTCAGGTTCAGCTTGTCGATGAGCTTTTGCTGGTCGTAGGAAAGGAAAAGCTTTTTGGCGTTTT
Organism: uncultured Oscillospiraceae bacterium; assembly: GCA_934569045.1. GTDB lineage: Bacteria > Bacillota > Clostridia > Oscillospirales > Oscillospiraceae > Faecousia. The sequence goes on from CAKTJX010000003.1 coordinate 65,000, forward strand.
GGGCGGAAATGGCGTAGTTGTCTCTGCGTTCCATGGCGGTCACTCCTTTTGGGAGTAGTTTAGCACAGGTTGGCGGGGATTGGAAGGGGGAAAATTGTTCTTGAAGGATAGCCCCGTTCTTGTTTTGGCTGGGCTATGGATGAACGTATACCCCCGGATGGCCCCCCTGCCTTCCCCAAGGGGAAGGCAGGGGGCTCCTATCCGGGGTTATACGTTTATCTATTTCTTAATTTCCTCTTCTCCCGGTTGCCTTTTCTTTGAGAAAGTGGTAAAATGGGAGAGAATTTACGGAAATGAGTTGATCTGCATGAATTACGACAATACCCAGGTGGTTATCAACCTGGATGCCATTGAAAGAAATATTGACGCGGTGGCCAAAAAGACCGGGCTGCCGATTATGGCGATTATTAAGGCCGACGCTTACGGCCACGGGGCCATTCAGGTGGCGCGGCTGCTGGAGCGGAAGTGTGCCTTTTTCGGCGTCAGCTCCATGCTGGAGGCTATGGAGCTGCGGCGGGCAGGGCTCTCCACGCCCATTCTGATTCTGGGCTATACCCCGGTTGCCGCCTTCCCCACCGCCATCCGCAACGGAATCCGCCCCTCCATCTTCCACTATGAGGATGCCCTGGCCCTTTCCCAGGCCGCCCAGGATGCCGGGCTGGCAGACGTGCCCTTCCACTTTGCCCTGGATACCGGCATGAGCCGGATCGGCTTCCAGGCCACCGCCGCGGCAGCGGACCAGTGCGCCCGGATTGCCGCCCTGCCGGGGCTGAAGGCCGAGGGACTCTTCACCCACTTCGCCACGGCGGACAGCGAGGATCTGACCCGTTCCCGGCACCAGGCAGAGCTCTTCTACCGCTTTGACCAGATGCTGCGGGACCTGGGCGTGGAAATTCCCATCCGCCACCTGGACAACTCCGCCGGCATCATGAACTTTGACCATCCCTGCGAGATGGTCCGCTCCGGCATCATCACCTACGGCCTGTACCCCAGTGACGAGGTAGACCCCGGCGCCCTGCACTTGGAGCCCGCCCTGTCCTGGCAGTGCCGGATCACCCACCTGAAGCTTTTAGAGGCCGGGCGGGAGATCAGCTACGGTGCCACCTATACCACCACCAAACCCACCATGGTTGCCACCATCCCCGTAGGCTATGCCGACGGCTACCGCCGGAGCCTTTCCGGGAAGTTCTATGTGCTGATTCACGGCCAAAAAGCCCCCATTCTGGGCCGGGTCTGCATGGATCAGCTGATGGTGGATGTCACCGACATTCCCGGCGTCCGCCTGGAGGACACCGTAACCCTGGTGGGCCGCTCCGGCGACGCCCAAATCACGGTGGAGGAGATTGCCGCCGCCGCGGACAGCTTCAATTATGAGTTCGTCTGCGGCATCAGCCGCCGGGTGCCCCGAATCTATATGCGGGGCGGCCAGGTGGTCAACGAAGTGCGGTATCTGCTGGATACTTAAATTCTGATTTGGAGGTTCCCCATGTCCCGTTCACCAAGGTCCCCCATTGTAAAAGTTCTGCTGATCCTCATTGCCGTCCTGGCGGCGGCGGATGTGGTGGTCATCGGCCTGTGCCTGAAAAAGCCAGGCTCCGCCGGCCCCAGGCCCGACAGCTCCCTGAGCACCCGGGGCAACAGCCAGGAACCCACTGACACCACCTCGGAGGAGACAACGGAGGCAAAACCTACCCTCGTCTCCACCGCCACGGTGCTCTCCACCGGCGATGTGCTGATGCACAGCGGTGTGCTCGCCTCCGGAAAGCAGGGTGACGGCAGCTACAACTTTGACTCCATTTTCCGCTATATCAGCTCCTACACCCAGGCGGCGGATTTTGCCGTTGCCAACCTGGAAACCACCCTCTGCGGCTCCGACAACGGCTACGCCTACGCCGGAAACCCCAAGTTCAACTGCCCCGATGCCATTGTGGACAGCCTGAAGAGCGCGGGCTTTGATATGCTGCTCACAGCCAACAACCACGCCGCTGACACCTCCCTGGTGGGCTTCAAGCGAACCCTCACCACCGTCCGGGGCAAGGGTCTGGACACCCTGGGCACCTACCTCTCTGCCGATGAGCAGAAATGGACCATTGAGGAGGTCAACGGCATCAAAATCGGCATGGTGTGCTACACCTATTCCGATGGCTTCAGCCAGAACGGCTACCCCGTGCTGAATTTCAACGAGGTCGGCGAAAACGGCATTCTGAACTACTTCACCTACGACAAGCTGGAGGCGTTCTACACGCAAATTCAGGGCTATCTTGCGGATATGAAAGCCGCCGGGGCGGAGACCACTGTAGTCTATCTCCACTGGGGTGACGAGTACAAGTGGCAGTCCACCGATGCCCCTAACGCCACCCAGACCGCCATGGCCCAGCGGCTCTGCGACATGGGCGTGGACGTGATCATAGGGGGCCATCCCCATGTGGTGCAGCCTGTAGACCTGCTGCAAAGCACCACGGACCCGGAGCACCGAACTGTGATCCTCTATTCCATGGGCAACGCCGTATCCAACCAGCGCAAGGAGGAAATGCCGAAAAGTGACCCCACGGGCCACACGGAGGACGGCGTTCTCTTCTGCGTCACCTTCGCCAAGTATTCCGATGGCAGCGTGTATATAGACTCCGTGGAGCTAATCCCTACCTGGGTCAACATGAACAGCAACTCCGGCACCAAGGAATACAATATTGTCCCCCTGGAAGAGTCCCTGGCCCCCCAATGGCAGACCCAATACGGCCTGACCGACAGCCAGCTGAACCAGGCCAAGGCCTCCTTTGACCGGACAGAGGCCCTGGTTTCCACCGGAATCAGCAAAATCCAGAGCTATCTGGCCCAGCAGAAAACCACGCGGGAAGCCGTAACCATTGACGAGGCCGCGTAAGGAGAATTCTATGACCAAAAAATTTCAAAATAACCGCGGCTCCGCCCTGGTGGGCGTGCTCACCGTTCTGATCGTCCTGCTGGTTGCCGCCAACGCTGTGGTGATCGGTCTGTGCATCCGCCTGGACGCTCCGGACAACCACGCTTCCGCCCCCACGGAGACCACCGCCCCCGCTGAAATCGCCACTGTCCCCACCGAAACGGAAACCGAGCCCCCCACCACCATGCCGGAGCCGGAGCATGTGGTGTCCACCGCCACGATTCTCTCCACCGGCGACCTGGTGATGCACATTCCCGTGGTCAACACCGGGCTGCAAAGCGATGGGAGTTATAACTTCGACTCCATCTTCCGGTATATCACGGATTATGTATCCGCCGCGGACTACGCCGTTGTAAACCTGGAGACCACCTTCGCCGGGACGGACAACGGCTTCCCCTACGCGGGCTACCCCCGGTTCAACTGCCCGGATGCTCTGGCGGATGCCACGAAGAACGCGGGCTTTGATATGCTGCTCACCGCCAACAACCACAGCTTCGATACCACCCTGGTGGGCTATAAGCGCACCCTGGAGGTAGTCCGGGGGCTGGGACTGCAAACCCTGGGCACCTATCTCTCCGCCGACGAGCAGAAATGGACCATTGTGGATATCAACGGCATCAAGGTCGGCATGCTCTGCTACACCTACGCCACCGGCCTGGGCCCCAAGGGCACCCCCCGGCTCAACGGCAACGCGGAAATCGGCGAGGCCGGCATCTGCAACTACTTCAACTATGAAAATCTGCCCGCCTTCTACTCTGAGGTGCAGGGCTACATGGACGAGATGAAGGCCGCAGGGGCCGAGGCAACCATGATTTATATGCACTGGGGTGTGGAATACGTGCTCTCCCCCAACGACTATCAGACCGCCATGGCCCAGAAGCTCTGCGACCTGGGCTTTGACGTGATCATCGGCGGCCACCCCCATGTGGTGCAGCCCGTGGACCTGCTGCAAAGCAATGACGACCCGGACCACAAGACCGTGGTGCTCTATTCCATGGGCAACGCCGTGTCCAACCAGCGCAAGGGCAACATCAGCTCCATCTCCACCCCCCACACGGAGGACGGCATTCTGTTCAGCGTCACCTTCTCCAAGTATTCCGATGACACCGTGTACCTGGAGAATGTCAGCGCCATCCCCACCTGGGTAAACCTGAACAGCAACAACGGCTCCCGGCAGTACAACATCGTCCCCCTGGACGACAGCATCCGCTCGGAGTGGATGACGAAATTCAACATGACGGAAAACGAATTCAATTCCGCCCAGCGCTCCTATGACCGAACCGAGCTTCTGGTGGCCGACGGCATCGCCAAATCCCAGGAGTATCTGGCCCAGCAGAAGCAGCAGCGGGAGGAAAATTACCTCCTTGCCGCCCAGAACGCCGCCTGACCCGGCGGCATCCCAGAACCGTCCCGCGCCCGCCCAGGATTTCCCTGGGCGGGCGCAAAAGTATGATCCGCAATACCGCATTTTCCCGCAAAGATGTGACCGGTGCACGCAGCGAAGCTATGCGTTAGCCATTTTTTCCTCCTGCTAATTCAAAAAATATTGACAAATCAGCGCATATATTATAGAATACTCCTTGATATCATTATTGATCGGAATCAAGGAGGTTCGCTGAATGATTCTGGCCCGCCCGGAGCAGTATATGAGCACAAAAGAGGCATCCCTTCTCTGGGGCTATCCGCAGAACACCATCAGCCGCTGGTGTCAGACCGGCAAAATCCCAGGCGCGGAGCAGACAGCCCCCTGCAGCCCCTGGCTCATCCCCCGAAACGCCCTGTGCCCCAAGCCGAAGCAGGAAAGATAAGAGACCGCGTTGCTTCCAATGCGCAACGCGGTCTCTTATTATTTCATTCGTCCCGCAGGGACACCGTAACCGCCCGGAACGGGCGATTTCGTCCAATCGCGGATTGGATTTCATCTGTCGCAAGACAGATTTCACCCAGCCCTTGGCTGGATTTCACCGGAGCTGCCGCAAACCGCGGCGGCTCCTTTTATGTTCTTCTCAGCGCGTCAATGGGGTTCAAATTCGCCGCCTGGGTGGCAGGCAGCAGGCCGAAGACCACGCCGATCAGTGTGGAGAACACCACCGCGATCAGGATGGCCGGGACGCTGATGGCCACGGGAATCTGCATCAGCTTGGAGATCAGCTCCGCCAGACCCACACCGGTCAGCACCCCGATGATGCCGCCGATGCTGGTGAGCACCGCCGCCTCCGTCAGAAATTGCAGCAGAATCCGCTTCTTCTTGGCGCCGATGGCCTTTTTCAGGCCGATCTCGCTGGTTCGCTCCGTGACGGACACCAGCATAATGTTCATAACGCCGATGCCGCCTACCAGCAGGGAGATGCTGGCAATCCAGATCAGCTGGGTGTTGGTGGATTTGCTCATGTTCTGCAGCTGCTGGGCCTGCTCCAGCATATCGGCGCTGCGGTAGTCAAAGCCCGTACTGTCGCCGATGATCTGCGTGCCGGTGAGCAGGTCCGCTGCGGCCTTGCCCACGGAGGCCATCACATCCGTATTGCGGACCTTGATGGCCGCGCTCTGGGGCTCGTCAAACTGGAAGAGCTGGGGCCACAGGGCGTCCGGGAAATAGATGCTTCCGCCGCCATCGTTGGCGTAGAGCTGGTAATCGCTGATGCTGTTGATGGTGGGGGTAAACTCCTCCGTGGGGCCCACAATGCCCACCACCGTGTAAACATCCTTGCCGAATTCCAGGGGCTGGCCCACCGGGTTCACGCCGCTGAATAGGCTCTGTGCCGCCGTGCTGTCCACCAGGGCCACCTTATGGAATTCCCGGTAGTCCTTTTCCGTAAAGCCCCGGCCGGACCGGACCTGGTAGCCATAGACGCTGAAATAGTGGCTGTCCACGCCGATCAGATTGCCGCTGAACTGGGTGTTCAGATAGTACAGCCCATCGGAATAGCTGCGGGAATGATAGAGAGAAACCTCCTCCGCGCCGCTGAGCTTCTCTAAGTTCTGCCGGGTCTCCTCGCTGATAACGCGCACCTTGTCCGGCAGCGGGTTCCAGCCCATATCGTATTCATTGCCGTTCTGATTCAGAGCCACCGTCACCACATTGTTGCCCGCGCCGATGAGGTTTTCCTTGATCTGCTCATTGGTGCCCTTGATGGTGGAAACAATGGTGATGATGGCGGCAATGCCGATGATGATGCCCAGCATGGTCAGCACGCTGCGGAGCTTGTGGCTCCAGATGCCCTCAAAGGCAAGATGTATATTTTCAACCATAATTCCTGCCTCCTCAGTCTCCGTACAGGGTGCTGTAGTCGCCGGCCTCCGTGGCGGCTCCGGCCTTCACGTTCTTTCCGTAGGGGAAGGCGATGGCGTCCTCCGCGGTGACACCGGAGAGTACCTGCACATAGCTGCCCCAGACGGTCTTGCCCGTTGTGACATTCCGGCGCTCCAGCTTACCGTTGGCACCCTTGACGTACACAAAGCTTGCGCCGTTTTCCGTGCGGACAAAGGCCTTTTCCAGGTAAATGCCGTCCACCGCGTCCGACAGGGTGTACTGCATGTTCACATAGTAGCCGGACACCAGGTCCTCGGACTCGTCCACAAAGACCGTAAAGGGATAGGTGCTCACATTGGGATTGCCGTTTCCGTAGTAGTTGCTGCCGTCAGAGCTGGGGAAATCGCCGATGGATTCCACCGTGCCCATGCAGGAGGTGCCGTTGCGGTAATCCGTTACGGTGACCTCGCTGCCGATTTCCAGCTTGTCCCGGTCCAGCTCGCTGACGGTGCCGGTGATATAATAGCCGCCGCCGCCGGAGACCTTGATGATGGGCTGCTTGTTCTGCTTGGCATCCTCCGCCGTGATCACCGAGATCACCTTGCCGTCCACCTCGGCGTACACGTTGCCGTCGTTGGCTTCCTTCTGGGCGATATTGTATTCCGCCTCCGCGATCTTGATCTTGTATTTGACATCCAGGATCTTCTTCTGCTGGTCCTCCTTCATCTGGACGATCTCCGCCAGAGTATAGAAGGGGCCCTGATCCACAGTGGAATCATCGTCAGAGGGCTGCTCCGGCTCCGGCGGACGTGTGTAATCATAGACACCGGAGGCATCGAAGGGGACAAAGAAGAACCCGGAGCTGCTCACATAGGCGTGCATCCCCTGCCAGGCTGCGTCATCCTTCAGGGTCTTATTGCCATAGGTGGACTTCACAACCATGTAGAAGTCCTTTACAAAATAGCTGTCCTCCTGGGGCGCTTCCGGCGCCTTGGGCTCCTCGCCCTTGTCCGGGTCTTCGGATGCCTGCCAGGCTTCCAGCTCCTTCTGGTACTGGGCCAGCTTGGCATCGTATTCGTCCAGGGCTGTCAGATAGCGGCAGCGGGCCAGGAAGTCGGCCATTTCATTGATCAGCGCGTCATCCACGATGTGGTCCTTCTGGGTCCAGCAGATCAGGGGCGTTTCGGCGCTGCTGCCGTCATAGCCGCCGTACTGCTTCAGCCACTCCCGGACCACCGCGTCCCCCGCTTCCCCCCGGACGGAATAATCCGGGTAATGGTCGTAGGCGAAGTCGTCCCCCTCCGGGGCGGTCCAGCTGCTGCCGGAGTCCTCCCGAGGGGTGTAGGGCTGCAGATTGCGGATATCCATCAGCCGGTCTTCCTCTTCCTTGAGCTCCAGCTTCAGCTGCTCCACCGCCAGGCGCTTCTTTTCCAGGCCCAGCTCCGTCAGGGTTGTATCGTAGGACAGGAGCAGATCGCCCTTTTTCACCGTATCCCCCTCGGCCACCTCAATACCGGTGACCTCCTGGGTATCGCTGAGCATGACGGTCTGGATGTTGTCGGAACGGACCCGGCCGGAGGTCTCCTGGCTGTCGCCCCAGTAGTCTGTCATGCCCACAATGCCGATGTCGTATACATAGACAACGCCGCCGCTTTTGCTCCCGGTAGCAGCAAGGATGCCCACCACCAGGGCCGCCGCCAGCACCACGCTGACAATGGGAATCCAGATTTTTTTGCTGATTGCGGGCAGCTTGGGTTTACGCAGTTTCATGGCTGCCGCCTCCTTCCTGATCCGTCAGGAGCTCGCCATCCAGGATGTGGTAGACCTTTTTGGCCCGCTTGGCAATGTCCGCGTCGTGGGTGATCATCAGGATGGTCATGCCCTCCTCGCTGAGCTTGTCAAAAATGTCCATGACCTGGGCGCCGGACTTGCTGTCCAGCGCGCCGGTGGGCTCGTCCGCCAGCAGCAGGGCGGGCCTGGTCACCAGGGCCCGGGCGATGGCCACCCGCTGGCACTGGCCGCCGGACATCTGGTTGGGCAGGAAGTGAATCCGGTCCTCCAGGCTGACTACCCCCAGGGCCTGCTCCGCCCGCTCCCGCCGCTCCTTCAGTGGCACATCAGCGTACAGCAGCGGCAGCGCTACATTGTCCACTGCCTCCATTTTCGGCATCAGGTAATAGCTCTGGAACACGAAGCCGATGTATTTGTTCCGGATTTCGGCAAGGTCATCGTCTTTCATGTTCTTCAGATTTTTCCCGTCCAGCTCATAATCCCCGGAGGTGGGCACATCCAGGCAGCCGATAATGTTCATCAGGGTACTCTTGCCGGAGCCGGAGGGGCCCATGATGGCGATATAATCCCCCTGCTGAACCTCCAGATTGATGTTCTTCAGGACCCGTACAGGCTCTTTGCCCTGCATATAGTCCTTGCAGATATTGGTCATTTTCAGAATGCTCAAGGCCGTCACCCCGCAGTCTTATCGGTGACCGCGCCCGCGACATCATCCAGGCTCAGGTCGCCGTTGTCCAGCGCGTCCACGACCCGCTGCACATCCTCATCGGTGATCTCGCCGTCAGCGCTTTCCTCCAGGGGGGCGGTTTCATCCTGGGCCTCCATTCCGGCCTCCACGCCAGAGTCCATCCCGGCCTCCGTACCCATATCCGGGCCGGCATCCATATCCATGCTGCCGCTGTTGGCGGTGTCCGTATTCACAGGACTGTGGCTGGTGGGCGCGCCGGCATGGCACACCGTGTCATCCGGGAAGGCCACATAGTCGTCCTCGCTGAGGCCCTCCACCACATCGTAGCGGTCCGTCTGCTCGTTGTAGTCTCCCAGGGTTACGGCGCGCTTTTCCAGTTTGCTGTGGCTGTTCTCCACCCAGACGTAGGCGCTGCCGTCCTCCTCATAGGCAATAAAAGCGCTGCTGAGGGGCACGCCGGTGGCGGCGCCGGATTCGCTGTACTTTTCCATGTACAGGTGCTGGCCCATAATGAGTCCGTCCATATTGTCCAACTCCACATAGAAGGGGTACTTGCTGGCTACATTGGAGGAGTCGTTGCCGGAGATCACATAGCCGCCGCTGTTGTCGTTCTTGACAGGGTTCTCGTAATCCACCAGGGTCACGGTGCCCAGCCAGGTCTTGGTGGAGTCCACCCGGGAGGTCAGCAGAATCCGGTCTCCTTTAGAGATTGCCCCCTGCTGGAGCTCTCCGATGGTGCCCTTCACCCGGTAGGAGCCCGCCTGCTGAATCGTGATGTAGGCCGCGGCATTGCCCTGGCTGTCCGTGCCGCTTTCGTTGATGGACTGGACCCGGCCGGTGATGGGCGAGAGAACCGTGGCGTTTTTCAGCAGATTCTGGGCCTTCTCCAGCTCTGCCTCCTTGGTTTTCAGGTTCAGCTCCGCCTCTTTCAGGCTCACCTGGGCGGACTGGATCTGGATGGTGTATTGCAGCTTCTTATTGGCACTGACCTTCTCCCGCTCCCGCTCCAGCTGGCCGATCTGGGTCTGGTAGTCCTCCAGGCTGGAGTTCAGCTGCTCCCGCTCCAGGTCCAGCTTGTCCGCCGCCAGCTGCAGCTGGTCGGTATCATAGGAAAACAGGGGGTCCCCCTGCTTCACATCCTGGCCCTCCTTCACCAGCAGCTCCGCCACCTGCTTATCGGAATCCTTCTTCACCTCCGTCAGGTTTTCAGAGACCACCAGGCCGGAAAAACGGTCCTCGGACGACATGCCGTTCAGGCCGGACACCAGCTGCACATACACAGCGGGCTCCTTGCTGCCGCAGCCGGAAAGCACCGCCGCCAGGACCAGCGACAGCGCCGTCAAAGCCAATAAACTCCGCTTCATATCAAAAATCCTCCTATGGAAATGGGGTTACTTTCTCATGTTCAAATGATACGAAAAACGGTGCCAAAAGTCAACCTTAGAAGGGTTAATTCTTCTTTAAGGTTTTTGGAAAGAAATGGCTCCCCAAAACGGGGAGCCAAAAATTCTATTTTTTATCCGATGGGCTCAAAATCCGCCGCACCGTGCTTGCACAGGGGGCACACGATGTCGTCGGGCAGCTCGTCACCCTCGTAGATCCAGCCGCAGACCTTACAGACGAAGCCCTTCTTGCCCTCGGTCTCGGGCTTGGGCTTGACGTTCTTCTGGTAGTAGGTATAGGTCATGGTCTCGGCATCGGACATGACCCGGGCCTCGGTGACGGTGCAGATGAACATGCCGTGGGTGTCCAGATCCACATAGTCCTCCACCTTCAGCGACAGGAAGGAGTTGATGTAGCGGGGCAGGAAGGCCAGGCCGTTGTCGGAATGCAGGGGCTTCAGGCCATCAAATTTGTCCACGGTCCGTCCGCTCTGGAAGCCAAAGCGCTGGAACAGGGAGAAGGGGGCGGAAACATCCAGGCAGTTCACATTCAGAATGCCGGTTTTGCGGATGGTGTGGTAGGAGTAATTCTGCTTGTTGATGGTGACGGCGATCCGGTTGGGGGTATTGGTCACCTGGCTGATGGTGTTGACGATCAGGCCGTTGTCCCGGGTGCCATCGTTGGTGGTGACCACATACAGGCCGTAGCCGATGTTGAAGAGGGCTGTCAGGTCGTTCTTGTTGGCGGTGGCGTCCTGCTGGGCCAGGTAGCCCTTGCACAGCTCCTTGGCCAGAGCATCCACCTGGGCGGCAGAGGTCTCGTTCAGGGCGGAGAGGATGCGGACGGTGGTCTCCGTAAAGGTCAGGTTCTTGCACTCCTCCAGCATCTTCCTCATGGTCTTGGCGGCCAGAGGGGCCCAGGAGCCATTCTCCACCAGGGCAACGGTGCGGTTGCGGAAATTCCGCTCGGTCAGGTGGTGAATAAATTCCTTCATGAAGGGGAAAATATCGGCGTTGTAGGTGGTGGTAGCCAGCACCAGCTTGCTGTAGCGGAAGGCATCGGCCACGGCCTGGGCCATGTCGCAGCGGGCCAGATCGTGAACAACCACCTTGGGGCAGCCGTTGGCACGGAGCTTGTCCGCCAGGGACTCCACGGCGGCCTTGGTGTTGCCGTAGACGCTGGTATAGGCAATGACCACGCCCTCAGTCTCCACCGCGTAGGAGGACCACAGGTCATACAGGTGCAGGTAGTGGCCCAGGTTCTCCTTCAGCACGGGGCCGTGGAGGGGGCAGATGGTCTGGATATCCAGGGTGGCCGCCTTCTTCAGCAGGGCCTGCACCTGGGCGCCGTACTTGCCCACGATGCCGATGTAGTACCGGCGGGACTCATCGTCCCAGGGCTCGTCCACGTCCAGCGCGCCAAACTTGCCGAAGCCGTCAGCGGAGAACAGAACCTTGTCCAGGGAATCATAGGTCACAATAACCTCCGGCCAGTGGACCATGGGGGCGGTGACGAAGGTCAGGGTATGTCTGCCCAGCTCCAGGGTGTCCCCCTCCCCTACCACAATCCTGCGGTCCTCATAATTGGTGCCGAAGAAGGGGCCCATCATATTGAAGGCCTTGGCGGAGGACACAATGGTGGTCTCCGGGTAGAGCTTCATAAACACGCCCACATTGGCCGCGTGGTCCGGCTCCATATGCTGCACCACCAGATAATCCGGCTTGCGGCCCTGGAGCACATTCTGGATGTTGTCCAGCCACTCATGGGTGAAGTTCTTGTCCACCGTATCCATAACGGCAACCTTCTTGTCCAGGATCACATAGGAATTGTAGGCCATGCCGCCGGGCACATGATACTGCCCCTCGAACAGGTCCACCTGGTGATCGTTGACACCTACATAGCGGATATCATTGGTAATAAACATAGGATTGTCCTCCTCGCTATTTGCGATTAATTCTTGTTCTTATTTTATCACAGAGTATGAGATTTGTATAGTGGCAAAATGACAAAATTTAGGGGGTGCAATCTGTATAAAAATATCAAATAAAGAAAATCGGAGTTATGATTGCCCCCCGTTGAACGTATCCCCCCGGAGGGAGGCCCCTACCTTCCCCTTGGGGAAGGGGGCCCATCGCAATGGGGGATGAGGGCAGTACGCTGAACCGATGCAGAGAAAATTAAGGTGAATTCGTACCATTTACCTGGTAGTTTGTACAAATTCGCCCCAATTTCTACAGACGGTTAGCCTGTACCGCCCTCATCCACCGCCACGGGCGGTTCCCCTTCCCCAAAGGGAAGGTTGGGGCTTCCTTTTTTAGGGTATACGTTCATCCGGGCACTCTTATTTCCGCAAATAACAATAGAAAGGACTTAAACCCATGCCAATCATCACCCTAACCACCGACAATTTCTCCCACCACGTTCTCTCCCAGCCCGGCCCCGTGCTTGTGGATTTCTTTGCCGCCTGGTGCGGGCCCTGCAAGGCGTTCGCGCCGATTCTTGAGGAATTCTCCACAGGCCATCCTCAGGTGCGGGTCTGCAAGGCGGATGTGGACGCGCTGCCGGAGCAGGCCCGGGAATACGGCATTCAGAGCGTTCCCACTGTGCTTGTGTTCCGGGACGGGAAAGTTACAAACCGTACCGTGGGCATTCTGACGCCACAGCAGCCCGCCGCTCTGACCTGAACCAACAGACAAAAAGGCCCGGCCTCCGAAGAGGTCGGGCCTTTTGTGTTACGTCAGGAACCGCTTACGGCAGCAGGTTCTCGTTGATGTTCCAGCAGACGTAGTAGGTACCGATCTGGCCGGCAACAACGAACTCGGTGGGGTACTCTTCCTTCAGAGAGGCGATCTCGTTGGTGGGCACATCGTCGATCAGCAGCCAGTCGCCGTTCTTGAAGTTGGTCAGCATGTTGTTGGCGTCATCGGACAGGTAGAACTTCAGCTCTTCCATGGTGACGTTCTCAGCATCCCAGTAGTTCTCGTTCTTGGTCAGGGTGATGACGGAGTTGTGGTCCCAGCCGGTCATCTTGTAAGCACCGTTGGAAACGAAGGTAGCGGCATCGGTGCACCAGCCCTCGTTGGCAACCACGTCCTCACGGACAGGGAAGAAGGCGGGGAAGGCCAGCAGCTCATCCCAGTAAGCAACCGCGTTGTTCAGAGTGACCACGATGGTCTTGTCATCGGTGGCTTCTACAGCCAGGTCATCGGGATAGCCCTTGACATTCTCGAACATGTAGCCGTAGTCAGCACCCAGAGCGGTAGAAGCGGCACGCTTCCAGGCAAAAACGAAGTCAGAAGCAGTCAGGTCCTGACCGTCAGACCACTTGAGGCCGTCTTTCAGGGTGTAGGTGTAGGTCACGGTGCCGTCGTCATTGGTCACGCCCTCAGGCAGCTCGGCAGCGCAGTCAGCAACGATCTCCAGGTTGCCGTTGGCATCGGTGTCCCACTTGGCCAGGCCCGCGAACAGGTGGCTGTCCAGGGTAGCGCCGTCCACGGAGGAGTTCAGAGCGGGGTCGATGACATCGGGCTCGGAAGCGATGCAGACAGAGATGGTATCGGTCTTGCCGTCCACGTCAGCCTTGTAGAAGTACTTGTAGCCCAGGGGGTTGCTGAAGAAGCCGTGAACGGAATCATCCAGCATGTAGATGTCGGTGTAGTAGTACAGAGGCACGATGCAGCCGGAGTCCATCAGCATATCCTCGGCAATGTGCATCATGGCGTAGCGGTTGTCCTTGTCGGTGCAGCCCTTGATGGCGGAAATCAGCACATCGTAGGTCTCGCTCCAGGTGCCGTTCTCAACCTTGGTGTCCAGGCCGTAGGGGGTCAGGTCCAGGCTGTAAGCCTTCACATCGGCGTTGGCGCCCTTGCCGAACTGGACGTCGTTGTTACCGGAACCGGTAACCCACATATCCAGGAAGCAGATGGGGTCGTTGTAGTCAGCCAGCCAGCCGTTACGGGCAACGGAGTAGTCGCCGGCCTTACGGGTGTTCAGGAAGGTGTTCCACTCCTGGTTCTCCAGGTTCATGGTGATGCCAACACCGGCCAGGACGCTGGACAGGTACTCACCGATGGCCTTGTGGGCCTCGGAGGTGTTGTACAGGTAGGTCAGAGTGGGGAAGTTGGTGAACTTACCGGTGGTCTCATCGTAGTCGTAGTACTTGCGCAGGATCTCGATGGCCTTGTCGAAGTTGGCCTCGTAGGCATCCTCAGAGACATCCCAGTAGCCGTCGAAGCCGTCGTTGTGACCGGCATTCTTGTAGAACTGAGAGCCGTCGGCATCGGTCATACCCATGGCGACGAAGGAGGAAGCGGGAACCTGGCCAGCCTGGCCGATTTCCTCAACAATGTAGTTGCGGTCATACAGCAGGGAGATGGCGTTACGGATCTCAGCTTCCGCGGCAGCCTTCTCTTCGGGGGTCATGTTGCTGGTGTCGACCTTGGTCACTTCGGTGGCTTCGGTCGCTTCGGTGTCGGAAGCAGCGGCAGTGGTCGCGGCAGCGGTGGTCGCCGTGCCGTTAGAAGAACCACAGGCAGCCATGCCCAGAACCATCGCAGCAACCAGAAGCAGTGCAAACAGTTTCTTCATTTTTCATTTTCCTTTCTCAAAATTGGATTTTATCTTCAAACCCCGATTGGGATCTGAATTCAGGATAGCATCATACCGATGAAATATCGGTATGAAAAAGCCCTAGGGCTTTTTTGGGGGGGATATTTTTCTTGTTACGAATTCGCCGGGGTTTTCTCCTTTCAAAACCCTGTACCGCCCTCATCCACCGCTTCGCGGTCCCCATCACTTTTCAGGGTATGGCTATTGTGATTCGCTGCGCGACGCGCCGCCCAAGGGGAAGGTTTTTATTAGCCGATTTCGTTGATGCGGTGGCAGGCGACGAAGTGGCCGGACTGGACCTCCTTGAATTCCGGCATGGAGGCCGCGCACTCCTCCTTCGCGTAGGGGCAGCGGGTGCGGAAGGGGCAGCCGGAGGGGGCGTTCAGGGGGCTGGGAATATCGCCGGACAGGACAATCCTCTGGTTCTCTCTGGCCTTCTTGGGGTCAGGCAGGGGCACGGCGGACATCAGGCACTTGGTATAGGGATGCAGGGGGTGATCGTAAATCTCCTTGGCATCCGCCAGCTCCACCATTTTCCCTAAGTACATAACGGCAATCCGGTCGGAAATGTGCCGCACTACCAGCAGATCGTGGGCGATGAACAGATAGGTCAGGCCCATCTGATCCTGCAATTCATCAAACATATTGATGACCTGGGCCTGGATGGATACATCCAGGGCGGAAACAGGTTCGTCACAGACCACGAACTGGGGATTCATGGCCATGGCCCGGGCAATGCCGATTCTCTGGCGCTGGCCGCCGGAGAACTCATGGGCATACCGGTTGGCGTGCTCGGAGTTCAGGCCCACCTTTGCCATCAGGCTCAGGATTTTCTCCTCCCGCTCCTTCTTGTCGGCGTACATCTTGTGCACGTCCAGAGGCTCGCCGATGATATCGGCCACGGTCATACGGGGGTTCAGAGAGGAATAGGGGTCCTGGAAAACCATTGCGGATTTCTTCCGATAGTCCAGGATATCCTTCTTGGTCTTGATCTCCTTGCCGTCGAAGAAAATCTGGCCGTCAGTGGGCTTATACAGGTGCAGCAGGGTCCGGCCAACCGTGGTCTTGCCGCAGCCGGATTCGCCAACCAGGCCCAGGGTCTCGCCCCGGTGAATGGAGAAGGACACATCGTCCACAGCCTTCAGAGGCTTGGTGGTGAAGGCGCCGGTGGCGATATAGAAGTATTCCTTCAGATGCTTGACTTCTACCAGCGTATCAGCCATTGGTCTTCGCCTCCTCTTCCAGTTCTTCCTTGACGTTCATCCAGCAGGCCGCCTGATGGTCGGCGTTGATCTGCATTCTCTGGCAACGCTCCCGCAGGCAGATCTTCATGGCGTTCTCGCATCGAGGAGCAAAGGGGCAGCCAGCGGGCATATTCAGCAGATCGATGGGGGTGCCGGAAATGGGCTGCAGCTTCTCCCCGTCATTGTCCACGGTGGGGATAGAGCGAATCAGGCCCTTGGTGTATTCGTGCTTGGGGTTGTAGAAGATCTCGTCAGCGGTGCCCTGCTCACAGATGGAGCCGGCATACATGACGATGACCTCGTCACACATCTGGGCCACAACGCCCAGGTCATGGGTAATCATAATGATAGCCATGCCCAGCTCCTTCTGGAGGCTCTGCATCAGCTCCAGAATCTGGGCCTGAATGGTCACGTCCAGCGCGGTGGTGGGCTCATCGGCAATCAGGATATCAGGCTCGCAGGCCAGGGCCATGGCGATCATGACTCTCTGACGCATGCCGCCGGAGAACTCGAAGGGATACTGCTTCATCCGCTTTTCCGGCTCGTTGACGTTGACCAGCTTCAGCATTTCCACGGCCCGGTCATAGGCCTGCTTCTTGTTCCGGTCGGTGTGCAGCAGGATTGCCTCCATCAGCTGGTGGCCGATGGTGTAGGTGGGGTTCAGGGAGGTCATGGGGTCCTGGAAGATAATGGAAATCTTGTTGCCCCGGACATTCTTCATTTCCCGCTCGGGGATGCCCACAAGCTCCTTGCCGTCTACCTTGATGGAACCGGAGACGATCTTGCCGGTCTTCTCCAGAATCTGCATAATGGAATAGGCTGTGACGGACTTGCCGGAACCGGACTCTCCCACGATGCCCAGAACCTTGCCGTGGTCCAGGTTGAAAGAAACGCCGTTGACAGCCTTGACCTCACCCACGGGGGTAAAGAAGGAGGTATGCAAATCAGTTACTTCTAGCAATGCCATTTTGTTTCTCTCTCCTTTCCATCAGCGCTTCAGCTTGGGATCAAAGGCATCCCGCAGGCCGTCACCGAACAGGTTCAGGGACAGAACGATCAGGGAAATGGCAATGGCAGGGATCACCAGGCGGTAGGGGTAGCTGTTGATGCCGTTCAGGGCATCGGAGGCCAGGCTGCCGAGAGACGGCATGGGGGCGTTGACGCCCAGGCCCAGGAAGGACAGGTAGCTCTCGGTAAAGATGGCGCTGGGAATCTGCAGAGCGGTGGAAATGATGACCACGCTGATGCAGTTGGGCAGCAGATGCTTGCGGATGATCCATCCGGCCTTGGCGCCGGTGGCCTGGGCGGCCAGCACATACTCCTGCTCCCGCAGAGACAGGATCTGTCCGCGAATCAGCCGGGACATGGACACCCAGTACAGCAGGGCGAATACCAGGAACAGCGCGATAATATTGGAGCCCAGCTTTGCCAGCACCGTGCCCTCAATGGCCGGTCCCAGGGTCTGCTTCATGACCGTTGCCAGCAGAATGACCATCAGCATATCCGGCAGACTATAGATAATATCCACAATCCGCATGATGATGAGGTCCACCTTGCCGCCGCAGTAGCCCGCGATGGAGCCCACCAGCATACCGATAATCAGCACGATGATGCTGGCGAAGAAGCCAACGGCCAGGGAAATGCGGGTGCCGTAGACCACACGGATGAAGTAATCCCGCCCGGCGGAGTCAGTGCCGAACACATGGGGGAAGACCTTCTCCCCGGCATCGATCTTCTTCAGCTCGGTCTTGCCGTACTGGTAGGGGGCAAGGTTATTGTAGGAGCTGTCTACGGGCTTACCGGGGCGGACGCCCAGCATGGTGTCGTATTTGTAGGGCCAGAAGAAGGGGATAATGATGGAGGCCAAGGTGATGACCACAATCAGAATCAGGCTGATAAAGGCGATCTTGTTCTTGACCAGCCGCTTCATACCATCCTTGAAGAAGGTGGTAGAGGGCCGCATCTGGACCATGTATGCTTTCTCTTCCTCCGTTGCGGGGATGAAATCATCCACGTTGACGTGCATACTGAAGGGTCTGACTTTCTTTTCCATCTGGCAACCTCCTTAGTCCAGGCTGATACGGGGATCGACCACCGTATAGAGGATATCGCTGACCAGGTTCATCACCACAATCAGGATTGCCAGCACGATGGTTGTGCCCATGATCAGAGGATAGTCACGGCCCGTAATGGAGCTGACGAAGGCACGGCCGATGCCGGGCACCGCGAAGATCTGCTCCACCACCAGAGAACCGGTGACAATGTAGGCCAGCATGGGTCCGAAATAGGTAATCACAGGGATCAGAGAATTCTTCAGCGCGTGGCCGAAGATGATCTTCACCGGGGCAACGCCCTTGGCCCGGGCGGTGCGGATGTAGTCCTGACCCAGAACGTCCAGCATGGAGGACCGGGTCAAACGGGTGATATAGGCCATGGGATACAGGGACAATGTCACAATGGGGAGCACCAGGCCCTTGGCTGTCTCACCGTTGGCGGGAACCGCGCCCAGCTTCACGGAGAAGATCAGCAAGAGCAATGTACCCATAATAAACGATGGCATGGAGACGAAGGCTGTGGTGATCACCATGATCACCTTATCCAGAATGGAGTTCCGGCACAGGGCCGCCACACAGCCCAGCACAATGCCGGCAAACAGCGCGATGAAGGCGGCGATCAGGCCCAGCTTAATGGAGGTCTTCATGCCGTCCATGATAACATCGATGACCTGGCGGCCGCGCAGCTTGATGGAGGGGCCAAAGTCAAACTTGGTCACAATATCCTTTAAATAGGTAACGTACTGCTCCATCAGCGGTTTGTCCAGACCGTACTTGGCCTCCAGCGCCTTCTGGGCGGCTTCGGACACGGCTTTTTCGCTGAGGAACGGGCCTCCGGGAACGGCACGCATGACGAAGAAAGTGATGGTGATGACCACCCAAACCGTCAGCAGCGCCAGAAGAATCCGCTTTAAAATATAGAGAAGCGTCTTTGTGTTCATCCAGCTCTTCCTTTCTATTTTGGGATGCAAGTGCAACAAACGCACACGACATGTTTAATTTGAATTATAGCAAAGTAGGAATTGCATTTCAATTGTATAATGTCCCAAACATAGCTTTACATTTTCTTAACTTTTGGGCAATATTACCGTGAAATTTCACAGCAAGCTCCCGTTGCGTCCCAAAATCTATAGTTCCCGCCACGAACACCCCTCCACAGCATAGCTACAGTCCGTCCGCTTGAGCACAGCTGTCTGCAGCATGCGGAATATCCGAGCAGAACCGCCAAACCGCCCCGGCCATCCACAAATACCCCCATTTTTCGCAGGAATGTCCGTCGTTTTGCAAGTTACACGCACCACATCCTGCAAAGCGCATAAAGTCGCTGCAAAATTCTTTTTCTGCAGCGGCCCTCTTTTTATGCTTTAATCGTTCTATTTTGTGATCAATTTTGCCAACTAACGTCAACTTCCTGCAGTGTCGCGGTCTGGCCGCCGTCCTCCTAGTTGAAGTTTAGTGTCAATACACATAGACAGGATTTACAAAAGTATCAACATTTTCCCTTCTGTAGTCTTACATTGGTTGATCCAGCCTGCGATAGCGCACCTCATTCGAGTCGGCGGGGATGATGTTGTCTCGGCTAAACAACACGCCCTGGCGGAAGTCGTTGAGCAGGGTGGTTCTTGCCGCATCCACACAGAAAGATCGGGCCGCCTGAATCTGTCATCAGGCGGCCCGGAAAGTAAGGAGAGAGAAAGCAATAATCTCATCTGGTACTCGGATGATTACTAGATAGAAGCCACAAGCATAGAAAGTTATTTGGAAATCATTCAATGGGGCGATTCATATAATACCGCTTTCCATTCGCATCTTTTCGGAATTTGCAAAGAAACTGGTCATAGGAAATCCAGCTTTCCTCTGGATAGTTGGCATGTGGCATATCATTTACCAATCCGATAACCAGCATTGGGATGCCCTTTTGGTTCCTCCAAACAGAAAAATCAATCGGCTTGCAGGTGTACGATTGAGGTTCCGGGAGCAGGCCAAAGCGATCGATAATATACCGAATAAACTTATGAAGAAGCAGTTCTCTTCCCAATGGCCACACAGAATCCGTTCCAAAGAAATTGTCGTTCTTACCGACCAGTAGCTGAATCGGCACAGCTCCATATTCAAAATCCTTATCCAGAGGGTACTCAAAGCCCGATCCGGCTCCCAGCATTGTGAGGCCGCTCCACGGTGCCACCGCAGCAAACAAATCGCTGGCTGCAAAGGCACAGTAAGCAGTCATAAAGCCGCCGCTGGATTGGCCGCAAGCATAAATCCTCCCTGCATCCACTGGGCATCGGCTTTCTATATCAGCAATCATTGCACGAACAAAGGGTAAACTGTCAAAAGGTTTTCCGTTTTGATCGCCATTCCAGAGCCGGACGGCGCGGAATCCCCCTTTACGGATTTGATAAATGTCTGCGGTAGGGAACACCGCAATAAATCCACGTTCCTCCGCCACAAGACTCATATCGGTAATATCGAAGAAAGTCTCACCATTCCCGCCTCGGCCATGAAAAACGCAAACGAGAGGGACAGCCCCATTTTCTGTCAATACTCTCTTAGGAACATATTCATACCACTCCCGCTTCATTCCGTCCACAACCATGGAATGGTAGGTAGCACCATGTTTCAACGGGTCTCGGAAGTAGCGTAGCACCTTACCGTTGTAGCCCCGGTGCCGCCGGGCCGCCCCCACATATTCCCATACTCGACACAACAGCGAGGCAGAAATATCCTCCATCCGAAAACCAGTGGAGATCCGGGTCTGAGCAATATTATCGTCATTAACCTTCCATGTGTCCTTGATCAGTTCCGGCAGATAGATGCGGGTGCCTTCGGCATCATACACAGGCTGAGACTGTACATGATTTTTCTCATTCCAATAGGCAATGGCCCGTGCGGCGGCAGGATTCTCCTTTTCCATCAGCATCCAAACCGGCAACTGGGCCTGCTTGCCGCTGATAAACATTTCATCACTCTGCGTCCCGGCATCGATGTCTGACAGGGTGTCACATGCTTGGAAAAGGTCCGCCCCCGGTGTGCCAAAAGTCGCGAGGCCGCTCCATTCGCTGTTCATGGTTCGGGCAGCCTCCTGCGCCACATTGACACCATCGCCAAAACCCATGGCGTAGATGCAATCCTGCATGACAACGTAATACTCCCGCCCCTGAACCTTTTTATAGGCTGCGTTCATAAAGGTAGCATCCGCCAGAGTCCACTGACCATCTATCGGCTCCAGCAGGCATACCAGCAGCTTGTCCCTGTCTGCCAGTGCGCCCAGGCCACTGTCCGCCAGGAAAACAGCAGGGTCAACATTGGCAGGCGGTGCCACGATGATGGCACGGTTGTTGTGGCAGAAGCCCTCAGGGAGATAGGTAACCATACTCCGCAAGATGTCTCCCACTTTCCAGCTCTGCCGGAACAGGCCGTGAATCTGGCTCTTTTCCGGCATCATCAGGTCTACCGGGATTTCATCCGGGGCCGGTGGTGTGATCCAGAGTGTATTGTAATCCATAAAGTTTCAGGCTCCTCTCGGCATTTTCCGTTTCGGCCTGCCCACAAGGCAGGCCGAAACAACAAAATTTATACGGGATAAATAGTCATAACCCATACAACATTGACAATTGTCAGGATAATGGCGGGCAGGATACTCATTTTAATGAGGTCCTTCTGGCTGTATCCACCCAGACCCATTATCATATTTACCGTGGCGGTAGCCATAGGGGTCATAAAGGCTGTTAACGCACCGGCGTTGGAGAGCATCAGCGGGCCTATCGGATTCACGCCCAGCGCCATGCAGGTCATGATGGAGATGGGAGCGAAAATGGAAACAACAGCACGGTTGTTAAGAACTTGGGTCAGCAGGAAAGGAACAAAGAAGCACACAAGTCCAATGACATACCCATTGGTGGTGCCGCCCAGCATGGAGGCAACCGCATTGCCGATCGCCTCCCCGGCCCCGGTTGCGGTCAGTGCATTTCCAACACCTAGAACGCCCACATACATCATGACGATGCCGCCCAGAGAAGCAGCGCTGTAAACCTCCTTGGAGGAAAGAATGCCGGTAGCGGCAATGATCAGCGCACCGATGAGGGTGATCATCCATCCGGCAATCCCCAGTTTATCAGCAAAGAGGAGCCCCACGATGACCAAAACAAATACAGCTACGCAGACCTTCTCTCTCCATGGTGCAAGAGGCTCCCGCTTTTTGCTGCCTTTGGCGGCATTTTCTGTCAGAACAGGAGGCAGGTTTGGGCTGAACTTAGGTGCGAGAAAAATAGCGTACAGGCAAAGCGCGATAGTACCAGGGAGCCGGGCGATCATGGGGTCGAGAATACCCATTCTCTGGGTGGCACCCAGGCTTTCCAGATACCCATTAAACTGTGCGTATGTAGCAGCACTGCCGCCAATAGGCAGCGTGACGCAGGTGCCGATGGACACGATGCCCAGAGCAAACAGCATTTTGCTACGGGTGAAGCCCAACTCATCGCAGACAGCAAAAGCCATAGGGAAAATGATAGCGAAGGCTGCAGAAGAACTGCCCGCAACGTTTGCCAGCAACATAGTAATGACAACATAGCCAGCCATGACTACAGTAAAGGAACCTTTGCTGACCTTACCCAGCAATTTGGAAATCTTGGAGACAGTCTGCGTGCGGCTGAAAGCTTCGGAGACCACAAACATAGTGGCCATCAGTATGGTATTCGAGTTACTGAATCCGGAAAGTGCCGTTTTGGCATCCAGGCAGCCAGTAAGAACCAGCACAGCCATAGCACTTAGCGCCACCGCAGCCCGCGATACCTTACTCTGGACAAAGCCAAGGATCATAAGGACGAAGACGACCAGTGTGATGATGAGTTGCGTCGACATAAAAACTCCTCCTGTTTTTTTACGGGGGATAAATGCAATTGTTACCTGCGTTGCGGTGATCAGAAGCTGAACGGCTTAATTTTCCGCACCACATCCAGGATGGTGCCGTCTCTGGCCTCTACAATGGCAACCACCTTGTCCTCCCATTGCAGCGGGTCCGGCTCGCCCACCAGATCATAGGCCTTCTCCTGCAGGAATTCAATGGTGACGTGGGGAATTCCGGCTTTGTCCAGGCAGTCGATAATGTCGGGCCTCAGGGGATTCACGGCGATGCCGTAATCCGTTACCAGCACGTCCACACAGTCGCCGGGGGTGGTGACCGTGACCACGTCCTTGCAAACCGTTGCCATCCGGCCGCGGATCAAGGGGGTCACGATGATGCAGCACTTGGAGCCAGCGGCGGTATCGGGATGGCCGCCGGGCGCACCCCGGAGAACGCCGTCGGAGCCGGTGATGACGTTGACGTTGAACTTGGTATCGATTTCCAAGGCGGACAGCACCACATAGTCCAGCTTATTGACATAAGCGCCCTTGTTGCCCGCGTTGGCGTACTCGCTGAGGTCGATTTCCACATGATGGGGGTTCGTTCCCAGATGGGCGGCCGCCCCCTGATCAAAGTCCTGGGTATCCAGAATGTAGTCCACCAGCCCCTTGTCCTGCAAGGCGCAGATGGCGCTGGAGGTTCCGCCCAGAGCAAAGCGCATCTTGATGTTTTTCTCCCGCATGTGCTCCTCCAGGAACCGATTCACCGCCAGGCTGGGGCCGCCCACACCGGTCTGGAAGGAGAAACCGTCCCGGAACCAGGGCGTGGCCGCAATGACCTTGGCCACGTTCTTTGCCATCATCAGCTCCCGGGGGTCCTGGGTCATGCGGGCCTCCTTGGTGGCGATCTTCTTGGGGTCACCCACCTCGTCCACCACACACACCGCATCCACATCGATGCAGGAGATGGAGGAGGGCAGATTGGGGAATGGCACCAGGGTGTCGGTGATGATCACGGTATGGTCGGCGTACCTGGCATCGTGGCTGGCAAAACCCATGGAGCCGCAGTTGTTCTTGCCGCCGGTGCCCTTGGCGTTGCCGCAGCAGTCTGAGGTAGAAGCCGCCAGGAACGCAATGTCAATGTGCACCTCCCCGGCCTCCACCGCACGGGGTCTGCCGCCATGGGAGCGGATGATGGCGGGGTTCTTCAGCTTTCCCGCGGAGATCACCTCTCCGATTTTCCCGCGAACGCCGGAGGATTGGGCCTCTACAATGATGCCCCGCTCCATGTAGTCCGCGAAAATGTCCTGGGCAGAGCCCAGAGAGGTGGCGGCAACGTGCAGGTCCTTGAGCCCCATTTCCTCCACCAGCACCTTGCAGACCATGGCGGCCACATAGTCGCCGTTGCGGAACTCGGTGTGGAAGGAGAAGGTCATGCCGTCATGGGCCCCGCACTTCTCGCAGGCCTCCCGTATGGAGGTGCAGAGCTTGTCCGCCTGGGGCTTCTCATGCCGGACCGTTGTGGGGGTTGCCTTTTTGACGGGCTTGCCGTCCATATAGTTCTTTCCGTGATAGACTTCCTTGCCGTTTACCAGCAGATAATCGGGAATATCTCTTCCAACTGCGTTAATCATTTTCCTTCACTCCTCTCACAGATCTCCATGGTAAACGCCGCAGGCCTTCGCCAGAGCGATAATCCGCTTTGCGTCCTCAAAGAAGGGAATATCCACCATTTTCCCGTCAACGGTGTACACACCCACACCCGCATCCGCCTGGGCCTGGCAGCCCCGAACCAGCTTCTCGGCATAGGCGATCTCCTTGGGGGTGGGGGCGAAAATCTCATGGACCAGAGCGATCTGCCGGGGATTGACAATGCTCTTGCCGTCAAAGCCCATCTCATGGTTCTGGATGACCTCGGCCTTGTAGCCCTCCATGTCGTCGATATTGGGGAACATGGTGTCAAAGCACTGAACCCCCGCCGCCCGGGCGGCCAGCAGCATCTGGCCACGGGCCGCCATCATCTCAATGCCGCTGCGCTGAATCTGGACGTGCATACTCTTGCGGAAGTCGCCGCCGGAAATGGCGCAGCCGAACATCCGGGGGCTGGCCGTGACAATTTCGTAGGCGTTTAGAATGCCGAGGGGGCTCTCCAGAGCGGCCATCAGCAGGGTCCGGCCCACCTCCACGCCGAATTCCTTCTCGGCGGCGGTAACAGCCTCGTCCACCTGGCGAACCATAGCGGCATTTTCACACTTTGCGATTCGGATTCCGTCTGCGCCGCCAGCCACACAGACCCGGATATCCTCCTGCCAGTGGGGCGTGTCCAGGCCATTGATGCGGACAATGACCTCCGTATTGCCGTAGTCAACGGATTTAAGGGCGTGGTACAGGCTGAACCGGGCGGCGTCCTTCTGGTTTTCCGCCACGGCATCCTCCAAGTCCAGGATGATGGAATCAGAGCCATAGATATAGGCATCCCGAATCAGGGCGGGCTTCTGGGCGTTCATAAACATCATGGTGCGGCGCAGCCGCTTCTTGTCAGGCTTCGGCCGGATAATTTCCTTAGGCATGAACGGCACCTCCCCAGGAGATGTTCTTTTCGGATGTGCCGCAGCTGCGGAACACCGCACATTCCACTCTTGCTTTCAGGGTGCAGTCCAGAGCTCCTTTGTCAATGACGGTGACGGTTCCAGCTTTCACATCCAGCCGTTCCAGGGTTTCCAGGACGACCTGCCGAATCTGACGGCCATACTGGTTCAGGACGCTGCTGGAGATATTCAGCTCCAGGGTCTCGCCGGGCTCCACCGTAACCTGGGCATCGCTGGATTCCAGCGTTCCTGCCATGGCATTCTTTTCAATCACCATTGTTGTTTCCTCCTTGATCTTGGGTTTTTGTTCCTGGCTATACAGTAGCACAGGCAAGACCATTTGTGAAATTCAAGTATTTCCGCAGGTTTCAGTCCAAAAAGGAATAATTATATTGATCCGCCGAGTTTTGGATTGTACAGCCGTCAATATGGACAGTAAAGGGCCGCTATTCTTGTATATTCTGCTGAATCATTCCAGCTAGGAATGAATTATCCAGCCAAAAAAGACTGAAAAGCAGGCTTCACAAATGGCGTAAAGGCGTGTATTATGAGCATACGGAATGGAAAATAACAATGGAGGCGCAAAGTATGGACGAAAAGGACTTTGAACTCATGGATGCCCTCGACAGCAGCAGGAACATTACCAAGGCCGCGGAAAAGCTCTTCATCACCCAATCAGCCCTGTCGAAGCGGATCAAAGCCATCGAGCGGGAGCTGGGGATTGAACTGCTGCTTCGGTGTTACCATGGCATCCGCTTTACTTCCGCCGGGGAAACGGTGCTGGCCTACAGCCGCTCCGCCGCAAGGCAGCTGGAACAGATGCGCATCCAGCTGGATGCCCAGCAGGAGGAAATCTGCGGCAGCCTGAAAGCTGGAATCTCTATCAACTACGCTCTCTACCAGCTGCCGGACATTCTGGCGGAGTACCACCGGAATTTTCCCAAGGTGCAGCTGCAAATCACAACGGATCAAAGCCGGAACCTGTACCGCCAGATGCTGGAGGGCAGCCTGGACGCGGCAGTCATTCGCGGGGAATACAGCTGGGACGGTATGCAGTTTTTGTTGAGCCAGGAAAAGGTCTGCGTAATCTGCGCCAAGGACTGCGCGGACCGGCCCCTCAGGGGCTATCTCTATATTGGGCGAAAAACAGACGCGGCCCTGGAGGCCAAAACGCTGCGCTGGATGAACGAGCAGGGACTGGCGGGGCTCAATGCCGGATTCTATGTGGATTCCATCACTACCTGCGTGGAAATGGTGCGCCGGGGTCTGGGGTGGAGCATCGTGCCGGAAATCGCCCTCAAGGACTTTGACGGCTGTATCCGCCCCTGCTTCTTTGAAAACGGCGAGCCCTTCATCCGCAGAACCTCCCTGATCTGCCAGGCAGAAAGTCTGCGCCTGCCGCAAGTCCACGCCTTTGTCGAGCTGCTGAAGCGGCGCTCCGGCATTCCTGAAGGGGCGCAAAAAGCCCTCACAGCAGCCGCAAACGGCATACTGTGAGGACTTGCCTTATGAATTTACAGATTTACAGCTGGGAATAACCGAAGCTGTTTACCAAGGCATCGATCTTCTGTCCGGCCTTGCAGTAGGGGCACTCCCGGTAGTCGTAGCTGGCGTAGCCCGGCAGGTCCTTGATGGTGTAAACCGCCCGGACGGGGTAGCCTTCTACCTCCTCCACGGCACTGTAGATTGCGGCCACGCCTGCCACGGTGCCGCCGTAGTAGGTGATGGCTTCCAAGGCACGCTTTGCAGTGTAGCCGGTGGTCACCGAGGCCATGAGCACCAGGACGTGCTTGCCCCGGATCATGCCCTGGGTGTTGTCCCGGAAGATGATCTGGGCGTTGGCGTTGTACTCCGGCTCCAGGATATAGATGGTCTCATGGGCGTTGATGGTGCGGAAGCCGCTTTTCGTCAGCTCTCTGGCAAGGCAGGTGCCCACCACGCCGGTGCCGTCCAGGCACAAAATGGTATCCACCGGGGTATCGTTGACAAAGCCTGCCACCAGCTGCCGGGCGGAATCCTGGGCCTCGCTGAGGCGGGTTTTCTGATAGGTGATATCCACATAGTAATTGATGTGGGAATGGTTGGTCGCGAAATGGCCCCGGGCGACACGCAGAGGCGCGCTGCCATGGCGAATGGGCATCTTCATCAAAGTGATCATAGTTCCTGCCTCCATTATCTGTAATAAATAAAAAGGTGTTCCGTCCGCCGCCCATCCTTGGGCATTTCGACGAAACACCTTGTCATTATTATACAGCCATGGGGCTTCTGACGCAAGTCTAAACCCGTTTCAAACCATCCAAAATTCCGTTTCCAATCTTGGGCATATTGCGCAATTTCAGGTCCCGCTCCTGGCGGAAGAACTGCCGGGCAATGATACGGCAGATTTTTTTCCGGCGGATCATCCAGTGAATCTTGCCGTAACTGGCCCACATGGCCCCATCGGTCTCTCCCGGCTGCAAGGTCAGCTCCCCCAAAGGCACGGGATTTTTCAGGCAGTAGAAATCATAGAAGCAGGTCTTATCCCGCTCGCTTCCCAGCAGCTCAAAGCGCTCCGGGGCGGCATCGATGCCCGTCTCCTCCCGCAGCTCCCGGCGGATGGCCGTCAGGCTGTCCTCCCCTGCCCGCGCGGCGCCGCCGGAATTCTCCCAGGTGCCGGCAAAGCTCTTTTCCGGGGCCCGCCGGGTCAGCAGCAGCTTACCCCGGCCGTCATAAACCCACACGCAGACCACCAGGCCGTACTCTCCCGCCGCCCAGGGGGTGCCCCGCAAGTGGACCCGGCCGGTTTTCCGGCGGTTGCAGTCGTAAATATCGTTCCACTCTTCCACGGCTCCGGCCTCCTAGACGTATTTCTTTCCGGAGGAGAAGCCCCGGCCCCAGACCTCCGTCACCTGGGTCACCACCATGAAGCACTCCGGGTCAACGGCCCGGGCCAGGCCCAGCACCCGGTGCAGCTCCCGGGCAGCCACCACACTGAGCACCACCTCCGTGGGCCCATGGAGATAGCCGCCCTCGCCATGGAGCATGGTCACGCCCCGGTCCGCGTTCTTTAAAATGCTGTCCCGGATCTCCACCGCGTGGTCGCTGATGATCTTTACCTCCGTCCGGCCCGTACCGGCAACCAAAGTCTTATTCAGGGTGAAATTCACGGCGATCAGCATGATCACGCCATAGAGCAGGTCCTCCGCCGTGTGGAAAAACAGCTGGGACAGCATAATGAGAAAGTCGAACAGCCACAGCGTAATGGGCACCGGAATACCGAAGAGCTTCTTCAGAATCAGCGGCGGAATATCCATGCCCCCGGTGGAAGCCCCCGCCCGGATGACGATACCCAGGGCAATCCCCAGCCCCATGCCGCCAAACAGCGCGCACAGCAGCAGATTCTCCGTCACCACGAAATCCCCCACCACATACTGGGCAAAGCTCAGGAAAACGGGGTACAGGAAGGAGCTCAGAATGGTGGTCATGGCGAATTTCCTGCCCAGGATCAGGCCCCCCAGCACCAGCATCACCACATTGAATACCAGCACAAAGCCGGACACCTGGATACCCCACAGCCGCTGGGCCACCAGCGCCAGGCCCGTAGTGCCGCAGCTGATGATCTGTCCCGGCAGGATGAACAGCGCCACCACAAAGGCATACAGTAAATTTCCCCCGGCAATGGTCAGCAGGCCGGGAATGCTCTTCCGAATCATCTCTTTCATAGCCTCTCTCTTTCGGATGCGTTCTTTTTTGGCCCTATTCTACCCGATAGGTGTTGGCTTGTCAACCGGGACGCCTACAAATTAGAAAGAGGGGCTGTTCAAAATAGATATTTAGTAGGGGCGGCTACCAGCCGCCCGCTGTCTCACGGAATTGCGCGCTCCATTGAAACGTTCTATCCCGAAAGTCGGCGGGCGGCTAATAGCCGCCCCTACTGGTTTGCTATTTTACAGCGGCCCCCTATTTGATGGTCGCGCTGTTGTTCAGAACCAACGTACTATAGAGAAACAGCACATCGCAGTCCGTAAAGTCCAGCAGCTTTTCCAGCCGTTCCGGGCTCAGGTAGCGGATATCTACCAGGGTTACCTCCCGGTACTGTTCCAGAAAATAGGGCGCAATGCTGCTGCCGAAGGAGTCCCGGAAGAGGATGAGCCGATCCTGGGTGGCTGCCTCGGGGTTCGTCAGGGTGATCAGCGATACGGAGCCGGAGAGGAAGAACGCGTAGGGGTCCCGTCCTTCCAGAGCATCCCAATCAAAGATGCCCGCGGCCCGGTCATGCTCCCGGTCCCAGACCGTGACGGAATCCCAATTGGGGGTCCAGATATAGTTCAGGGGTTCCCCTTTGGGATTCAGCGCGGACTGTCCCCCGTAGACCCCATAGAAATCCGTTTTTGCCGTCTGAACCGTATAATCCGCCGTCAGCGTCTTTCCCATCCCCGCCGCCAGCCGCTGCGCCGCCGGAAAAATCGCCTCCTGCCGCCAGTGGGTATCCGTGCGATAGAAGCTATCCAGGGTCAGGGTGTCGGAGATATCCAGGTAGGCGGCAAAGGGCATATCCGCCTGCAATCGGGCAATGAAATCCCCATAGGAAAGCTTCGGCACATTCAAGAATTGGGATTTATCCGGAATCACGGACACATATACCCGGTTGCTGCCGGAAAGATACCGGTCATACACCGCCTGAAAGCGGCTGGCGGCATAGTCAACGGAAGTTTCGTCCATGGGGTATTCCAGCTGGGCAAGGAAGCCGTCCTTGCTTTCGTAAATCCCGTTATTGTCCAGCCTGCCCAGCACCCGAAGCGAAAACAGGGCCTTGGCCTGCCGGAAGGTCTCCCGCAGAGGAAACTGGTCCTGGGTATAGCTTTCAAAGCCGCTGGCGAAGCTGCCGCTCTGCACGCTGCGCCAGGTAAGATCGGGCAGCTGGGCCAGCTTCCGCCGCTCGGTCAGGGATTCCTCCTGGGGCCGGTGCAGCCAGCAGGCCAGGGTCAGCGCCCCGAACAGAACTGGGAGAATCCAAAAAAATCGATTTTTTGTGTGTTCCATCGTCAAAACCTAAAATACAGGAAGGGATTGTAGGAGCCGTCCACCAGGTAGGCCGTGCAAAGCAGCAGCAGCGCGCACAGCGCCAAGGGCTCCAGAATGGCCGTCAGCTTGGGCAGTCGCCCTTCCAGCTTCGCCAATGCCCGCTTTGGCAGCGGCGTAGCTCCCAGGGCGGCAATCAGGAGAAGCTCTGCGTTGCTCCGCAGCAGATACAGCCCCTCCTGGGAGACCAGGGGCAGATTTCCAAAGCCCAGCATCCCCCGAATGCACTGCCACGCCCCCGCAAGGGTAGACGCGTCAAAGAGCACAAAGCCGAAGAGCACCGCAAGCAGGGTGTACAGCCGTCCCACCGTGGAACGGCGCTGTAAAAGCTTTCCCAAAAACAGCTTCTCCGCCCCCAGCAGCACCGCGAAATACAGTCCCCAGCACAGGAAATTCCAGGCCGCCCCGTGCCAGAAGCCCGTCAGCAGCCAGACGATCAGGATATTGCGCAGCTGCACCGCCCGCCCCCGCCGGCTGCCGCCCAGGGGGATATACACATAGTCCCGGAACCAGCTGCCCAGAGAAATATGCCAGCGCCGCCAGAATTCCGTGATGCTCCGGGAAACATAGGGATAATGGAAATTCTCCGGGAAGGAAAAGCCAAACATCCGCCCCAGGCCGATGGCCATATCGCTGTAGCCGGAAAAATCAAAATAGATATGCAGCATAAAGCCCACGGCGTACAGCCAGGAGAACAGGACGCTTCCGTCCTGGGTGCTCCGCCAGGCGGCGCAGAGCTCTCCTAAGAGATTGGCAAGCAGCACCTTCTTCCCCAGCCCCACCAGGAAGCGGGCCGCCCCTTGGCGGAGGTCTGCCAAGGTGGAGACGCGGCTTTTCAGCTGGCCCGCCACCTCCGTATACCGGACAATGGGCCCGGCGATCAGCTGGGGGAACAGCGTCACATAGCAAAATAAGTCAATGGGATTTTTCTGGGGCTCCGCCTGCCCCCTGTACACGTCCACCGTGTAGCTGAAAATCTGGAAGGTATAGAAGCTGATGCCCACGGGCAGCGCCAGACCCAGCAGCGGAAACGCCGTTCCCAGCAGGGCATTGGCGTTTTCCAGGAAAAAGTCCGCGTACTTAAACCAGATCAGGACTGCAAGACTCGTTCCAACGGAGAGCACCAGCAGGGCCTTGCGCAGGGCTGGGGCCTTGGCATAGCCCAGCCCCAGGCCAAAGCCATAGCCCAGGCCCGCCGCCAG
Organism: uncultured Oscillospiraceae bacterium; assembly: GCA_934569045.1. Classification (GTDB taxonomy): domain Bacteria; phylum Bacillota; class Clostridia; order Oscillospirales; family Oscillospiraceae; genus Faecousia. The sequence goes on from CAKTJX010000003.1 coordinate 96,631, forward strand.
GAGCATGACCAGCAGATATCTGGGCTCCCCCCAGCCGTAAAACAGCAGGCTGAAGAGCAGCAGCACCGCGTTTTTCGCCCGGGCAGGAGCCAGGAAGTAACAGACCAGCACCGCCGGGAGAAAATAATATAAAAATGGGATGCTGGAAAATAGCATACTTCTGTTTTTCTCCTTATTACGCCTCCGCCGGGGCCTCCACCAGCAGCGCCGCGCCCAGGGCCATAGCGCTGTCCTTAAAGGACTGGATCAGATCATCCGCGCCGTAGGCGGTGAGCACATAGTCCCCCAGGGACAGCACCACCACGGTATCCGGGAAGCCGCACATCCAGTGGTTGCTCTGGACAATGGTCTTGTAGTGCTGGGCGAAGTCATCCGCCTTGGCCGCGTCCTCCAGCTGCACGGCGGCAGAACAGAAGGTATTGGTATTCATCATGTGCAGCAATGTTGCCGCCTGGGGCTTGACCATCCCCAGCAGCTCATCATCCAGCAGGAGCTGATATTGGAAGCTCTCGCCGTAGGTGCCAATGTCAAAGGAGCCGGGGCCCTCGGTGTCGTGGGCCTCATCGCCGCCGGCGGCGGGGAATTCCTCTTTCATGCCCTGATAGACCGATTCCAGCAGGGCCTGGGCGCTTTCATAGCTGGCCGTGGTCTGGGTTTCCGAGGTCTCCGTGGGGGCAATGGTAGGATTGGTGTTGCTGCCACCCGCGCTGCCGCAGGCGGTCAGAAGGCTGGCGCAGAGCGCGCCGCAGACAAAAATCGATGCAAATTTTTTCATAGAGATGTTCCTTTCATGGTTCGTAGATGCACCGGATGGTCACGCCGCCGGTGTCATCCGGCTGGGCCAGCAGCAGATATTCCCGGTCTGCCTGGGTGACAGTCAGATAGAATTTCTGGGACCGGTCTGGCAGGAGATGCCAGACAATGCCGGTTTTCTTCGTCAGTGTCAGCGTATCCGTCTCCGCTCCCGCCGCCTCCAGGCTGCTGTAGAGGTCCGCCGTCAGCGTCACGCTGCCGCCCCGGCCGGGGTTCAGGGTCAGCGGCACGTCCAGGGTCTGCACGGCACGCAGCGCCATCGGAGCCGCGTCCTGGCTGTAGGATACCGCCGTGCGCAGTAGATTTTTCCCATTTACCGTCAGTTTTAACGGTCTGGGCCAGAGAAGTGTCAGCCCCAGCACCAGTACAATGCAGGCCGCCAGGGAAAAAACGGGCCGCAGAGTGAGGCGCTTAGATTGCTTTTGTACGTTCTCCGCCTCCTCTAAGAAGCGGTCATCGATGCCGGAAACTGCCTTGGAAACGGAATAGCATTTGTCCATATGGGTGCTCCTTTTACACAAAATACTCCTGATCTGCCAGGAATTTTCGCAGCCGATCCCTGCCCCGGCTCAGGCGGGTTTTCACCTGCCCCTGGGTCAGGCCCAGAGCCTGGGCGATCTCCCCACAGGACTGGCAGTAAAAATAGCGGCGGACAAAAAGGGCTCTGTCCAGCTCCTTTTCCGTTTCCAGGAAGGCGTTGAGACTGTCCGTCAGCTCCTTCACCCAGAGGGCCTCCTCCGTGGTGCGGGGATCAGGGATGCAGCCGTCCAGCTCCTCCAGAGACAGGGTGAATTGGTCCTCCGCCCGCTTTTTCGCGAATTTCGCCCGGTGCCGATTGATGGCCAGGTTCCGGATGATCTTTGCCAGAAAGGCCCGCAGGAGCTTGGGCCGCTCCGGCGGAATGGCATTCCACACCCGCAGCCACAGATCGTTCAGGCACTCCTGACTGTCCTCCTCGCTGCCCAGAATATTCCGGGCCACAGTCAGGCAGTAAGCGCCGTACTTCTCCTGAGCCTCCTGAATTCCCAGCTGGTCCCGCTGGAAAAACAGCTCCACAATTTCTTGATCGTTCATAAGCGTCCTCACTGATATAGACGTAGATTTGGATGGATGGTTACAGGGAACCAAAAAATTTTTATTCAGTATATCACATTCCCAATGCGAGTCAAGCATTAGGGCCTGTAGTAGTCTGTTCATGCAAAAACTTTGCTTTTCCCTTGTCCGGAAACGCTGTCCTTGTTTCGGCTGGGTATAGAGGAACGTATAATCTGGCGGGGAAACTCCTTACCTTCTCTTTGGGGAAGGTTGGGATTTCCCTCCGGGATTATACGTTCAACTATACCCAACCGAAGCATTCCGCCCAGTTGACGTAAAAGAAAAGTTTTTGCATTAACGAGCTGCTACGAGGCTCAAAAGTTTTAAAAGTCCCAGAACATCCATGAATTTTTGAACATTTCAACTGTTGATTCGCATTTCCAGTCTCTTTGCAAAAATTCACCGTCTCCAAAAGGGAGACGGCAGACAATATTTTCATCCGTGCGCACCCAAATGCCACAGGATTTCTTGACGCGTCATTTCAGCAGTCTGGGATAGTCCGTCGTGCCGTTTACAATGCGATAGATGTACACGGTATCCCCGATCAGCTTGTAGACCGTCACATAGGTTCTGTCCAGCACCAGTTTCCGATATCCCTGGGCCGCCAGAATCAGGTCCGGGTGGATTTGACCCAGCAGAGGGTAATCCGCCAGCTTGTTGACGGTCTGCTCCATGCACTGATAGACATTCCGCGCCGAGGCAACGCCGACCTGCGTAATGTGGTATTTGACAATTTCCTCAACATCCCGACTTGCGGCGGAAAGGTACTGAAGCTTAACCCTCGTAGGCACGCAGCAGCGCCTCCATTCTCTCGTGCAGCTCCTCCGGGGTAACGGTGGGCTCCCCGCTCAGGCGGCTGAATTCCGCGGCATAAATCGCGTCCCGATGGCGGTACATTTTTTCCCGTTCCTCAAAGGTTTCCATGCTCATGTATACCCCATCGTCTTCCCCGTTTCTGGTGATGAAGATAGGCTCCCCAGAGGTCTTCGCCAGGTCGGAGATTTGGGTATAGTCATTGCGCAGCGCGGAAGATGGCCGGATTACCATAGAGATACCTCCCTTTCATTTTCCTATATTCTGATAATATTATATCAGAATTATACAGATAGTACAACAGGAATTTTCCAGGACACCCAGAAAGACTGCAAAGCCCCCAGCTTCGCGAAACGCAAAGCCGGGGGCTGATAATGATTTACCGAACGTACTCAATGACCACGCAGCGGTTGGGCTCCACGCCGGTGGAGTGGGTGGTGATGTTCACCATATCCTGCAGTGCGGCATGGATCACGTGGCGCTCGTAGGCGTTCATTGGCTCCAGGGTGGTGCGGCGGCGGGCCTTCAGCACCTGCTGGGCCTTCTTGCGGGCATAGCGGCGCAGGCTCTCCTCCCGCTTCTGGCGGTAGGACTCGGCATCCACGTTCACCCGGATGTGGCCGTCCACCTCCCGGTTGATGGCGTAGTTGCACAGGTGCTGGATGGCATCCAGGGTATCGCCCCGGCGGCCGATCAGGTAGCCCAGGTCCTCACCCACCAGATCCACCTGGTAGGTATTGCTGTTCTCCTTCCAGCAGTGGGGCACTGCCTTGGAATCCATGTGCTCCAGCAGCCCCTTCAGGAACCGCTCAATCTTCTCCTCCACGGAGCCCTCCGGCGCGGGGGCGTACTCCTTGGGGGCCGCGGGAGCCTTGGGCTCTCTGGGTTCTCTTGGCTCTCTCGGCTCTCTGGGTTCCCGGGGCGCTCTGGGCTCTCTGGGAGCCTTGGGCTGCTGGGGGCGCTGGGGCTTGGCTGCTTCCTCGGGCTTTGCCGCTTCCGGCGCTGCCGCGACGGGCTCCGCCTGGACGTTCTCCTGCTTGGGCGCTTCCGCCTTGGGAGCGGCAGGCGCTTCCTTAGGCGCGGGCTTCACGGCGGGGGCGGGCTTGGGCTTCCGGGACGCGGATGACAGGGCAACCTTCGGGGCCTCCGGCACCTCGTCCGGGGCTTCGTAGGTCACCTGGACCTTGGCAGGCTGGGCACCGAAGCCAAGGAAACCGCTTTTGGCCTGCTGCAGCACCTGAACAGACACGCTGTCCCGATCCAGACCCAGCTGGGCGAGGGCGGACGCAATTGCCAGATCAATGGTCTTGCCACTGGCGACAAGGTTCTTTTCCATGATTTACTCCTCCTGGCTGTTTTGGGCGTAACGGTTGGGGTCGTAAGCGCGTCCCTTGCAGTAGGGGCGGTCCGCGATGCCGGAAAGGGTCTCCTTCTCCTTGGGCTCCTCCGGGAGCTTGCCCTTCTTGGCGGCATATTCCCGGGCGGACTCCGCCTTGGCAGCGGCTTCCTGATCCCGTTGCTGCTTCTGCAGGCGCTTCTTGCTGGTGTTCTCGGTGATGCCGTCCGGGTTCTCGGCACGGCGCTGGGCACGGACGCGCTCCTTCTCGGCCTCGATCTTGTCCTGCTCCATGCGGCGCTTCAAGCGCTCGGCATCCTCGGCATCGTAGATCTTGCGGTAGTGCTTGTTCAGGCACACATCCTCAACGGTACGCACCACGCCGCCCACAAACCAGTAGAGGGACAATGCGCAGGGCACGGTGAAGCCGATCCACAGCATCATCAGGGGCATGGTGAACATCATGATCTTGTTGGTCTGGGCTGCCTGGGAGTTCTCCACGGCCTCCTTATCCTGGATGCCGTCCTTGTTGGTCACGAGAGAGTCGTTCTGCTTCTGCATGATCAGCATGGACACCACCTGATAACCGGCGGAGAACAGGGCGATCAGCACAGAGCCGATGTGGGCCCAGTTCCAGACCCAGGAAGCGGAGAAAATATTGATAGAGGGAATGGCACCCAGATCGATGCCGATAAAGCCGAAGTTGATGCCGCCCAGGGCCAGATCACTGATGCCAGGGATGGCAGCCTTGATGGCCTCGGCGTACTGGGGAACATACTGGGCCGCGATCATCTGGTGGTAATAGGTATTGCCGGTGAAGAGATCGGGGTTGATGCCCTTGATGACCTCCACAACCTGGTTGGCAACGTCCAGATTCTCGTGGAGCATGTAGACGATGGGCTCCCGAACAACGGTATACAGGGGGATCAGCAGCAGCATGGGCACAAAGCTCCACAGGCAGCCGCCGCCCATGGACACGCCCTCTTCCTTATACAGCTCCTGGATGGCCTGGTTCTGGCGGTTGGGGTCGTCAGCGTAGCGGCGCTGGATGTCCTGCATTCTGGGGGTCAGGCGGGACATCTTCATCATGCTCTTCTTGGACTTGGCGGTAATGGGCAGCAGCACCAGCTGCACGATCACAGCAAACAGGATCAGCGCCATACCGTAGTTACCGGTGCCCCGGTACAGCAGCTCCATCAGGTAACCAAAGGGCACCTGGATCACATCCGCGATGTGGAATGACAGTAGCATGGACTTTCCTCCTTTGGAAGTCACGGCACGGGATCGTAAAGGTCTCCATGGTAAAAGGGGTGGCAGCGGGCAAGCCGTTTGATGGCCAGCCATCCGCCCTTTACGGCGCCGTATTTTTGAATAGCTTCATAGGCGTAGGCGGAACACGTGGGCCGGAAGCGGCAGCGCGCAGGGAAATAAGGAGAGATGGCGGTGGAGTAAAACCGGATCAGCTTTAAAAGCAGCTTTTTCATTCCGGTGACTCCGATGGGCGCAGAACCCCGGCCTTCTCGGCCAGACGCAGATAACTGGCGGTCAATGCGGCAAAGGGGGCATCCACTGCCCGAGAGCGGGCCACCACCACGATATCCCAGCCGGGGGCGAAGAGCGCCTCGTTCAGCCGGTACACTTCCCGCAGGCGGCGGCGGGTCCGGTTGCGGACCACCGCGTGTCCCAGCTTCTTGCTGACGGTAATGCCCACCCGGTTGCGGCCCAGGCGGTTGCGCCGGGCATAGAGCACCAGATAGCCATCCGCCCTCCCCTGGGTATGGTACAGCCGCTGGAATATATGGTTGAGCTTCAGACTGCTGGAAAACTGCATACTTTTTCTTCTCCTAAAAAGGGAGCGGGGCGAATGTGTCATTCACCCCGCTTAGCTCCCGTTTCGCTCTCGCGCGCATATTTCCTTGTGTTCCACAGGGGGCGGCGCATCAGGCGGACAGAACCTTGCGGCCTCTTGCACGGCGGCGGGCCAGAACCTTACGGCCATTGGCGGTAGCCATTCTCTGACGGAAACCGTGAACCTTGGAACGGTGACGGTTGCTGGGCTGGTAGGTACGCTTCATTACGGATACACCTCCTA
>CAKTJX010000004.1 GCA_934569045.1 uncultured Oscillospiraceae bacterium
ACCATCGACCCCAGCTACAACATGGAGTTCGAGTGGCAGCAGCCCAAGAACAACAAGATCTTCGATCAGCTGACCGCGGACTCCCTGAAGAGCACCGGCACTTTCGCCATGACCCTGATTCAGGACGGCAACCAGATCGAGAGCAAGATGGTTCAGCCCGGCGTGCTGGATACCTTCATCCCCAAGGACTGGGCCGATGCCAACGGCACCACTGCTGACGAGTACAAGGGCTTCCTGCCCCTGCAGACCCTGAACAAGGTCTTTGAGTACAACTGCACCGGCGACAAGACCTATGACAACTGCTGGGACTTCGTAGCCGAGGGCGAGCATGGCCTGTTTATGGACATCGACTCCGAAATCGTCGGCAAGAACTTCCTGTACATGCTGACCCGTGACGACTACGCCGCCTGGCTGCGGGAAGCCTACGAGGCTCTGCCCGCTGACGAGCAGGCTTACTTCCAGCCCACCATCAAAGACATGGAGTCCGAGGCTGCCGACCTGGGCCTGGGCGCGGACGGTGCCTATGCTCTGGCATGGATCAAGCTGTGGGTCGAGAGCTACAACGCTCAGACCGATGACGGCCCCATCTGCAACACGCTGGTGGACGCTTCCGCCAAGAATCAGTTCGGCCTGCTGGTTTACTCCAAGCTCCGCTCTGTAGAGGAATCCAGCTCCGTCTCCGTCAACAATATCAAGGTTGCCGCCTATGAGGATGGCTACCAGGGTATCGGCGGCTACGGCTACTGCCATTACCTGTTCGTCACCGACAATTCTCCGCTGCCCTGGACCGCCTGCGCTTTCATCGCCTACATGACCTGCACCGCTGATGGCTTCTCCGCCTGGGGCAAGGATATGGGTGGCTACTCCTCCAACCCCATCGTTGCTGAGGAGACCGAGGCCAACTTCCACCACTCCATCGGCGGCATGGCCGAGGACGGCACCACCGTGGAATTCGCCGCCAAGAACGACCGCGGCTACGACTGGTGGACCACCACCGGCAAGCTGGTCCTGGAGGACCCCGAATACTGCGCGGACGTGGCCTTCACCGTAGGCAGCTGGATCGAAATGCTGACCAAGTACAGCGCGGGCTGATCTCTCGAAACATCGGCGCGATTTCTCTGTAATCAGACTGGCGCCCTTGGATTCCGCATCCAAGGGCGCTTTTTCAAAAATTGCCAAGAAAAGAGGAGGAAGCTATGAGCCACCCGACGACCCTCCGTGCAAGCCAGAGCACCATTCTTTGGAATAAGATCAAAACCTTCTTTTCCAAACCCCACAATGTCATTTTGCTTCTGCTCGGCATTGTGCTGACCTTTACCACCGTGGCCCCCATCGTGGCCATTGTGGAGGATACCTTCAAAATCCACGCCGGAACCATTGATGCCCACCTGACGGGCCAGACCACCGGCTTTACCACCGTCAATTACACCGACCTTTTCACCAGCCGCATGGCCAAGACCAATTTGTGGACGCCCCTCCTGAATACCGTCCTGCTGGCCGTTGGCACCTGCCTGGTGTCAATCCTCTATGGCGGGCTGTTCGCGTTCCTGATCACCCGGACGAACCTTGCCTGGCGGAAATACCTGAGCTCCATTTTCATCTTTCCCTACATCATGCCCCAGTGGACCCTGGCCGTGGTGTGGCAGAACCTGTTTAACTCCAATGCCGTCACCGGCACCTCCAACGGGCTTCTTGCCGCTCTGTTCGGCGTCAATATGCCCATCTGGTGGTGTAAGGGCCTGTTCCCCAGCCTGATGGTGCTGGGACTGCACTATGCCCCCTTTGCATACATCCTGATCGGCGGAATCTTCCGCAATATGGATGCCAACCTGGAGGAGGCGGCCACCATCCTGGATACCCCCAAGTGGAAGACCATGCTGCGCATCACCCTGCCCATGGTCAAGCCCGCCATTCTCTCCACCATCCTGCTGGTCTTCGGCAGCGCCATGGGCTCCTACCCGGTGCCCCATTACCTGGGCCTCAGCACCCTTTCCACCAAGTACGTCTCCATGAACTCCAAGTACACCGGCGAAGCCAGCATCCTGGCCATCATTATGATGATCTTCGGTGTGGCGATTATGCTCCTGAACCAGATCTCCCTGAACAGCCGCAAGAACTATACCACCGTCACCGGCAAATCCGGCCAGATCTCCAAGATCAGCCTGGGCCGCTCCGGCAGGTATATTATCGCGGTGATTCTGGTGATCTTCACCTTCTTCACCAGCATTTTCCCCATTATCTCCTTCGCCTTTGAAACCTTCCTGCCCAACCCCGGCGACTACTCCTTCCTGTACACGGGAGACCCCTCCAATCTGACCACCAAGTGGTGGGTCACCTCTGAAAACATCACCGAGAACGGCATGTACGGCCAGAAGGGCATTCTGTACAACGAAACCATTTGGCACGCGTTCTGGGGCACTTTGAAGGTGTCCGTGGCCTGCTCCCTGCTGGCTGGCACCATCGGCACTCTGATCGGCTATTCCGTCTCCAAGAACCGCCGCAGCAAATGGGCCAACTATGTCAACTCCGTGGCCTTCCTGCCCTATCTGATGCCCTCCATCGCCGTGGGTGTTGCCTTCTTCATCCTGTTCTCCACAGAGAAGATGAACCTGTTCAATACCTACACGCTGCTGATCATCGTGGGCACCGTCAAGTACATTCCCTTCGCCAGCCGGAGCTCCCTGAACTCTATGCTGCAGCTCTCCGGCGAGATTGAGGAGGCGGCAGTCATCCAGGATATCCCCTGGATCAAGCGCATGACCCGCATCATCATCCCCATTCAGAAGTCCTCCATTATCTCCGGCTACCTGCTGCCCTTTATGACCTGCCTGCGGGAGCTGTCGCTGTTTATGCTGCTGTGTGTACAGGGCTTCATCCTGTCCACCACCCTGGACTACTTCGATGAAATGGGTCTGTATGCCTTCTCCAGCGGCATCAACCTCATTCTGATCATCACCATTCTGGTGTGCAACACCCTGGTAAACAAAGTGACGGGCGCAAGCCTCGACAAAGGAATAGGAGGATAAGCAAATGCCTGAAATCAAATTGGAACACGTTACCAAGCGCTGGGGCAAATTCTATGCTGTCGAGGACCTGGACCTGACCATTGCGGACAATGCCTTTGTGACTCTGCTGGGCCCCTCCGGCTGCGGCAAGACCACCACCCTGCGCATGATCGCCGGTCTGGAGACCCCTACCAGCGGCCGCATTACCATCGGGGACAAGGTGGTTTTCGACAGCGAAATGGGCATCAACGTCCCCGCCAACAAGCGGAAGGTGGGCTTCCTGTTCCAGAACTATGCCCTGTGGCCCAACATGACCGTGTATCAGAACATCTCCTTCGGCCTGTCCAACATCAAAGAGCCCCTGCCGAAGACCGATTTTGAGACCAAGAACGCCGCCCGCCTGGCCCAGATTCTGAAAAACCCGACGGATGTCACCTCCGTCCTGGAAGAGTGCCGGGATAAGGACGGCAAGCTGGAGGAGAAGAAGGCTATCTTAAAGCTCATTGATGCCTTTACCATCTCCCAGTACACTGCCAAGACCCTGTTTGGCTATCACCTGGAAAGAGGTGCGGACTGCGCCGCCCAGATCGCGGCGCTGGAAGCCAAGGTCCAGGCGGGGAAGAAGGCCGCCGCCGACGCGGGCTTCACCCTGGACGGGGAGTACCGCTTCTGCAAGGATGACGAGGTGGTGACCCAGACCCGGAAGCTGACCAAGGAAGAGATCGACCTGTCCGTGCGCCGGGTCAGCCGCATCGTCAAGATCGGGATGTTCATGGACCGCTACCCCGCGGAGCTCTCCGGCGGCCAGCAGCAGCGTGTGGCCATCGCCCGGACCCTGGCCCCGGAGCCCAGCGTGCTTTTCATGGATGAACCCCTTTCCAACCTGGATGCCAAGCTGCGTCTGGAAATGCGCTATGAGCTCCAGCGGCTCCATGTGGAAACCGGCTCCACCTTCGTCTACGTCACCCATGACCAGATGGAGGCTATGACCCTGGCAACCCAGATCTGCCTGATCAACAACGGCGTTCTGCAGCAGTACCAGGCCCCATTGGAAGTGTACCACCACCCGGCCAATCTCTTTGTGGCGGACTTTGTGGGCACGCCCTCCATCAACTTTGTGGATGCCAAGGGCGGCCAGAGTGCCGACGGCAGCCTGGATTTGACCGTCCTGGGCGGGCTCCACGCCTGCTTCACCCCGGCGCAGCCCCTGAATCTGGCGGCGTGGTTCGCCTCCAGGGATCGGGCCGCGGAGGAAAGGGCCGCCGCGCTCAAAGAAAAGGCCGCCCAGAAGGGCTATGTGGAAAAGGGCAATAAGGACGAGGTATTCCGCTACCACATCGCCAAGGTCACCGAGGAGGACGATTCCCTCCAGGACCTGCCGGAAATCACCAATGAGGACTTCGTCCTGGGCATCCGCCCGGAATTCCTGGACATCACCGATGAGGGCAGCCTGAAGGGCGAAATCTACGGCGCCATGCCCACCGGTATGGAGTCCACCATTAAGGTCCGGGTTGGCGATTTCCTGCTGACCGGCGTGGTCTTCGGCAGCAGCCTTTTCACCATCGGCTCCCAGGTCCCCCTCAGCGTCAAGGGCAGCCAGATCATGCTCTTTGACCGCAAGTCCGGGATGTGCATTACCTCCGGCAGTCTGAGCTTCTGAACACGCAGTTTGGGGCAGCCCGCGGGCTGCCCCAATGAAATCCAGCCTGCGGCTGGATGAAATCTGTCTGGCGACAGGTGAAATCCGGTCCGTGACCGGACGAAATCGCCCTTGCGGGCGGAAATGGTGTCCCTTCGGGACGATTCAAATAGGTGCGCCGCGAGATTTTGCGGCGCACCTATTTTCTGCGAAAAATTACTTTGCTTACACGGGAAATGCTGTATAATGTAACTGTATATGCGGATCAATATTTGAGTACCCGTAGATAATTTAAATAAGCACCGGGTAAAGAGAAACGTATACCCTGACAGAGGAAACCCCAAGCCTTCTCCTGCTGGAGAAGGTGCCCGCAGGCGGATGTGGGGGGGACACCTGACGGGAAAATAGAATTATATAGACGCTCCTTGCTCAGTATTCCGCATTTTAGAGCTCTTTACTTATGAGCCATGGCATTTGCTATAGGTGTCACCTCCACATTCCCCCGCTGCGGCGGGGACCTTTTCTGGCAGGAGAAGGCTTTTTTAGATTCCCATTTTGGGTATACATACATCGCCATTTTCATGTGACTCCCTGGTTTAAAATTTTTTTGTTTCCATGTAATATCATCCGATTTTTTGCGCCTGGATAGGTGAAACCACAAGAAGGAAGGTGAAGCCATGGAAGACAGCAAGATCGTGCAGCTGTATTTTGACCGGTCCGAGGAGGCCATCCGTGAGACAGATCGGAAATATGGCCCCTATTGCTATTCCATTGCCTACAACATTCTCACAGACGCGGAAGACGCGGAGGAGAGCGTCAGCGATACATACCTTGCGGCCTGGAATCGAATGCCGCCTACCCGGCCCAGTTTGCTTTCCGCATTTTTAGGGCGCATTACCCGGCACCTGTCCATTGACCGCTGGCGCAGACGCAGCGCCTACAAGCGTACAGGCGGGCAAATCAATTTGGCATTGGAGGAATTGGAGGAGATCGTCAGCGGCGGCGAAACACCGGAGGCAGTCATTGCCCGGAAGGAGCTTGCGGCGGGGATCAACCGCTTCCTGGACGCACTCCCGGAGCAGGAGCGCAGTATCTTCCTGTGCCGATACTGGTATATGGACTCTGTTCAGAGCATTGCGGAAAAGCTGGGCTCCAATCCGGGACGGATTTCCACCATGCTTTGCCGAACCCGAAAAAAGCTGCGTCTGGCGCTGGAAAAGGAGGGGCTGCTATGACGGGAGAGTACCTGTTGGAGGTCCTGGGGGATGCCCGGAGCCCTTACATTGTGGAGGCCCAGCGTCTACGGAGCGGTGAAGCACCGAGGAAAGCCCGCTCTCCTCGGCGGCTGCTGCTGATTGCGGCGGTGATCGCACTGGGCCTGCTGCTGGTGGGGTGTGCCCTGGTTTACGCTCTGCGCCTGGGAGACCTGACCTTGCGGAGGGAATCCAGGGAGGAAAGCGTGCCGACTTACTATGATGACCAGGGAAACACCATCCCTACGGACCCATCCGCTGCTCCCTGGGCCTGGGTGAGTATCCAGGGGGCCAACCAGAGCGCTCTCCGGCAATGGCTGGACTTTAAGGCCCAATACGACCCGGAGGGAAAGCAGCGGCAGCGGTATTTTGAGATGGAAAACGCGGGAGTACAGGCCGTGCCGGAAAATTACAGTGAAATCTACAGCTGCTACAGCCCGGAAATGGCCCAAAAGCTGAAGGAAATTGCCGACCAAAACGGCCTGGAGCTGCTGCGGGAGAAGTATGACTGCCCCTATCCCTACCAGGCCCCGGCGCTCTTGGAGGCGCTGAAGCTCCCCGGCATCCTGCGGGAGCCCTCCGCAGCGTCGGCGGAATACGGCCACGGCTTTTTCTTTGATGACGGGAGCTTTACCCTGACGGTGCGGTTTTCCCTGCCGGGGGATGCCTGGCCCTATGGGAAGCTTTCCGCGGATTTCAGTCTTGTGCGCAAAGACTGCCTCTATCCCTATAGCGCGGCGGTATCCTTGTCCCAGGTGCTGATGGAGTGGAACTACACGGCGGTAGACGGAAGTCCCTGCCTTTTGGTGTTGGATGGGGTCAATGGGCACATCTTTGCGGACAGGGGAGACGCATTTTGTCATATCTACCTTGCCGCCACGGCCTGGAATGGCGGTGCGCGGGTGTCCATGACCGGGGCAGCCCTGGAACAAATCGCGGATTGTTTTGACCTTTCCATCACGCCCAGCCAGCCGGATCACAACGAGGTTTCTTCGCTTCTGGACAGGGCCCAGGCGGAGTATGATGCCGCCGCCGAACAGGAGCCCTATTCCGGCGACTACGGCGCGTATGTCACGGAGCAGCTCAAGGCGGCGTGGGGCCCTGCTTTCAGGGACAGCCTGATGTATTCTCTATATGATTTGAACGGCGACGGCGTAGAGGAGCTGATCGATTACAGGAATCTGAAAATCCTGACCTGCCGGGAAGGGCAATGCGAACCCTATTTCAGCAGCGAGGAATGTCCCTCGCTGCTGGGCACGCTTCGCGTCTGCGAAAACGGCGTTGTGAGAATCACGGATATGGGGTGGGGGGAATACGACAGCTTCTATTTCTTCCGCCCGGAACGGGAGCATATGGTATTTTGGCAGAGCCTGGTTCAGGGGAAAGACGGCTGGACACTGTACCGTGAACCAAACCGCCTGGAAGGGACGGGGATTGTGTGCCCAACGGGCGGGGAGTCCATTACGGAACAGCAGGCCCAGGCTATTCTGGATTCGTACCCACTGGCAGAAATCGGCAGGCAGTCCATGAAGCGTTTCGGGGAACCCCTGAAAACCTATGATTTTCAGGACCCCTACGCAGGATTCCTTGCGGAAATGCTGGACAAGTACGAAAATTCGGAGCAATTTACCTACGCTTTGGAGGATCTGCAAGGAAACGGAGCCAAGACGCTGATTGTGAAAATGCCCATGGTGCGGGAGTGGAACGGTGTGCCGAGAGAAGCGGCCCCGACAATTTTTCAGCAGAAAAACGGGCTGTGGGTATCCATTGGTGAATTTACCTATGCCTGTGAAAACGGAATTTTGTGTCAGCAGGAGGGGGATTCCTTCCAGTTCTTCCGCTTGGAAGAGGACGAGCTGGTTCTTGTGGATAAAATCTTCAATGATGAATACGGCTATTGGATGCGTAGGGACGAAAATCAGAGCGCCGAGGAGATCGAGAAAAACGGTGGCCGGGCGAATTATACACCCCTTACCCAGGAACAGGCCCAACAGATGATCGCGGCCTATAAAAAGATCGAGCTGGATTGGAAGCCCTTCTCGCAATATCCGTCCTGATAAAGAAAAGCTGCCGTTGCAGGCCCTAAACAGGGGTGCAATGACAGCTTTTCTTATAATGGTTGCGGCGAATTTGCCGGAGCGTTTCCGCACCGGTTCTGCGTATCGCCCCTCGTCAGTCTCGGCGTTCCGCCGAGCCAGCTTCCCCCAGGGGAAGCCATTTTTACCAGCCCAAGTCTTCGGACTCTGCTTTCTTCCTCCGGGTCAAAAGCTGCTGGACCACGCTTTTGGGGTCTGCGTCCTGGTAGAGAACGGCGTAGGCGGCGGAGACGATGGGCATTTCTACCCCCTGTTTCTGGCACAGCTCCCAGGCAGACTTGGTGGCGTAGTAGCCCTCGACCACCGCGCCCACCTCCTCCATGGCCTGCTGAACGCTGCGGCCCTGGCCGATGAGGATGCCCGCCTGCCGGTTGCGGGAGTGGACGGAGGTACAGGTGACGATCAGATCGCCCACCCCGGAGAGCCCCGCCAGGGTCTCCTTCCGGGCCCCCATGGAGACGCCCAGCCGGGCCATCTCCGTAAGTCCCCGGGTTATGAGCATGGCCTTGGTATTGTCCCCGCAGCCCAGGCCCGTGGCCACACCGGCGCACAGAGCAATGACGTTTTTCAGAGCGCCCCCCAGCTCCGCGCCTATGGCATCGGGGCTGGTGTACACCCGGAAGGTCTCGGACATGAAGGCATCCTGCACCAGCTCGGCAAGGGCCCTGTCCTCGCAGGCGGCGAGGCACCCGGTGGGCACCTGGACGGCCACCTCCTCCGCGTGGCAGGGCCCGGACAGGGCCACCACGGGATGGTCCGTCTCCTGGGCCACAATCTGGCTCATGCGAAGAAGCGTCCCTTCCTCAATGCCCTTTGTGACGGAGACCATGACGGCATCGGCATCCAAAAAGGGCGCAACGCTCCGGCATACAGACCGGATGGGGAAGGAGGGGGCGGCGATCACCACCAGCTTGCAGCCCCGGACGCAGGCCGGGTCCCCGGTGCATTTCAGCGCCGGGGGCAGGGGGACGTTTTTCAGCCGGGGATTGATGCCCGCCGCCGCTGCCTGCCGGGCCTTTTCCGGGTCCCGGAACCAGAGGGCGGTGTCATGACCGTTTTTGCACAGCTGGATGGCCAGGGCAGTGCCCCAGGCGCCCGCGCCGATGACGGCGGCCTTCATTGGGCATCCCCCTTTTTCTTAAAGAATTCGGTTTTCCGCTCCTGGCCCTTCAGCAGCCGCCGGATGTTCTCCCGGTGCAGGAAAATGGCCAGCGCCGCCATGGTCAGCGCCGGGAGCATCACCCAGAGCCTGCCGGGGTAGAGCAGCACGAACAGCAGTCCAAAGCAAACCGCGCAGACAATGGAGGCAAGGGACACGAACTTCGTCAGAAAATACACGGCGGCAAACACGGCCAGCAGAGCCAGGCCCACCCGCCAGTCGGTGACCACCGCGGTGGTAAAGCCGCAGACGATGCCCTTGCCGCCCCGGAAGCCCAGCAGGGCGGGGAAGTCATGGCCCAGAGTGGCCATGAGCCCCCCCAGCAGCATACCCTCGGTGCGCATGCCGCAGCTGCCCAGCAGCCAGCCGCCTAAGAGGCAGGCGGCGGCGGTTTTCAGCGCGTCAATCAGGATGACCAGCAGGGAAGTGCTCTTGCCGTAGTTGCGGAAGAAGTTGGTGAATCCGGCGTTGCCGCTGCCGTGGCGGCGCACATCGTCTTTCTCCACCAGCCGGGACAGCAGAATGGCCCCGTTCAGATTTCCCAGAAGATAGCTGACAACGCAGACCAGCACAATGGAAACAGCCACGGCTTACTCCTCCTTGTCACCCTTCTGACGGATGGTGATGCGGATGGGGGTACCCTGCAGGCCGAAGACCTCCCGAATCTGGTTCTCCAGATACCGCTGGTAGGAGAAGTGGAACAGCCGCGCGTCATTGCAGAAGATGACGAAGTGGGGCGGCTTGGTGCCGGCCTGGGTCATATAGTAGATTTTCAGGCGGCGGCCCTTGTCCGTGGGGGGCTGCACCCGGGCGGTGGCATCCGCCAGCACGGCGTTCAGGCTGCCGGTGGTGATGCGGCTGGTGTTCTGCTTGTGGACCTCCTGAATGGTCTCAAACAGCTTGTCGCACCGGGCACCGGTGAGTGCGGAAAGGAAGATCACCGGGGCATAGAGCATATAGCTCAGGCCCTTGCGGACATCGGCTTCCATATCCCGCATGGTGTTGGTCTGCTTGTCCTCCACCGCGTCCCACTTGTTGACCACGATGACGGCGGCCTTCCCGGCCTCGTGCACCAGGCCTGCAATCTTGGTGTCCTGCTCGGTCACGCCCTCGTTGGCGTCAATCAGAATCAGGCACACGTCCGCCCGGTCAATGGCGCTGACGGAGCGCATATTGGAGTATTTCTCAATGGCATCGTCCACCTTGCTCTTCCGGCGCATTCCGGCGGTGTCGATGAAGCAGTATTTCCCGGTCTCGTTTTCGTAGTAGGAGTCGATGGCATCCCGGGTGGTACCTGCCACGTTAGAGACGATGACCCGCTCCTCGCCCAGAATCCGGTTCAGGAGGCTGGACTTGCCCACGTTGGGCTTGCCAACAATGGCAACGTTGATGATATCGTCATCTTCTTCCTCACCGTCATCCTCCGGGATGTGCTCCAGCACCCAGTCCAGCAGGTCGCCTGTACCGTGGCCGTGGACGGCGGAGGTCTCAAACAAGTCCCCGATGCCCAGGGAGTAGAATTCATACACATCCGGGTTTACAGGTCCGGTGGCATCGCACTTGTTCACCGCCAGGGCAACGGGCTTGCCGGACTTGCGCAGGATGGTGGCCACGTCCTCGTCCGCCGCCGTTACGCCGCTGCGGACATCCGCCACCATGATGATGGCATCGGCCAGCTCAATGCCGATCTCCGCCTGACGGCGCATGAATTTCAGCATATCGTTGTCGGTGCTGGGCTCAATGCCGCCGGTGTCCACCAGGGAGAAGGTGCGCCCGCACCACTCGCAGTCCCCATAGATTCGGTCACGGGTCACGCCGGGGGTGTCCTCCACAATGGAGGTGCGGCGGCCGGTGAGCTTATTAAACAGCATGGACTTGCCCACATTGGGCCGTCCTACAATGGCTACCAGAGGTTTTGCCATAAAATCCCGTCCTTTCTCGGTAAAAAATGAACTTATCAACTTCAATCGTTATCTAATCATTATGGCATAAAACCATAAAAAAAGCAAGGAAAAACAGGGCGAAAACGGAAAAAGAGGAAGGCGCTTGCCTTCCTCTGGTTTTTCCGCTTTTGCCTTACTCAGCCTCAACAGCCAGAACCTGACGGCCGTTGTAGGTGCCGCAAGCCTTGCAAGCTCTGTGGGGCATTACGGGCTCACCGCACTTGGGGCAAACCGCAACGCTGGGAGCGGACAGCTTCCAGTTAGAGCCACGGCGCTTATCGCGGCGGGCCTTGGACACTTTACACTTAGGGACAGCCATGGTGACACCTCCTTGGTAAAACTGCTTTTCACAGCATCAATATGGATTTACTTCTCAAGAAGCTGCTTTAAAGCAGCAAATCGGGGATCGAGCTCCTTCCGGCAATTGCAGGGACCATCGTTCAGGTTCTTGCCGCACTTGGGGCAGAGACCCTTGCAATTCTCCTTGCAAAGCAGCTTGGAATCCAGATTCAGCACGAACACGGTCCGCACAATGTCATCCAGATCGGCGCTGTCTCCCTCCAGAGGGAATACCCACTCGTCTTCGTTCTCTTCGTTGGACAGCTCCGTTACCAGCACCACGTCAATGGGGAAGGTAACCGCCCGGTCAAAGGCAGCGGCGCAGCGGTCGCAGATGCCGTGAATGGTGGTTCGCAGAGAACCCTGCATCACGAGAACCCCCGCCGTATTGCGGACTGTGCCCTCGGCCAGCACCGGTTCGGAAACCGGGTAACTGATGCCATAGCAAAGATCACTCAGATCCACGCTGGTGGAAAAGGGAAGGGACGCGCCGGGACAGTCAATGATCTTGGAAAGTCCCAACAGCATAATCTTCCCCCCTCTCAAAGTCGTGCTAACGTATTATATAGGCTTTTTCCCATTTTGTCAAACATTATTTTTAAAAAATTTCCGGGAAAATCTGTGTTCCCCCTGTTTTTCTCCGGGAACCCCGCCAGGGCGGTTCTAGCATCCGGGGAAAAGGCATACCATGGAACCAAACCATGGCAGGCTCGCACCTGCCGAAGGAGGAGGCTGGCTATGGAAACAATTTATCAGGATATCGCCGCCAGAACCGGGGGCAATATCTATATCGGCGTGGTAGGGCCGGTACGGACCGGAAAATCCACGCTGATCAAGCGGATTATGGAGGTTCTGGTGATCCCCGCCATGGAGGACCCCTTCCGGGCGGAGCGGGCCCGGGATGAGCTGCCTCAGTGCGGCTCCGGGAAAACCATTATGACGGCAGAGCCCAAATTCGTCCCGGAGGAGGCGGTGGAGGTATCGCCGGACGGCGCGGCCAGACTGCGGGTCCGGATGATCGATTCCGTGGGCTATATGGTCCCCGGCGCCATGGGAGCCGAGGAGGACGGCAAGCCCAGAATGGTCACCACCCCCTGGTTTGACAGGGAGATTCCCATGCCCCAGGCGGCGGAGCTGGGCACAAAAAAGGTGATGGAGGGCCATGCCACCCTGGGCCTGGTGGTGACCACCGACGGCACCATTACGGATATCCCCAGGGAGGATTACGTCCAGGCGGAAAAACGGGCCATTACGGATATGCGGGCCACGGGCAAGCCCTTTTTGGTGGTGATCAATACCCGGCAGCCGGAGGGGGCGGCGGCCAAAGACTTGAAAGAATCCCTGGACCGGGAGTTCGGCATTTCCAGCGTGATTCTGGACTGTCAGGCTATGGAGGAGCCGCAGATCGCGGGCCTCCTGGGGGCTCTGCTCTACAGCTTCCCCATGACGGAGCTGCGGGTGTTCCTGCCACGGTGGATGGATGCGCTGGAGCGGGACCATCCGGTGAAAGCGGCGCTGTACAGCTCGCTTCTGGAGCTGGCCGGGAAAATCGGCACCCTGGGCCAGGCGGAGCAGGTTTTATCCGGCCTGGGGCAGCTCCCCCAGGTTCAGGACTATACCCTTCGGGCCCTGGACCCCGGCACCGGGAGCGTCAGCGTTTCCATGACCTTCCCGGAGACGCTGTTCTATGAAATCCTCAGCGCCCGGGCGGGGATGCCCATTGACAGTGACGGGGCCCTGCTGAATCTTCTGACAGAGCTGGGGACAATCAAGCGGGAGTATGACCGGCTGTCCGATGCCCTGTCCTCCGTAAAGGCCACAGGCTATGGGGTGGTACGGCCCGCGCCGGAGGAGATGAAGCTGGAAAAGCCGGAGATTCTCAAAAAGAACGGCACCTACGGGGTCAAGCTCCGGGCCCAGGCCTCTTCCATTCATATGCTCCGGGTGGACATCGATACGGAGATCAGCCCCATGGTGGGCGATGAGAAGCAGTCCCGGGAGCTCATCGACTTTTTGCAGGGGGAGGAGCCGGAAAAGCTGTGGCAGAGCAATATCTTCGGCAAGTCCGTGTACGATTTAATTCAGGAGGGCCTGAACGCCAAGCTGGTGCGGCTGCCGGAGGATGTGCGGGCCAAATTCCGGGGCACCCTGGGCCGGATCGTCAACGAGGGGGCCACGGGGCTGGTGTGTCTGATCCTCTAGTAAGCATTGACATTTGGGCTGGAAAGACGTAAAATAAGACAAAGAACAAAGGAGGATCACGTGATGGAAAAGGGAAAGATCGCCTATCTGTGGAAGGACCGGAAGCGTTTTTTGGGCCTGCCCCTGTCCTTTACCCGGTATATGCTCTCGGAGGACCGGCTCTTCCTGTCCAAGGGCTTTTTGAATGTGCGCGATGACGAGATTCTCCTGTACCGGGTCCGGGATATCGCCACCAGCCGCAGCCTCCTGCAGCGGATGCTGGGCGTTGGCACCGTCACGGTGCTGTCCTCGGACAAAACCTGTCCAACCCTGGTGATGAAGAATATCCGCAATCCCATTGCGGTGAAAGAGATGCTCCACAAGCGCGTGGAGGAGATGAAGCTCCGCCGCCGGGTCCGGGTCAGCGAGCTGACCAACATGGAGAGCGGAGACGACTGCTGCTGCCACGGGCACGGCGGGGAAGAGACAGAGGAAGAAGACTGAAAAGGAGCCGCGGCATTGCGAAGTGCCGCGGTTTTTTGCGCCTTTATAAAAATTTAACCCCGCCTTGTGCCGATTTGCCTTTACGTTTTGGAAAAAATGTGGTAGAATACCCCATTATGATTGATCAAAACCGGGAGGTTTCCAAATGAGACTGCCAAATCCGCTGAAGCGGAAATGGAATTTTACGGCGCTTTCCTTTCTGTTTCCGTTTGTCGGAATGCTGCTGGTTATGCTGATCAGCGGCTATAAGCCCTTCGGCAAATACTCCATGCTGTATTCGGATATGTACCACCAGTATTATCCCTTCTTCGTGGCGTTCCGCCGCTCCCTGCGGCAGGGCCAGTCCCTGCTGTACAACTGGAGCATCGGCATGGGCGTGGACTATCTGGGGCTTATTTCCTACTATCTGGGCAGCCCGCTGAACCTTTTGAGTGTAATTGTGCCGGAAAAGTGGCTGCTCAGCTATTTTTCTATGATGATGCCTATCAAGCTGGGGCTCGCCGGGCTGTTTTTCTCTCTGTTTTTGCAGAAGCTCTATGGGAAGAAGGACTTCTCCATTGTCTGCTTCAGCGCGTTCTATGCCCTGTGCGCCTGGGCCCTGGGTTTCCAGTGGAATATCATGTGGCTGGATACCTTCGCCCTGCTTCCCCTGGTGGTGCTGGGAGAGATCGCCCTGCTGCGGGAGAAGCGGTTTTTCCTGTATACCGTGAGCCTGTTTTTTGCGGTGTTTATCAATTACTATGTGGGCTTTTTCGTCTGCATCTTTGTGGCCCTGGTGTTCTTCTGCTATGAGATCTGCCGGTTCCCCGGCTGGAAGCGGGCGGGGCTGGATTTATTGCGCATCGCGGCCTTTTCCCTGCTGGCCATCGGCATGACGGCCATTCTGGAGCTCCCCACCCTGGCGGCCCTGCAAACCACCCAGTCCAGCGTCAACGCCTTCCCAAAGGGCTTCCGGCTGAACATCGCCTCGGAAAACACCTGGAAGGGGCTGCTGGATGCCATGCGGCAGGTGGCGGGGAACTTAGGCGGCGCGCTGGAGCCCAACTTCAAAGAGGGCCTGCCGAACCTCTACTGCGGCGTCTTTGCCATCGAGCTGGCGTTTCTGTTTCTCATGGCCAAGGAGGTCAAGCTGCGGGATAAGCTCTGCGCGGTGTTCCTGCTGCTGTTTTTCATGCTGAGCTTCATCATCCGGCAGCTGGACTATATCTGGCACGGATTCCATTTCCCCAATATGATCCCTTACCGCTTCAGCTTCCTGTTCAGCTTTGTGCTGCTGTATATGGCCTACCGGGGGTGGCTGCTGCGGCGGCGGTTTTCAGTGTGGCACATTCTGGCATCGGCCCTGTTTACGGGGGCGCTGCTGTGCTGCTCCAATGATGCCCTGTCTACCCAGACGGTGGAGGCCTTCGGTCTGACGCTGGAATTCCATGTATACCTTATTTATAATTTCGGCTTCCTGCTGGCCTTTACCGCTGCGCTGCTCTACGGAAAGCGAAAGGTGAAGCTGCCGGAGGAGGCGGAGCCCGCGGAGATTTCCAGGGCCCGCTATCGTCAGAGCTGCTACCGGGTTCACTCCCGCTGGGCAGTGTTGACCCTGGTGGTGCTGGAGATGGCGGCCAATCTGCTGTCCTTCGGCTTGTACTTCCCAGGCACCGGGGTTTCCAACTACCCCAAGGGGAAGGAGGCGGCAGCCTCTATGTTCCGCTATATGGCGGAGCGGGAGAAGGAACCCTTCTACCGGGCGGAGGTTGACCACGCCCAGACATTGAATGACGATGCCCTCAACGGCTACAACGGCATTTCCGCCTTCACCAGCTCTGCCAATGTGCGTATCACGGAGTTCATGAAGGCCCTGGGCTACGGGGCCAAGAACACCTACAACCGCTACTGCTATGAGGAGAGCTCTCCGGTTGCAAATCTTCTGCTGGATATCAAATATATGCTGGACCGGGACGGACGGGACCGTTCCAGCTCCATGTTTGAGGAGGTCCACCACTATGACAATGTGTACCTGCTGAAGAACACCGCCTACCTGCCCCTGGGCTTCCTGGCCGAGCCGGAGCTGGCGGAGGTGGACTTCACCCAGACGGAGCCCTTCGCCCTGCAAAATGAGATTTTCACCGCCATGACAGGAATCCAGCAGAATGTCTGGACCCCCATTGAGGACAAGCAGGTGGTGGTTCTGGGCAACGGCACCCAGGTGACTACCTCTCAGACCCAGGGCCGCTGCACCTACACGGAGTGCGAGGAGGGGGCCTATGTATCCTATTTCTTCACCCCCGGTGAGGACGGCTTTGTATGCATCTACCTGGACCTGCCCAAGCGGAATGACTTCGTGGTGGCGGTCAACGGTGTGGAGCTGTATCGGGAGACCATCAGCCTGCCCCAGATGCTGGCGGTGGACGATATCAGCCCCATGGACAGCGTGGAGGTCCGGGTGCTCTGCGATAAGGGCGAGTCCGGCTCCATGACGGTCACCGCCTGCCAGCTGGACAACGACCTGTTCTTCCGGGGCTATGACCTGCTGAATGCCTCCACCATGGACATTACCTCCTTCCGCCAGACCCGCGTGGAGGGCACCATCACCTGTGACCGGGACGGCCTGCTCTATACCTCCGTCCCCCAGAACGGCAACTGGCACCTCTATGTGGACGGCCAGGAGGCGGAGATCACCCTGGTGGGCGACTGCATGATCAGCACCCTCCTGCTCCAGGGCAGCCACACCGTCACCTTCCGCTATCAGAACAAGGCCTTCAGCCTCGGCTGGAAGGTAAGCCTGGTGTGCCTGCTGGTCTTCGGCACCTGCGCCTACCTTGCCTATAAGCCGGAGCTGGAAAAACGGAAAAAGAAATAAAAAATCACCGGGAAAGCAAAAATGGGCTTTCTCGGTGATTTTTTGCGGGGACAGTTGACAGTTGAGGGCCTGGATGAACGTATACCCCCGGAGGAAAACTCTTAACCTTCCCTTTTGGGAAGGGGGACCGCCTCAGCGGTGGATGAGGGCGGTACGCAGAACCGATGCGGAGAAACTTTGGGCGAATTCGTACATGCCAAAGGGGGCTGTCTCACTAAGGAGCCCCTATGGGTTAAAATAGCCAAAATATAAAATGTCATTGCGAGCCAGTGACCGAGTCACTGGTGTGGAAATCCCCCGGATAGGAGTAAAATCCAAGATTTTCTAACGTAGATGTTTGAAAATCAGGGGGATTGCCACACCAGTCTGCAGACTGGTTCGCAATGACAGTTGTTCTATTTGGGCACGTTGCTATTTTGATACAGCCCCTTTGGTGCGCACCTCGGTCATTTCTTCGGAATTACGCTACGCACCAAAACCCGTTGTTCTTCCTCGTCCATACATGCGTCATCCATCCACAGGTCATAGCACTTGTCATCCTTTTCAAAGAGGTAGTGGTGATAATTGCTGGACGAGCCCGTTTCCGGGTTGTTTATCCGCAGGGTGATATTGGTGTAGGCGCAGTCATCCGTGTCACAATACATGGAAATATATTCGTAGGTTAGAGGAAGCGGTGCAAAGGATTCCAAATATTGCCGGAGCGCGGTATTATCCGTATCCGCAATCCCGTCCGGGTCCAGATCGGTGATCACGATACCGCCCAGAAGCAGATCGTCCTGCATAAGGGAACAGCGGTCACTTGTCATATCGGCCAGACTGTATTTCCTGGGCAGGTCGAATAGAAAATCGCCAGCGGGGGCGGGCGTTTTGGAAGATCCGCAGCCGCCCAGGATGGTGGGGAGCACCATGCATAAAATAGCACAAATGATTCCCGTAAACTTTTTCACATTGTTTCCTTCCTTTCCCAGCGTTACTCCTGCTTCGGCTCCTTCGCTTGCTTCTTATTCCTTTTCTTCTTCCGCGCTCGCCGGACCAGCGCCACAGCGCCCCAGCCAACCAGACCGATGACCACCAGATAGGGCAGATCAATCAGCAGATAGCTGAAGAAGTCCAGAATCCCGTTTCCAACCCCCTTCAGGCTGTCCACAAATCCGTCCCGGATCTTTTCCAGGCGGGTTTTCTCGGCCACAGGGGTGTACTCTGTTACCTCGGACAGGTCCAGGTAGACCGTGGCATAGTCCACCTGGTTTTCCAACACCTTCAGCCGGGAGGTGTACTGCTCCAGCTCCCCCCGGACATCCGTCAGCCGGGACTCGATCTCCAGCAGATCCGCCGTGGTTTCCGCCTGCTCCAGCAGCTCCAGCAGCCGGGTCTGCTCGGTTTTCAGGGCGGTAATCCGGCTCTCAGTGTCCACATATTGCAGCGTCACATCCTCGGTAGACCGTGAGGAGGACACCACGTTTCCGGCGTTTTCCACAGCGGCTGTGAATTCCTCCAGCTTTTCCGCCGGAACCCGGGCGGTCAGACTGGCGCTGCGGTAGCGGCGGCCGGAATAGGAACTGCCGTTGTAGATATTCTGATCTTCAATGTAGCCATCCAGCGCCGTAAGCTTTTCCGTTACGGCAGCCAGGGCGGCATCCAGATCCTCCGCCTCGGCACTGACGTTCATGGTGATGACGAACTTCCGGCCCTCCGGCAGGACATTCGCGGTGCTGCCGCTGTTGTCCCCGGTATAGTTCGCACCCTCGTAGGAGTCCTGGGCAGCGGCGGTTTCCGCCAGCGTATTCCGGCTGACGGAGGACGCGGATTTGCTGCCGCAGCCGGTCAGCAGCAGAAGGGCCAGCAGCAATGGTAGAATCTTTTTCATGGTTTTTCCTCCTTTGTTCAAAAATCCAGGGTTGTTTTCTTCTCCGAAACCACCATATCATGGAAAGAAAGGATTTGCAAGCGGGTGCGGGGAAGATTAAGGAAATCTTCAAAATCACCGCTTTGTTAGAATTCACGCAAAATGGCTTGCAATACCCCCCGGCTTTCTGTATAATGGTCACGAAGGAAGATGGATAGGGAGGAACAAACCCAATGGCAAAGCTATACTTTAAGTACGGGGCGATGGGCTCCAGTAAAACGGCCCAGGCTCTGATCACCAAGTACAATTATGAGGAGAATGATCTGCGGGTCTGGCTTTTAAAGCCCAGCGCGGATCTGCGGGACGGGGTGCATATGCTCTCCAGCCGCATCGGCCTCAGCGCCCAGGCGGACGTGCTGCCGCCGGAGAAGGATGCCTACCGCTGGTTCCAGGAGGAGCACTTGGGCTCCTGTGATGTAATCATCGTGGACGAGTGCCAGTTCCTGACGGTGGAGCAGATCGACCAGCTGCGGGGCATCGTGGACGACTACAATGTGCCGGTGATGTGCTTCGGCCTGCGGACGGACTTCCAGACCCATCTGTTCCCTGGCTCTCTGCGGCTCATGGAGGTGGCGGATACCATCCAGGAGATCAAAACCATCTGCGACTGCGGGGCCAAGGCCACGGTCAATGCCCGGATTGACAGCCAGGGCCACATCGTAACCCAGGGTGCCCAGGTGTTCCTGGGCGGCAATGACGCTTATATCGCCATGTGCCACAAGTGCTATATCCGCGGCATCAAGGAGCATAAGGTCATCCGCCTCCACGGACACCAGTAAGATAACATAAAAGGAGTGTATTCCCATGGAACTATCTGAAATTCTCGCCAAGTGCGACCATACCCTTCTGACCCAGACCGCAACCTGGGCAGATATCCGTGCCATCTGCGATGACGGCATGAAGTACCACACCGCCTCCGTCTGCATCCCCGCCTGCTATGTCAAGCAGGCAAAGGACTATGTGGGCGACAAACTGCCCATCTGCACCGTCATCGGCTTCCCCAATGGCTACGCCACCACCGCCGCCAAGTGCTTTATGGCCTCCGATGCCGTGGACAACGGCGCGGACGAGGTGGACATGGTCATCAACATCGGCTGGGCCAAGGCAGGGGACTTTGACGCGGTGCGGGACGAAATCGCTGTCGTGAAGAAGGCCTGCAAGGGCAGGCTCCTGAAGGTCATCATTGAGACCTGCCTGCTGACGGACGAGGAGAAGATCGCCCTGTGCAAGGCCGTCTCCGACTCCGGCGCGGACTATATCAAGACCTCCACCGGCTTCTCCAAGGCGGGCGCAACCTTCCACGATGTGGAGCTGTTCGCCGCCCACGTTGCCCCCCATGTGAAGATCAAGGCCGCCGGCGGCATCTCCAGCCTGGAGGATGCGGAGAAGTTCATCCGCCTGGGCGCTTCCCGGCTGGGCACCTCCCGCATCGTGAAGCTGGCCAAGGCCATGGAAAAGAACGAGCAGGCCGTCAACGACGGCAGCTATTAAAAAGGAGTTTTTTGCTATGCTGACCACACCTACCCCCCATATTTCCGCCGCCCCCGGCGATTTCGGAAAAACCGTGCTGATGCCCGGCGATCCCCTGCGGGCGAAGTTTATCGCGGAGAATTTCCTGGAAAATCCCGTGCTGGTGAACAACGTCCGGGGCGTCCAGGGCCATACCGGCACCTACAAGGGTGTCAAGGTCTCCGTCATGGCCTCCGGCATGGGCATGCCGGCCATCGGCATCTATTCCCACGAGCTGTTCAACGGCTACGGCGTGGAAAACATCATCCGGGTGGGCTCCGCCGGAGCCATTCAGGAGAATATCCACCTGTATGACCTGGTGCTGGCCCAGGGTGCCTGCACGGATTCCAATTTCGCGAATCAGTTCCATCTGCCCGGCACCTTTGCCCCCATTGCCAGCTGGGAGCTGCTGAGCGAGGCCGTCAAGGCCGCCGAGGCCAACGGGGCGAGATATCATGTGGGCAACGTCAATTCCTCCGATGTGTTCTATGGGGATCATGTCGGCGTGCCGGAGGGCCTGGACAGCGTCTACGGCCTGAAGAAGATGGGCGTGATGGCCCTGGAAATGGAGTCCGCCGCCCTGTATATGAACGCCGCCCGGTACGGCAAGCGGGCCCTTTGCATCTGCACCATTTCCGACCACATCCTGACCGGAGAGGAGACCACCTCCGAGCAGCGCCAGAATTCCTTTACCACCATGATGAAGGTTGCTCTGGATGTGGCGGTTGCCATGGAGAACAAGTGATATGAAGCGTATTTTTCTGATCGTTCTGGATTCCTGCGGCATCGGTCAGATGCCGGACTGTGAAAAGTTTGGCGATATCGGGGTGAACACCCTGCGTTCCTGCGCCACGTCCTCTAAGTTTTCCATCCCCAATCTGCTTGCCGCCGGAATCGGCTGCATCGATGGGGTGGACTATCTGCCCCAGGCGGCGCACCCCACCGGCGCATATGCCCGGCTGACGGAAAAATCCATGGGCAAGGACACCACCATCGGCCACTGGGAGATCGCCGGTGTGGTCTCCCCGGAGCCCCTGCCCACCTTCCCGGAGGGCTTCCCCCAGGAGGTGCTGGATGCCTTTGAGACCGCTACAGGCCGGGGCATCCTGTGCAATAAGCCCTATTCCGGCACCGATGTGATCCGGGATTACGGCCAGGAGCAGCTGGACACCGGCAAGTGGATTGTCTACACCTCCGCCGACTCCGTATTCCAGGTGGCGGCCCATGAGGAGCTGATCCCCCTGGAGGAATTATACGATGCCTGCCGCAAGGCGAGAAAGATTCTCCAGGGCAAGTACGGCGTGGGCCGGGTCATCGCGCGGCCTTATGTGGGTACTGCCGCCGAGGGCTTCCACCGGACCGCCAACCGGCACGACTTCTCTCTGGAGCCGCCGAAGAAGACCATGCTGGATGCCATCGTGGACGCGGGGCTGGACAGCCTGGCCGTGGGCAAGATTTTCGACATCTTCGCCGGACGGGGCACTACGGACCATGTCTACAACAAGAGCAATGCCGATGGTATGCAGCACACCGTGGACTACGCCGCAAGGGACTTCCACGGCCTGTGCTTTGTGAACCTGGTGGACTTTGATATGCAGTTCGGCCACCGCCGGGATATTGACGGCTACGCCAACGCCCTGACGGAGTTTGATACCTGGCTGGGCGGCTTCGTCAAGACGCTGGGGGAGGAGGACCTGGTGCTGATCACCGCCGACCACGGCTGTGACCCCGCCTATATGGCCACCACGGACCACACCCGGGAGTATGTGCCCCTGCTCGCCCTGGGTCCCCAGGTCCGGCCTGGCTCCCTGGGAACCCGGGCCAGCTTCGCGGATATCGCGGCTACGGTAACGGAGCTGCTGGGCGTGCCCTATGAGACAACAGGCCAGAGTTTTGCAAAGGAGCTGCTGAAATGATGGAACCGAAAGAACTGGTCGCCCTGGCCATCGAGGCCATGGGCCATGCCTATGCCCCCTATTCCGGCTACAAGGTGGGGGCAGCCCTGCTCTGCGCCGACGGGAAGGTATACCAGGGCTGCAACATTGAAAACGGCTCCTTCGGAGCCACCAACTGCGCCGAGCGTACTGCCTTTTTCAAAGCCGTCTATGATGGGGAGCGGGAATTTACCGCCATCGCCGTCTGCGGCGGCAAGGATGGGGTCATTGCGGATGTGTTCCCGCCCTGCGGCATCTGCCGCCAGGTCATGCGGGAATTCTGTGAGGATGACTTTAAGCTCTACCTGGTGGGAAAAGACGGTGTCTACCTGGAGCGCACACTTGCCCAGGTCCTGCCGGACAGCTTCCGCCCCCAGACCCATATGCAGGGCTAAAGGGCGCAATCCTGCTTCCCAAACAGGCCGGATTGTAAAAAAGATTGACATTTGTTTGGAAAGACAGTTGATTTTTTATTCAGAATGTGCGACAATAGGGCCGCAGGGAATTCCCCCTGCGGAAATGAATGATGGAGGAAATCAGTTATGAAAAAGATTCTTGCTTTGCTCCTGGCAGTCATGATGGTCGTGGGCCTGTGCGCCTGCGGCGGCAACGGCGGCACCACCGCTACCACCGCTGCGGCTTCCGGCAACGATGCCGCCGCTGCCACCAATGTGGATGACATCCCCGATGAGATGACGTCCGCGGACGGTACTTATGAGATCGCCTTCGTTACCGACGTAGGACAGCTGAAGGACAAGTCCTTTAACCAGGGCACCTTCGACGGCGTGAAGCAGTACGGCTACGAGAACGGAAAGTCCTACAAGTACTATCAGCCCGCCGGCGGCAACCAGGCTACCGACGAGGACCGTTTCGCCGCTATGAAGCTGGCCGCCGAGAATGGCGCCAAGGTGATTGTCTGTGCCGGTTACGCGCAGGCTGGCGCCCTGGAGCTGGCGATGCCCGCTTTCCCCGATGTGAAGTTCGTCTTCATTGATGGCTGGGCAATGGGCAACCCCAATGTGGCTGGTATCTGCTTCAAGGAAGAGCAGTGCGGCTACCTGGCCGGTTACGCCGCTGTGATGGAAGGCTACACCAAGCTGGGCTTCTCCGGCGGCGGCGGCGGTGCCAACGCTGCCTGCAACCGTTACGGCTATGGCTATGTGCAGGGCGCTGAGGCGGCTGCCGCGGTCAAGAACGTCAACGTGGAAATGAACTACTCCTGGCTGTACGGTTCCAGCTTCTCCGCTTCCAACGAGCTGCAGACCATGGCTGCCGGCTGGTATCAGAACGGCACCGAGGTCATCTTCGCCTGCGGCGGTCCTATGTTCGACTCCATCTCCGCGGCTGCCTCTGCTGAGGACGCCAAGGTCATCGGCGTGGACGTTGACCAGTCCTTCCAGTCTCCCACCGTTATCACCTCCGCTATGAAGGGCATCGGTGAGGCTACCATGCAGGCTTTGAAGGCTGCTGAGACCGAAGACGGCTGGAAGGCCTTCAACGGCGATGGCACCGAGACCATCACCCTGGGCGCTGCCGAGGGCGCTGTGGGCCTGCCCACCGCTACCTGGTCCCTGCAGAACTGGACTGTTGACGAGTACAACGCCCTGCTGGCCGACATCCTGGCCGGTAAGGTTACGATCGACAATGCCGACATTGCCGAGCCCGCCAGCACCGCGCATGTGACCATGAACATCATCAAGTAAGCAATCCCTTTTAAAGGAGGCTCTTCGGAGCCTCCTTTAAGACTGTCTAAAAAGGCCGTTGGCCTTTTTAGACAAAAGAATTGCAGTCTGCTGCGCGCACGCCCTACGGGCGCACACTTGCAGCCTGAGATGTATTTTCTGTCAGGTACACGCCCCGACAGAAAATGATTCAACTTTATTTGCCACCTGCGGGCGGCAAACTCTGCGAGGCTTTTTTAGAAGCTGAAAGGGGGGGCTCTTCGGAGTCTCCTTTTTGATTTTGTGGAGAAAGCTTTGGATGGACCCTGCCTATATACGGACAGAGCCCCGTCAGAACGCCACCAAGAATACGAAATCTATTCACAATGGCAAACCCAACCAGAAAAGAAGTCAGAAATTCTGTTGCTTTTTGCCGGAGAAAATGTTACTATATTCTTAACGGATGCTGCCCGTTCCCTGCCTTTCGGCAGAGAGCGGCAGACGGAAGACCGCCGAAAAAGCGGCGCTGCCCCTAAAGCAGCGGCTTTCTTTTGGCGGAAACTACCAGGGAGGGGGCTTGCCAATTATGGATTCGGAATACATAATTGAAATGCTCAATATCAGAAAAGAATTCCCCGGCATCGTCGCCAACGATGATATTACGCTGCGGCTGAAGCGGGGGGAAATCCACGCGCTGCTGGGTGAAAACGGCGCGGGCAAATCCACACTCATGAGTGTGCTGTTCGGCCTGTACCAGCCGGAGGCCGGAGAGATCCGGAAAAACGGCCAGGTGGTTCAGATCAACAACCCCAACGATGCTACCGCGCTGAAGATCGGCATGGTGCACCAGCACTTCAAGCTGGTGGATGTGTTCACCGTGCTGGATAACATCATCCTGGGCGCGGAGGATACCAAGCTGGGCTTTTTGCAGAAGAAGGCCG
The DNA here is from genome assembly GCA_934569045.1 of uncultured Oscillospiraceae bacterium. Lineage (GTDB taxonomy): Bacteria > Bacillota > Clostridia > Oscillospirales > Oscillospiraceae > Faecousia. The sequence goes on from CAKTJX010000004.1 coordinate 24,925, forward strand.
CCCGGGAGAAGATTCAGGCCCTGTCCGAAAAGTACGGCCTGGCGGTGGACCTGGATGCCAAGGTGGAGGATATCACCGTTGGCATGCAGCAGCGCACCGAGATTCTGAAGATGCTGTACCGGGACAATGAGATTCTGATTTTTGACGAGCCCACCGCCGTGCTGACCCCTCAGGAGATCGATGAGCTCATGGAGATTATGCGGGGCTTCGCCCGGGAGGGCAAGTCCATCCTGTTCATCACCCATAAGCTCAACGAGATCATGGCGGTCTCGGACCGGGTGACCATCCTGCGCAAGGGCAGGTACATCGGCACTGTGGAGACCAAGAACACCACCAAGCAGGAGCTCTCCTCCATGATGGTTGGCCGCCCCGTGCAGCTGGAGGTTCACAAGAAGCCCGCCCAGCCCGGCGAGGTCATTCTGGATGTGGAGCACATGACTGTGCCTTCCAACCGGCATAAGAACAACGCCGTGAAGGATGTTTCCTTCCAGGTTCACGCGGGAGAAATCGTCTGCATTGCGGGCATCGATGGCAATGGCCAGAGCGAGCTGGTCTACGGCCTTACCGGTCTGGAGAAGACCACCGGCGGCAGGGTGACTCTCTGCGGTCAGGACATTACCCACGCCTCCATCCACAAGCGCAATCATTCCGGCCTGAGCCATATCCCGGAGGACCGGCACAAGCACGGCCTGGTGCTGGACGATACCCTGGAAAACAACATCGTTTTGCAGCGCTTCCAGGAGCCCCAGTTCCAGAGCATGGGCTTTATCAACCGGGGCGCGGTGCGCAAGTACGCCGAGCGGATCATTGAGCAGTATGATGTCCGTTCCGGCCAGGGCCCTGTGACCATCGCCCGGAGTATGTCCGGCGGCAACCAGCAGAAGGCCATTATCGGCCGGGAAATCGACCGGGAGAACCCTCTGCTCATCGCTGTTCAGCCTACCCGCGGCCTGGACGTGGGCGCCATTGAGTATATCCACAGCCAGCTGGTGGCCCAGCGGGATGCCGGGAAGGCCGTGCTGCTGGTCTCCCTGGAGTTGGATGAGGTCATGAACCTGTCCGACCGCATCCTTGTGATGTATGAGGGCGAGATTGTGGGCGAGCTGGACCCCAAGCAGACCGACGTCCAGGAGCTGGGCCTCTACATGGCCGGCGCCAAGCGCAATACAGAATCCGGGAAAGGAGATGCCTGAATATGAAACAGTCCATAAAAACCCTCTGGGATAAGGAGGGCACCAAAACGGTGCGGGCATCCCTGCTGTCCATTCTCATTGGCCTGCTGGTCGGCTCCGTCATCGTTGTTATCGTGGGCCTGACCAAAGATACCATCCCCGCCTCCGGTATCTGGGACGGTATCCGCCTGGTGTTTGCGGGCATCCTAAGCACGGGCCGGGACGCGGCAGGCAATCTGACTTTCGGTTTCCACCCCCAGAATCTGGGCAATATGTTCTTCCGGGCCACCCCCTTGGTGATGACAGGCCTTTCTGTGGCAGTTGCTTATAAGACGGGCCTCTTTAACATCGGCGCGCCCGGTCAGTATCTTATGGGCACCATGGCAACGCTGATGATCGCCTTGGGCATTCCCAGCAGCAGCTGCCCCGCCTGGATCATCTGGATTCTGGCCTTTCTGGGCGGCTGCCTGGCAGGTGCCCTGTGGGGCGCCATCCCCGGCGCGCTGAAAGCCTTCCTGAACATCAACGAGGTTCTGGCCTGCATCATGACCAACTGGCTGGCGGCGAATATCGTCACCTGGGCCTTTGATGTGAGCAACTTCAAGAACATGGTGGAGAACACCAAGAGCGCCTATATCTACAAGACCTCTTTCAACGGCGTGGCCACCCCCAAGCTGCTGATGGATAAGCTGTTCCCCGGCTCCCAGGCCAACGGCGGCTTCTGGATTGCGGTGATTATTGCCATCGGCGTTTATGTGCTGATGAACAAGACCACCCTGGGCTACGAGCTGAAGGCCTGCGGCGCCAACCGCAACGCCGCCCGCTATGCCGGCATCAACGATAAGCGCAACATCATTCTGTCCATGGCAATTGCCGGCTTCCTGGCCGCTGCCGGCGCGTCGCTGTACTATCTGGCGGGCAATACGGAGTTCTATTGGTCCACCTACCAGACGCTCCCTGGCGAGGGCTTCAACGGCATCCCCGTTGCGCTGCTGGCCGCGAACAATCCCATCGGGGTCATCTTCACCGCGGCCTTTATGGCCATGCTGAAGATCGTAGGCACCCAGCTCACCGGCTTCACGGCCTACAATGAATACATCACCGATGTGATCATTTCCGTCATCGTCTACCTGAGCGCTTTCTCCTTGGTGATCCGGAATCTGATTTCTGGCAAGAAGCACCGGGAGAAGAAACCCGCCCAGGCAAAGAAAACAGGCAAAGAAGGAGGCGAGGGCGTATGACATTTCTGATTCAGCAGACCTTTCTGTATGCGGTCCCCCTGATGATTGTCGCTCTGGCAGGCGTGTTTGCCGAGCGCAGCGGCATTATTAACCTGGCTCTGGAAGGTATTATGATCTTTGGCGCCTTTATTGGTGTCCTGTTTGTCCGCTCCATGCAGTCTGTAGAGGTGTTTGCCAACGCTGCCCGGATGGGGAACTATATGACCCTGCAGGGTCTGGAGCTGCTGGCCATGCTGGCGGCGGCTATTATGGGTGCTTTGTTCTCTCTGCTGCTGAGCTTCGCCTCCATCAATCTGAAGGCGGATCAGACCATCGGCGGCACAGCCCTGAACCTGATGGCCCCGGCCCTGGTGCTGTTCTTTGTGCGGATTCTGTGCAACCAGAACAACATCCAGATGGTTACCGGCGATGCCGCCTCCTGGTTCATGCTGAAGAAATCCACCTTCGGCATCCCCAAAAATCAGGATATCGGCTTCCTGGGGGAGACCTTCCTGAATAAGGTGTATCTGGCAACCTATGTCTGCATCCTGATCTACATTATTCTCTCCATCCTGCTGTACAAGACCCGCTTCGGTCTGCGCCTGCGGGCCTGCGGCGAAAATCCCCAGGCGGCGGACAGCCTGGGCATCAATGTGTACAAGATGCGCTATGCCGGTACCACTATTTCCGGTGCCCTGGCCGGTATGGGCGGCTTTGTCTACGCCCTGACCACCACAAACTGCTCCGCCAACGGCGATGTGGCTGGCTTTGGCTTCCTGGCTCTGGCGGTTATGATTTTCGGCAACTGGAACCCCGGCAGTATTGCCGCTTCCTCGCTGCTGTTTGGCCTCTTTAAGTGCATTGCTGCCTCCTATTCCACCCTGGATGTGAACAGCGACGGCATCTATATGCTGGCCGATCTTGGCATTTCCTCCCACCTGTATCGGATGCTGCCGTACCTGGTGACGCTGGTCGTGCTGGCATTCACCTCCAAGAAGTCCCGGGCTCCCAAGGCCGAGGGCATCCCCTATGACAAGGGAACCAGATAATTATAATCGGGGGCTGCCGTGTTTTTGCGGCAGTCCCCGATATCTATTCCGGCCTCTTTATGTTGCTTCTTCCATTCGCTGGAGCCGGTATTCCAGGTAAATTTTGTAGGTGATGGACAGTAGCGCCGTCCGCAGCAGGTCCTTTTGGGGAGTCCGCGTGTTACCGATGATGTCCGGGGCGGGCTTTGTGCCGCTGACGTAGGATAGCAGGTTCTCCAGCTCGTCACAGAAATAATCGTAGGCAACCGCCAGGGAATAGCTGTTCTGCTGAACCCCCAGCAGCAGCCGCACCTGGTCTAGAGAAACCGTGTTTTTTAGGTAGGAAACCACGATCAGGTAGGCAATGGCATCCACACCGTAGGATTTTTTCTCTGGGGCCGGGATGATCCGCTGCTTGACATAATTGCTGACCATAGAGCCGGTGATAGGGGCCGGAACGTAGCGGGACACAAACTTTGTAACCTGCTCCAGCCGCAGACCGAAGTCCGGCAGCTCCCGATAGCGGGGAATATGAAAATCCCGCAGCTCTATTTGCGGTGCTATCTGTGTTTGCTCATCCATGCTGCATCCCTCCGCTGATTATCATAATGTATTTTTTGTAAACTGTCAATCTGGTTTTTAAAAACCGATTGACAGTTCTTTAAAACGGTGTTACCATAGCCGGGAACATAAATGATGCGAAGTGCGGAGGTAATACATTATGATCAAACTCGCTGCGGATTCTTCTTGCGATGTTTATACATTCTCTGGGATGCCCTTTGCGGCGGTGCCCCTGACCATTGCCACGGACACGGAGTCCTTCCGGGATGATGCGGCGCTGAATATCCCGGAGATGCTGCGTGTCCTTCGGGAGCACAAGGGCCGGTCCTATACGGCATGTCCCAATATCGGCCAGTGGCTTTCGGCCTTTGAGGGTGCGGACACGGTCTACGCCGTCACCATCACCAGCGCTCTGTCCGGCTCCTATAACGCGGCCATCGCTGCCCGGGAGATCTACCAGCAGGAGCACCCGGAGGCGGAGGTTCATGTATTCGATTCCCTGTCTACTGGCCCGGAGTGCCTGCTGCTGCTGGAAAAGCTTGCAGAGCTGGTGAACGAAGGGCTGCCCTTTGACAGCGTTGTGGAGCATGCCCTTGCGTATCAGCAGAAGACTCGCCTGTTTTTCAGCCTCCACAGCCTGCACAATCTGGCCCAGAACGGTCGGGTCAGCAAGGTGGCAGCGGCCGCCGTGGGGGTCATGAATATCCGTGTCATCGGCACCGCCAGCCCGGAGGGAACCTTGGCCTCCATTGCCAAGGCCCGGGGTGATAAACGGGCTGCCACGGCTCTGGTTCAGCAGATGGAGCAGGCGGGCTACCGTGGAGGCAAGGTCCGGGTGACCCATGTCCAGAATCCGGAGCTGGCGGAGGACTTTGTGGAATTCCTGCGTCAGGATTACCCGGAGGCGGATATCCGGGTTAGCGTCTCTGGTGGTTTGTGCAGCTACTACGCAGAGCAGGGCAGCCTGCTTGTGGGCGTGGAGACTGCGTAAGCAGGCGGATCGCCTGGACTTTTTTGTTGTTTTTTCGCACCTTTTGGGATATACTAAGGAAAAAAACAGAAAAGGAGAACGCTATGAAACGGTTTTTATCGCTGGTGATGGTCTGCCTGCTGTGCCTGGGCCTTGCAGGCTGCGGCAGCAAAACAGCGGATCTGGAAGCGGAGATCACCCGGCTGAAGCAGGAAAACAATGCCCTGACCGAGCAGGTTGCCCAGCTGCAGGAGCAGCTCTCGGCGCTGAAAAATACCAGCCTTGCCCGCTGGAGCCTGCGGGGCTACGGCACGGATGACGAAAGCCCCGCCACCGTCTCGGCGGAGTTCTGGCCCATGGACCGGGAGCAGGGCCAGTCCGCCCAGCTGCTGGTGCGCCTGGACGGCCAGGAGGCGGCCCGGGAGGACTGCACCTGGGACGGGGAGTGCTACCGGGCGGCGGTGACCCTGCTGCCTGCTGACGGCTACGGCTACTACTGCGTCCTGACTACCGATTCTAACCAGGAGGAGATTCCCCTCAGCACCCCGGAGAATCCGGCGGAGCCGAAGCTCACCTATCTCGCCGGAAGCCTGACCGCCTACGCCAGCGCCCTGGCGGCCAATACCCAGGTGGAGGATGGCATTCTCGGCGCAGAGGTTACCGCTGTGGTGCAGACCCCGCTTCTGACGGTGGACGGCCAGAGTGTGACCGTGGTGCTGGCCAAGCTCTGCTGGTATCAGGGGGACGCACTGCTTTCCGAGCAGGTGCTGGAGCTGGGGGAAGGGGAGACCGAGGGAAGTTACACCGCCTCCCTGCACACCCAGCTGGAGGCCCCGGAACTCTCGGACGGGGATCGGATCGATCTGATTCTGAAAGCCGAGCTCTCCAACGGGCGGGTCCTGACGGCAGAGGCCGGCAGCTGGACCACCATGGACGGAAGACTGGAATCCTCCGTAGGGTAAAAATCGGATATAGAGGCCATTGCGGACCGGAGCACGGAAGCCCCTTCGCAATGGCTTTTTTTATGGCTGCTTTTTTGCGCATTTCCGCAGCTTTGCCCAGAATGTACAAGCTTTCATAGGAAAAAAAGGTGACAAGAGGACAAAATCCACAATAATTTTGCACGGAAGAATTTCTTTCTGGGCAGACTTGAAAAAAATCTGAAATTTTGTGATTTTTTCATTGATTTTAGGCAGGAATTGGCTTACAATAGGGGCTGTATGGATTGGGTTGTGCCAGTCCGCAGAGTTTTTTCGAGGTGACGTGCAATGCTGAATGTTGTACTGGTGGAGCCGGAAATTCCACAGAACTGCGGCAACATTGCCAGGACCTGCGCCGCAACCGGCTGCCGCCTCCATCTGATCCGTCCCCTGGGCTTTGACATCTCCGAAAAGGCGGTCAAGCGGGCGGGGCTGGATTACTGGAATCTGGTGGAAGTGCTGGATTACGAGAATCTGGAGGATTTCTTCGCCAGAAACGATGTAACGGAAATGTGGTGCCTGTCCACGAAAGCGCCCCGAGGCTACACCGAGGCGGAATATCACGATGGAGCCTACCTGTTCTTCGGCAAGGAGACCAGGGGCCTCCCGGAGGACTTCCTGGAAGCCCACCGGGAAAGCTGCGTCCGTATTCCCATGCGCCAGGAGGCAAGAAGCCTGAACCTGAGCAATGCGGTGGCCGTCACGGTGTTTGAGGCTCTGCGGCAGCTGTCCTTTCCACATCTGAAGGATTTTGGAAAAATGCGGGGTGAAATCCCCAGTAATTTGGAGGAATCAACATGAACTACAACAAGAAATCCATCGAGGATATCGACGTATCCGGCAAGCGGGTCCTGTGCCGCTGCGATTTCAATGTCCCCACCAAGAACGGCAAGATCACTTCCGATAAGCGTATCGTGGCAGCAATGCCCACCATCAAGTACCTGGTAGACCACAATGCCAAGGTCATCCTGTGCTCCCATATGGGCAAGCCCAAGGGCGAGTGGAAGCCCGAGCTGAGCCTGCAGGTGGTTGCCGAGCGCATTTCCGAGCTGCTGGGCAAGCCCGTTATCATGGCCAAGGACGTGGTCGGTGAGGACGCCAAGGCCAAGGCCGCCGCGCTGAAGGACGGCGAGGTCATGCTGCTGGAGAACACCCGTTTTGAAAAGGGCGAGACCAAGAACGATCCCGAGCTGAGCAAGGCCCTGGCTTCCATGGCCGATCTGTTCGTCAACGATGCCTTCGGCACCGCCCACCGTGCCCATTCCTCCACTGCCGGTGTGGCCGACTATCTGCCCGCCGTCTGCGGCTACCTGGTCCAGAAGGAAGTTTCTATCATGGGCAAGGCCCTGGCCGATCCTGAGCGTCCCTTCGTTGCCATCCTGGGCGGCGCCAAGGTTTCCGACAAGCTGAACGTGATCAACAATCTGCTGGAGAAGGTGGATACCCTGATCATCGGCGGCGGCATGGCCTTCACCTTCCTGGCTGCCAAGGGCTATGACATTGGCAAGAGCCTGGTGGATGCCGAGAAGATCGACTACTGCAAGGAAATGATGGCCAAGGCCGAGGCCAAGGGCGTCAAGCTCCTGCTGCCTGTGGATGCCGTGGTTGCCGCTTCCTTCCCCAACCCCATTGACGGCGAGATCGAGGTTGAGACCGTGGCCGCCGATGCCATCCCCGCTGACAAGATGGGCCTGGATATTGGCGAGAAGAGCCAGGCTCTGTTTGCCGAGGCCGTGAAGAACGCCAAGACCGTTGTCTGGAACGGCCCCATGGGCGTGTTTGAGAATCCCACCCTGGCCAAGGGCACCATCGCTGTGGCCCAGGCCCTGGCGGACAGCTCCGCTGTGACCATCGTCGGCGGCGGCGACAGTGCGGCGGCCTGCGAGCAGCTGGGCTTCGCGGATAAGATCACCCACATCTCCACCGGCGGCGGCGCTTCCCTGGAGTTCCTGGAAGGCCTGGAGCTGCCCGGCATCGCCTGTCTGCAGGATAAGTAATTTTTGGCGAGGCCTCCGAACAGGACGTCTGCGGCTGTGGCGGGATCTTTTGCCCTCACTCTGCGGATTTTGAAGCGGGACGTACACAAAGTACGCCTCCGCTCCAAAATCCTTGATTGAGAACAAAATCTCTCCGCCACAGTCCTTGCCGCCCTGTCCGGAGCCCCCCTATGAGCTTATCTTTATTTATTTATTTCAGCTCGTCAATTACATTCTTTCAGAGTGTAGACATATGAAGAAGAAACAAGGAGTAATCAATAATGAACAGAAAGTATCGCAAGACTGTCATCGCCGGTAACTGGAAGATGAACAAGACCCCCTCCGAGACCAAGGAGTTCATGACCCAGCTGAAGGCCATCATGCCCAGAGGCCGTTGGTGCGATGTGGCCCTGTGCGTTCCCGCTGTGGATATCCCCGCCGCTGTCCGCGCTGTCCGTGAGACCCGCATCGGCATCGGTGCTGAGAACTGCAATGCCAATGCCTCCGGCGCTTACACCGGCGAAATCGCCACCAACATGCTGGTAGATGCCGGCTGCAAGTACGTCATCATCGGCCACTCCGAGCGCCGCGCCATGGGCGAGACCGATGCCGATGTCAACGCCAAGGTTCTGGCTGCCCTGGACGCGGGCCTAACCCCCATCATGTGCTGCGGCGAGACCCTGGAGCAGAGAGAGTCCGGCATCACCACCGAGTGGATCACCATGCAGATCAAGCTGGGTCTGGCCGGTGTGCCTGAGGAGAAGATTCGCAAGGTCATCATTGCCTACGAGCCCATCTGGGCCATCGGCACTGGCCGCACCGCCACCCCCGAGCAGGCCGAAGAGGTCTGCGAGAGCATCCGTACCGCGGTTCGCAAGCTGTACTCCTCCAAGAATGCCCGGGCCATCTCCATCCTGTACGGCGGCTCCATGAACGACAAGAACGCCTTCGAGCTGCTGGCTCAGCCTGACATTGACGGCGGCCTGATCGGCGGCGCTTCCCTGGTGCCCGAGAAGTTCGTCAAGATCATCGAGGCAGCCAACCAGCCCAACGAATAATTTTTCCTACGCAGGGGCCTGTTAAAAGGGTTGTCATTGCGAGCCAGTGACCGATGTCACTGGCGTGGCAATCCCCCGGTTAGGCGTAAAAGCCGAAATCTTCTTCAGAGCTGTCTGAAGATCCGGGGGATTCCCATACCAGTGTGCGCACTGGTTCGGAATGACAGCAACTTTTTAACAGCCCCTTTTTCATTGAGGTGAAGCGATGAAAACCCTATATTTAGACGCAAATAGCGCGAAAACGCCGGAAATTGCCGCGGAAATCATCCGCAATGGCGGCCTGGTGGCCATTCCTACGGAGACGGTCTACGGTCTGGGAGCCAATGGCCTGGACGAGCAGGCGGTGGCGAAAATTTTTGAGGCCAAGGGCCGCCCCCAGGACAATCCACTGATTCTCCATGTGGCGGAGCCCAGGGAGATGGAGAGGTTCTGCCATGATATCCCGGAGAGTGCCTACCGTCTTGCGGAAAAGTTCTGGCCCGGCCCGCTGACCATGGTGCTGCCCGTGCGGGACATTGTGCCCAAGCGCACCACAGCGGGGCTGAATACTGTGGCCGTCCGCTGCCCGGACAGCGCCGTGACCCGGAAGATCATTGCTCTGGCCGGGGTGCCCATTGCGGCGCCCTCCGCCAATATTTCCGGCAAGCCCTCTACCACCACCGCCGAGCATGTGCGCCACGACCATGACGGCCGGATTGATGCCATTGTGGACGGCGGCCCCTGCCGGGTGGGTGTGGAGTCCACAATTGTGGATTTGACCGAGGACCGGCCCCGTCTGCTGCGCCCCGGCGGAATCACCCCGGAGCAGCTGCTGGAGGTGCTGGGGGACCTGGTGGTGGACAAGGCCGTTACCGCCCAGATCGACAAGGATGCGGTGGTAAAGGCCCCCGGCATGAAGTATCGGCACTATGCCCCGGCGGAGCCTGTGGTCATCGTCTCCGGCAGCCGGGAGAAGGCAGCGGCCTACATCCGGGCCCATTTCGTCCCCGGGGACCGGGTGCTGTGCTTTGAGGAGGAGCTGCCGCTCTATGCTGGCTGCGCGCCTCTGGCCTATGGCCGGGAAAGCGATGTGAACACCCTGAGTGCCGGACTGTTCTCCGCCCTGCGGGTGCTGGATGATCCCGCAATCCATCAGGTGTATGCCCGCTGTCCCGTGGGCGGCGGCGTGGCCTACGCGGTGCAGAACCGGCTGAAAAAGGCCGCGGCCTTCCATATTGTGGATGCGGAGGCAGAGGCATGATCCTGGGCATCACCGGGGGCACCGGCTGCGGAAAGACCACGCTTTTAAAGTGCATTGAAGAGCAGGGCGGCCTGGTGCTGGACTGCGATGCCATCTACCACGACTTGCTGAAAACTGACAATGCCATGCTCCAGGCCATTGAGACCCGTTTTCCGGGCACGGTGGGGGAAGGGGGGCGAAACCTGAAAAAGCTGGGTGCCCTGGTGTATCAGGACCCCAAGGCTTTGGCAGATCTGAACGCCATCACCCATGCCTGCGTCCGCCGGGAGGTGGAAAAAGCACTGGCGGCAAAGCCGGCGCTTGCGGCCATCGATGCCATCGCCCTGTTTGAAAGCGGCCTGGACGGGCTCTGTGACGTGACCGTGGCCGTGACCGCCCCGGAGGAAGACCGGGTGCGGCGGCTGATGCTTCGGGACAGCATTCCGGAGCCCTACGCCCGCAGCCGCATTGCCGCCCAGCACCCGGAAGAGTGGTTCCGGAAAAAATGCGACCGCATTCTGGAAAACAACGGCACCCAGGCCGATTTCCGCCGAAAGTGCCTTGCTTTTTTACAGGAATTGGGTATAATGAAGGAAGAATATACGAATATGGAGGAACCAAAAATGAACGTTGATGAACTCCGCGAGGCGCTGCTGTCCAGCCCCAAGAATGGCTATGTGGGCCTGCCGGACCAGGAGCGCGCCGAAATGGAAGCCTACTGCAAGCGCTACGCCGCTTTTATGGATGCCTGCAAGACCGAGCGTGAAGCCACGGCCTGGGCCACCAAAGAAGCGGAAAAGCACGGCTTCAAGCCTGCCGTCCCCGGCATGGCTGTAAAGCCCGGCGATAAGATTTACATGAACAACCGGGGCAAGAGCTTCCTGATTGCCGTCATCGGCACCGAGTCTCTGGCCCAGGGTGCCAATATTTGCGCGGCCCATGTGGATTCTCCCCGCATGGATCTGAAGCCCCAGCCTCTGTATGAGGACAGCGAGATCGCCTACTTCAAGACCCACTACTACGGCGGCATCAAGAAGTACCAGTGGACCTGCGTGCCCCTGGCCATCCACGGCGTGGTCTGCAAGAAGGACGGCAGCGAGGTCACCGTTACCATCGGCGAGGACGAAAACGACCCCATCCTGGTTGTTTCTGACCTGCTGATTCACCTGTCCGCCGATCAGATGAAGAAGACCCTGGCCGAGGGCATCGCCGGGGAGCAGCTGAACGTGATCCTGGGCACCGAGCCCCTGGAGGGCGAGGGCGCCGATCTGGTGAAGCTGAACATCATGCGCCTGCTGAACGAGAAGTACGGCTTTGTGGAGGATGATTTCCGCACCGCTGAGCTGACCGTGGTTCCCGCCGGGAAGTGCCGGGAAGTCGGCCTGGACCGGAGCCTGCTGGGTGCCTACGGCCACGATGACCGGGTTTGTGCCTACGCGGAGCTGGAGCCCATGCTGACCCTGCCCACCCCCAAGCACACCGCCGTGTGCATTCTGGCCGACAAGGAAGAGATCGGTTCCGTGGGCATCAGCGGCATGCAGAGCCATGCCTTTGAGTATTTCATGGAGATTCTGTGCGATGGCCAGGGGGTCAAGCTGAGCCATTGCTTCGCCAATTCCTTCTGCCTGTCCGCCGACGTATCCAACGCCTTTGACCCCAACTTCGCGGACACCTGCGACCGCCGGAACAACAGCGCCCTGAACTACGGCGTTTCCATCTGCAAGTACACCGGCGCCCGGGGCAAGAGCGGCGCTTCCGATGCCTCTGCCGAGGCCATGCAGCACGTCCGCGCCACCCTGGACGGGGCCAACGTCAAGTGGCAGATTGCCACCCTGGGCAAGGTTGACCAGGGCGGCGGCGGCACGGTGGCGGCCTACATGGCCAACCGGAACATCGTCACGGTAGACGCGGGCGTGCCCGTACTGTGCATGCACGCCCCCATGGAGCTGGTCAGCAAGCTGGACTGCTACGAGACCATGAAGGCCTGCAAGGCGATTTATCTGGCGTAAGATTTGAAAAACACGGCGCGAATCCGGTAGGGTTGCGCCGTGTTTTTCTTGTTCAGATGAGGACGGGACCCTGTCCACGTTTTAGCTGGGTGCCTCCGGCGGGGAGCTTCTTGTCCCGCCGAGAAGCTCCGCAAGAATGCGGCTTAAGGAGCATTGAGGTGTTTGCTCCCGCTTTCCACAGCCATCCTCCTTAAGAATTCTTCCGGCCCGCTTTTACGTCGGTTAGGTTAAATGTTTCAGCTGGGTAGGGACGAACGTATAACCCCGGAGGGAAACTCCTGCCTTCCCCTTGGGGAAGGGGGACCGCCCGTGGCGGTGGATGAGGGCGGTACGCAGAACCGACGTGGAAAAACCCAAGGCGAATTCGTACCTGCCACTTGCTTGCACTCCGGTTTTATGCTATACTTACCCTCAATTTAAACCCGAAATTTGCGGAGGACACCATGGACGATTTTAGCGTAAAAGACATGCTTGCGATGCAGCAGGCCCTACAGGAAAAATATAAAGACAAGTGGGAACCCATCGGCCCGGAGGCCGGAAAGCATAAGCTGCTGTGGATGCTTGGGGAAGTAGGAGAAGTTATTGACATTATCAAGAAAAACGGGGACCAAAGGGCTGTTGAGGATGCGCCTGTCCGGCAGCATCTTGTGGAAGAAATGGCGGATGTGCTCATGTATTACAATGATGTTCTTCTTTGCTATGGAATCAGCGAGCAGGAACTGAAAGAGACATACGAGACCAAGTTTCAAAAGAACATGACCCGCTGGTAAATTTCCCAATGCCAATTGGGTGAAAAAACACGCCCGCAACCCCCGGTTGACGGATTGCCACGCGGAAATGGTGGCGATGCAACCGAAGATTTTGCTACCATTTTCCAAAAAAGAAAGGAGTCTGGCACATGAACATGGCAGACAGAATACAATCCTTGCGGAAGGCAAAGGGATTTTCCCAAGAGGAGCTTGCGGACAAGATCGGGGTATCCAGGCAGGCTGTTTCCAAATGGGAAAGTGAGCAGAGCACACCCGATATCGAAAAAATTATAGTAATGAGTGACCTTTTTGAGGTCACAACAGACTATATCCTCAAAGGAACAGAGCCAGCCAACGTGACGGGCAAAAGGGCAATCCAATCTCTGTATCTGGGCTTTGCGGTTACCTTCGGGACCATAGCGGGAATCTGGTCTTTTACAGCGGATCGGTTCAATATTGATGAATGCCTTTTGATCGTCATTGCCGGAGCTGTGATTGGGTGCGCGGTGGCGTTGATTGTTCGGGTAATGGCGGATTCCCATTGTAAGAAAATGTGATTCTTGACAAACAGGAAGAACTATGCTAAAATCCCTTCATAATTTTATAGGACAGTTCGTAACCATCCTGTCGGTAAACAAAACTAGGATTCAAAGCGGGGGCTCTTGCTCTCTGCTTTCTTGAGGATGGGCGCTGAAAAGCGTCCATTTTGTTTTGCTGTGGGTGGAATTGTCCGCCCATTTTTTATTCTAAGGAGTACCCCAATGAAAAAAACACATTACATTACCCAGGCGGCGGTTATCGCCGCCCTCTACGCCGTGCTGACCCATTTGCAGAACCTCCTGCTGCCAGGCTCTACCACCTGGGCCATCCAGATGCGCGTTTCCGAGGCCATGATGGTCCTGGCCTTCTTCACCCCCGCCGCCATCCCCGGCCTGAGCCTGGGCTGCCTGGTGTTTAACCTGACCTATGCCGGAACCCTGCCTCTGGACCCGGTGGTGGGAACCCTGGCCACCTTCCTGGCTGCCGGCGGCATGTGGCTGACCCGGAATGTCAAGCTGGGCAGGCTCCCGGTGCTGGGCCTTCTGATGCCTGCCGTTACCAACGCAGTGCTGGTGGGCTGGGAGCTGACGGTCTATATCGGCGGTGGCTTCGGCTTGAACGCGCTGTATGTGGCGCTGGGAGAGCTGGCCGTGGTTGCGGTGCTGGGGAGCCTGCTGTACACCGTCATTGCCCGCCGGAAGCTGGACAAGAAGGTTATGGCTGTGGGCTAAAATTTCTGACAGGGGACGGCAGGAATGCCGTCTCCTGTTCCTTTTTACGGTATAAAAATATCGACTTGTCAAGATTCACATGGTTTTTTTGCAAAACTTCCAAATTCTGGTGTATCTGCTTCCTTGACGGGAGCTGTCGAAACGTGCTATAATCAAGCTATCCAATGAGAACCCTTATGACTGACGGATCAGTGGAGCACCACATGGAGTAAGGGAAGATTTTTTTGCCGACCGTCTGGGCTTGCTTGCGTTCCTGAGAAGAGGAGGGTAAGTGGGCCCTTTTGCGTTTTTTAAGGAGGTTATTATGAAAAAAGTTGGAATTATCATGGGAAGTGACAGTGATCTGCCGATTCTGCGCAAATCCATGGACACCCTGAGCGAGCTGGGGATTCCCTTCCAGTGCCACATTTTTTCTGCCCACCGCACCCCTGTGGAAGCCCGGGACTTCGCGGTTTCTGCCCGGGCGGAGGGCTACGGCGTGCTGATCGCCGCGGCGGGCATGGCAGCCCATCTGGCCGGGGCCATTGCGGCCAATACCACCCTCCCCGTCATCGGCATTCCCTGTAAGGGCGGCGCCCTGGACGGCCTGGATGCCCTGCTCTCCACGGTGCAGATGCCCTCCGGCATCCCCGTTGCCACGGTGGCGCTCAACGGCGGTGTCAACGCGGCGCTGCTGGCGGCCCAGATTCTGGCGGTCTCCGATGAGGGCTTGGCGGCCAAGCTGGATGCCCGGCGGGCAGAGGATGCCAAAAAGGTTCTGAGCAAGGACACGGCTCTGCAGCAAGAGCTGAACAAAGCGTAAGGAGGACGACTATGGGCGGTTTCTTCGGCGCGGTCTCCAAGCGAGACTGCATTCTGGATGTTTTCTTCGGCACCGATTATCACTCCCACCTGGGCACCCGGCGGGGCGGCATGGCAGCCTATGACCCGGCGATGGGCTTGCAGCGCGAAATCCACAATATTGAAAATTCTCCCTTCCGTACCAAGTTTGACGGCATTCTGAACGAGATGAAGGGCACCAGCGCCATCGGCTGTATCTCCGATACGGACCCGCAGCCCCTGCTGATCCGCTCCGAGCTGGGCACCTACGCCATCTGCACCATCGGCATCATCAACAACGCGGAGACCCTGCTGCGGCAGTACCTCTCCTTCAGCGGCGGCCACTTTGAGGCCATGTCCGGCGGCAAGGTCAACTCCAATGAGCTGATTTCCGCAATGATCGATCAGAAGAGCTCCTTTGCGGAAGGGATTCGTTTTGCCCAGGACATGATTGAGGGCACGGCCTCCATTCTGATCCTGAAGGATGACGGCCACCTGATCGCCGCCCGGGACAAGCTGGGCAGACTCCCCATTATTCTGGAAAAGAACGAGGACGGCTTCTGCGTCACCTTTGAGGATTACGCGGGCGAAAAGCTGGGCTACAGCTTCTGCCGGGAGCTGGGCCCCGGAGAGATCGTGGAGCTGACGGCGGAGGGGGAGACCGTGCTGGCGGAGCCCCGGAAGAAGAAAAAGATCTGCGCCTTCCTCTGGTCCTACTATGGCTACCCCACCTCCTGCTATGAGGGCAAAAACGTGGAGGTCATGCGCTACCGCAATGGCCGGATTATGGCCAAGGCGGACAAGGAAAACGGCATCGCCCAGGACATTGACTATGTGGGCGGTGTGCCGGATTCCGGTACGCCCCACGCCATCGGCTACGCCAACGAAAGCGGCGTGCCCTTCGCCCGGCCCTTTATCAAGTACACCCCCACCTGGCCCCGGAGCTTCATGCCCTCCAACCAGAGCGAGCGGAACATGGTTGCCAAGATGAAGCAGATTCCGGTGGACGAGCTGATCCGGGACAAGAAGCTGCTGTTTGTGGACGATTCCATCGTTCGGGGCACCCAGCTGCGGGAGACGGTGGATTTCCTCTATGAGCACGGGGCCAAGGATGTGCACATCCGCTCCGCCTGCCCGCCCATCCTGTACGCCTGCAAATACCTGAATTTCTCCCGCTCCAATTCGGAGAACGAGCTCATCGCCCGCTCCACCATCCTGGACCTGGAGGGGGAGGAAGGCTTCAACCACCTGGACGAATACATGGACGGCACCACCGAGCGTGGCAGGAAGCTGCGCCAGACCATCTGCGAGAAGCTCCACTTCTCCACCCTGGAATACCAGACCCTGGACGGCATCCTGGAGGCCATCGGCCTGCCGGAGTGCGACGTGTGCACCTACTGCTGGAACGGCAAAGAGTAAATAAAATAATCCGAACGCCCATCAATCCGAAAAAACAAAGGAGATTGCTTTATGGATCACAAGAATTCTCAGTCTGCCAGCTACGCCGCCGCCGGTGTAGACATTACCGCCGGCTACAAGGCCGTGGAGCTCATGAAAAAGCACGTTGCCCGGACCCGGAATGCGGGCTGCCTGGACGATGTGGGCGGCTTCGGCGGCTGCTTCGGCCTGCCGGTGGCCGGAATGGAGGAGCCGGTGCTGGTGTCCGGCACCGATGGCGTAGGCACCAAACTGCGCATTGCCCAGCTGCTTGATAAGCACGATACCATCGGCATCGACTGCGTGGCCATGTGTGTCAACGATGTGATCTGCTGCGGCGCGAAGCCCCTGTTCTTCCTGGATTATATCGCCTGCGGCAAGAATGTGCCGGAACGGATCGCGGAGATCGTGGGCGGCGTGGCCGAGGGCTGCGTCCAGTCCGGCTCCGCCCTGATCGGCGGCGAGACCGCAGAGCATCCCGGCATGATGCCGGTGGATGACTACGATCTGGCAGGTTTCAGTGTGGGCATCGTGGACAAAAAGAAGATCATTGACAATACCCGTATGCGCGCCGGGGATGTGGTCATTGCCCTGGCCTCCACCGGTGTGCACTCCAACGGCTTCAGCCTGGTGCGCAAGGTCTTTGATGTGGAGCATAACGAGCATCTGAAGGAGCCCTGCGAGGCTCTGGGCGGCGCGTCCGTTCTGGAGACCCTGCTGACCCCCACGAAGATCTATGTCAAGAGCATCCTGGCCCTGCTGGAGCAGGTGGATGTAAAGGGCATCAGCCACATCACCGGCGGCGGCTTCTATGAGAATATCCCCCGCAGCATCCCGGACGGCCTGTGTGCGAAGATTTCTAAGGCGGATGTGCGGGTGCTGCCCATCTTCAAGCTGATTGCCGAAACCGGAAACATCCCGGAGCGGGATATGTTCAATACCTTTAATATGGGCGTGGGCATGAGCGTGGTGGTCCCCGCGGACCAGGCGGAAACCGCCTTGAAGATTCTGACGGACCACGGCGAGACCGCCTATACCATCGGTGAAATCGTGGAGAACGAGGAAAAGGTGATTTTGGAATGAAAACCAAGATCGCGGTGCTGGTCTCCGGCGGCGGAACAAATTTACAGGCCCTGATGGATGCCCAGCAGGCGGGGAAGCTTTGCAGTGGAGAAATTGCCCTGGTGGTTTCCAACAATGCCTCTGCTTTTGCTCTGGAGCGGGCGAAAAAGGCGGGCATCCCCACAAGAATTCTGCTGAAAAAGGAGCTGGGGGGCCAGGCTGGCTTTGAGGCGGCCCTGGAGCAGACCCTGGCGGAATTCGGCATCCAGGTCATCATCCTGGCGGGCTTTATGAGCATCCTGTCCGGCGATTTTACGGACAAATACCCCAGACGCATTTTGAATGTCCACCCGTCCCTGATTCCCGCTTTCTGCGGCGCTGGCTTCTATGGGCTGAAAGTCCATGAGGCGGCCCTGGAATACGGCGTTAAGGTCACGGGGGCCACGGTTCACTTTGTCAATCAGATTCCCGATGGCGGGGAGATCATTGCCCAGAAGGCGGTGGATATCCTGCCCGGGGATACGCCGGAGCGGCTGCAGCGCCGGGTGATGGAGCAGGCGGAATGGATTCTGCTCCCCCGGGCCGCGGAGCAGCTCTGCGCCGCCATCCAGAATTCGGAGGAGTAAGGATATGAACGTTTACGAGGTTGGAACCATGGAGGAAAAGCTGTCCTCCAACCGTTACCCCGGCCGGGGCATTGTCCTGGGCCTGACACCGGACGGAAAGCAGTCTGTGACGGCCTATTTTATCATGGGCCGCAGCGTCAACAGCCGCAACCGCATCTTCGCCCTGGAGCCTGACGGCATCCGCACGGAGGCCTATGACCCCAGCAAGATGGAGGACCCCAGCCTGATCATCTATCACCCTGTCCGCCAGCTGGGCCGGGCCCTGATCGTCACCAACGGCGACCAGACCGACACCATCCGGGAATTCCTGGAGAAGGGAAAGACCATGGAGGAAGCCCTGCGGACCCGGAAATTTGAGCACGACGGCCCCAACTGGACCCCCCGCATCTCCGGCCTGTTGAGCCCTGACGGCAGCTACAAGCTGTCTATCCTGAAGGCCTCCGACCCGGAGGGGAAGGGCTGCAACCGCTATACCTTTGATTATGACCCCATCCCCGGCCTGGGCCATTTCCTGCATACCTATGTCTGTGATGGCAGCCCCGTGATCCCCACCTTCCAGGGGGAGCCGGAGCGGGTGGAGGTTCCCCAGGACATGGATGCCTTTGTGGATACCCTGTGGAAAAACCTGAATGCGGACAACAAGATTTCCTTGTTCGTCCGTTATACGGACCTGGAAACCGGCGAATTCCGGCAGAAGGTCATCAACCGCTACGAATAAGGGGAGGAACACCATGAAAGAATTCGCACTGAAGTACGGCTGCAACCCCAACCAGAAGCCCGCCTCCATCTATATGGCGGACGGAAGCGACCTGCCCATTACGGTGCTGGGTGGCCGCCCCGGCTACATCAACTTCCTGGATGCCCTGAACTCCTATCAGCTGGTGAAGGAATTAAAGGCAGCCACCGGAAAGTGCGCCGTGACCTCCTTCAAGCACGTGTCCCCCACCTCTGCCGCCGTGGGCAAAATCCTGCCGGAAAACCTCAAAAAGGCCTGCTTTGTAGACGATGTGGAGGGCCTGGACGAGAGCCCCCTGGCCTGCGCCTATGCCCGGGCCCGGGGCACAGACCGGATGTGCTCCTTTGGCGACTGGGTGGCCCTCAGCGATGTGTGCGACACCCTCACCGCGAAGCTGATCGCCCGTGAGGTCTCTGACGGCGTCATTGCCCCCGGCTACACCGAGGAGGCCCTGGAGATCCTGAAAAAGAAGCGCAAGGGCGGCTACAACGTGGTTGCCATTGATGAAAATTATGTCCCCGCCCCCCAGGAGACCAAGATGGTCTACGGCGTGACCTTCCAGCAGGGCCGGAACAATTTCAAAATTGACGCGGGACTGCTGGAAAACATTGTCACGGAGAACAAGAACCTGTCGGACAGCGCCAAGGAGGACCTGATTGTATCCCTCATCACCCTGAAATACACCCAGTCCAATTCCGTCTGCTTTGCCTATGACGGCCAGGCCATCGGCGTGGGCGCGGGCCAGCAGTCCCGGATTCACTGCACCCGGCTGGCGGGCTCCAAGGCGGATACCTGGTTCCTGCGGCAGCACCCCAAGACTCTGGCCCTTCCCTTCCGGGAAGATCTGGGCCGCCCAAACCGGGACAACGTGATTGACGGCTACATCAACGGCAACGAGGAGGACGTCTGCGCCGACGGCATCTGGCAGAACTATTTCACGGTCCAGCCGGAGCGTCTGACGGAGGAAGACAAGCGGGCGTTCCTGGGGGCCATCCATGGCGTTTCCCTGGGCTCCGATGCCTTCTTCCCCTTTGCGGACAATATCAAGCGGGCCTATGCCTCCGGTGTCAGCTACATTGCCCAGCCCGGCGGCTCCATTCGGGACGACCTGGTGATCGAGGAGTGCAACAAGGACGGCATCGTCATGGCCTTTACCGGCATGCGGCTGTTCCATCACTAAATCTGCCGCTGAAAGGCGTTAAGGAGACTGTACTATGAAAATTCTGGTGGTCGGTGGCGGCGGACGGGAACACGCCATCATTAAAAAGCTGAAAGAGAATCCGACTGTTGAGGTCATCTATGCCCTGCCCGGCAACGGCGGCATTGCCCAGGATGCGGTCTGCGTGCCCATCGGGGCCACGGAGATTGAGAAGATTGTGGACTTCGCCGTGGAAAAGAACATTGACTACGCCGTGGTTGCTCCGGATGATCCTCTGGTGCTGGGGGCGGTGGACGCGCTGGAAGGGCGGGGAATTCCCTGCTTTGGCCCCAGGGCCAAAGCCGCCATCATTGAGGGCAGCAAGGTGTTTGCCAAGAACCTGATGAAGAAGTACGGCATCCCCACGGCAGAATACGAGGTGTTCAACGATCTGGATTCCGCTCTGCGCTATCTGGAAACCGCCCCCATCCCCACGGTGATCAAGGCCGACGGCCTGGCCCTGGGCAAGGGCGTGATCATCGCCCAGACCCGGGAAGAGGCCAGAGAGGCCGTCCGCTCCATGATGGCGGACAAGGTCTTCGGAAAGAGCGGCGAGCACATTGTCATCGAGGAATTCCTCACCGGCCCGGAGGTCAGCGTCCTGTCCTTTACGGACGGCAAGGTTGTCAAACCCATGGTTTCCTCCATGGACCACAAGCGGGCAGGGGACCATGACACGGGCCTGAATACCGGCGGCATGGGCACCATTGCCCCCAACCCCTGCTACACGGAGGAGATCGCCAAAACCTGCATGGAGCAGATTTTCCTGCCCACCATCCACGCCATGAACGCCGAGGGCCGGACCTTCCGGGGCTGCCTGTATTTCGGCCTGATGCTGACCCCCAAGGGTCCCAAGGTCATTGAATACAACTGCCGCTTCGGTGACCCGGAGACCCAGGTGGTGCTGCCCCTGCTGGAAAGCGATCTGCTCACCGTCATGCAGGCCACCACCAACGGCTGTTTGGAGGAGACCCCTGTGCGGTTCTCCAAGAAAAACGCCTGCTGCGTGATTCTGGCATCCCAGGGCTACCCCGTGTCCTACAAGAAGGGCTTCCCCCTCACCATGACGGAGGAGGCCAAGGCCCATACTTTCGTTGCTGGTGCCAAACTGGATGAAAATGGGAAGCTTGTCACCTCCGGCGGCCGGGTCACCGGCACCACCGCCGTGGCGGATACCCTGGAGGAAGCCATCCGGGAGGCCTACCGCCTGTCGGACGGGGTCCATTTTGAGAACGCCTACCGCAGAAGCGACATCGGCCAGCGGGCATTGCAGGCCCTGAAATAAACAGTTGGAGGAACAGCCAAATGGTTTATCGAGTATATGTAGAGAAGAAGGAAGGCCAGACCCACGAGGCCAAGAGCCTGCTGCGGGAGATTCAGGATTTCCTGGGCATCCGGGGCCTCACCGCCCTGCGGGTGCTGAACCGGTACGATGCGGAGAACATCGAGAAGTCCCTCTTCGATTACGCGGTGCATACCGTGTTCTCCGAGCCCCAGGTGGACATTGTCAGTTATCAGGTGCCCCAGGGGGATGTGGTCTTTGCCGTGGAGCCCCTGCCCGGCCAGTTTGACCAGCGGGCGGATTCCGCTGCCCAGTGTATCCAGATTATTTCCCAGGGAAACCGCCCCACTGTCCGCACGGCCAAGGTCTATGTGCTCTCCGGCAATCTGACTCCAGCGGACGTGGAAGCTGTCAAGAAGTACGTCATCAACGCCGTGGAGAGCCGGGAGGCATCCCTGGAGCTGCCCGAAACCCTGGCCATTGACTACGCGAAGCCGGAGACCGTGGCTACCGTTACGGGCTTTACCCAGATGGACGAGGCCGCTCTGGCCGCCCTGCTGGACAAGCTGGGCCTTGCCATGGACCTGGATGACCTTAAATTCTTGCAGGCCTATTTCCGGGACGAGGAGAAGCGGGACCCCACCATTACGGAGATCCGAGTGGTGGACACCTATTGGTCCGACCACTGCCGCCACACCACCTTCTCCACCCATCTGGACAATATCGTGATCCATGACAGCGGCGTGCGGCAGGCCTATGAGGATTACCTTGCCGCCCGCGTGGCGGTGTACGGCGAGGAGAAGGCCGCCAAGCGTCCCCAGACCCTGATGGACATTGCCACCATCGGCGCGAAATACCTGAAAAAGCAGGGCAAGCTCCCGGAGCTGGACGAGAGCGAGGAGATCAACGCCTGCTCCATCCACGTCACTGCCACCGTCAATGGGGAAGACCAGGACTGGCTGCTGATGTTCAAGAACGAGACCCACAACCACCCCACGGAGATTGAGCCCTTCGGCGGCGCGGCTACCTGCATCGGCGGCTGCATCCGGGACCCCCTGTCCGGTCGGGCTTATGTGCACCAGGCCATGCGGGTTACCGGCGCGGGGGACCCCCGGACCCCGCTGAAGGACACCCTGCCCGGCAAGCTGCCCCAGCGGAAGCTCTGCCAGACGGCGGCGGCGGGCTACTCCTCCTACGGAAACCAGATCGGTCTGGCTACCGGCCATGTGGCGGAACTGTACCACGAGGGCTTTGTCGCAAAGCGCCTGGAGTGCGGCGCGGTGGTGGCGGCGGCCCCGGCAGAGAATGTGCGCCGGGAGTGCCCCGCCCCCGGGGATGTGGTGATCCTGCTGGGCGGACGCACCGGCCGGGACGGCATCGGCGGTGCCACCGGCTCCTCCAAGAGCCACAATATGAAATCCCTCACCACCATGGCCTCCGAGGTTCAGAAGGGCAACGCCCCGGAGGAGCGGAAGATTCAGCGCCTGTTCCGGGACGGCAATGTGACCCGGCTGATCAAGCGCTGCAATGACTTCGGCGCGGGCGGTGTGTCCGTTGCCATCGGCGAGCTGGCCGATGGCCTGCGCATCGACCTGGACGCGGTGCGGAAGAAGTATGACGGCCTGGACGGCACGGAGCTTGCCATTTCCGAGTCCCAGGAGCGGATGGCTGTTGTCGTGGCCCCGGAGGACGCGGAGGCCTTCATTGCCGCCGCGGAGAGGGAGAACCTGGAAGCCTACCGGGTGGCCGTGGTCACCGAGGAGGCCCGGATGGTCATGTCCTGGAAGGGCCGGGAGATCGCCAACCTGAGCCGGGACTTCCTGAATACCAACGGCGCGGTGAAGCACACCGCCGTAGAGGTTCCCGACAGCCAGCGGCCCATGGGCGTGATCTGTGACGAGCCCACCGACTTGCGCAAGATGGCTTCCCAGCTGAAATTCGCCTCCCAGCGGGGCCTGGTGGAGCGGTTTGACGCCACCATCGGCGCGGGCAGCCTGCTGATGCCCTTCGGCGGCAAGAACCAGGCCACCCCCGCCCAGGCCATGGCGGCCAAGCTGCCGGTGCTGCCCGGGCAGTCCACCGATGCCGCCAGCGTGATGGCCTGGGGCTGTGACCCGGATCTGCTCAGCGCGGACCCCTTCCTGGGGGCCCAGTGCAGCGTGATTTCCTCCATGGCAAAGATTGTCGCCGCCGGTGCGGACTACAAAAAGGCTTACCTGACCCTGCAGGAGTTCTTTGAGAAGCTGCGGGACGAACCCCTGCGCTGGGGCAAGCCCTTCCAGGCGCTGCTTGGCGCGCTGCGGGCCCAGGTGAATCTGGATGCCGCGGCCATTGGCGGCAAGGACTCCATGTCCGGCTCCTTCCTGGATAAGGACGTGCCCCCCACGCTGATTTCCTTTGCCATTGCACCGCTGAAGGCGGAGGAGGTGCTCTCTCCCGAATTCAAGGAGCCGGGCCACCCCGTCTACTTCTTCCAGGCCGGCAGCTACGATCAGATGAAGACCGTCTGGGAGAAATTCCACGGGCTCTGCCAGGCCGGAAAGGTCAGAGCCGCCTATGCGGTGGATGCCGGCGGCACGGCGGAGGCTGTGATGAAGATGTCCTTCGGTAACGGCATCGGCTTTGCGGAGAAGGAAGATTCCGTGAAGTTCAACGGCCCCTTCTATGGCTCCATCATTGCCGAGCTGACGGAGGACTGCGATTTTGGCGAGAAAATCGGCATGACCACGGAAGAGCCTGTCATCCGCTATGGCCGCGACAGCGCCACCATTGCGGAGCTCTATGATCGGAATACTGCCGTCCTGGAGAAGGTCTACCCCACCAAGACCGTGGAAAAGGAGGGAAATGTCCCCACCTTTGATTATAAGGCTGCCGCTTACCCCGCGCCCGCGGTGAAGACCGCCAAGCCCAGAGTCCTGATTCCTGTCTTCCCCGGCACCAACTGCGAGTATGACTCCGCCCGTGCCGTTCTGGCCGCGGGGGCGGAGGCGGATATTGCCGTCATCCGCAACCTGACTGCTGACGATGTGGCCCGGTCTGTGGAGGACGTGGCGAAGCGGATCGGGGAGAGCCAGATGATCTTCATTCCCGGCGGCTTCTCCGGCGGCGACGAGCCCGACGGCTCCGCAAAGTTTATTACTGCGTTCTTCCGCAACCCCGCCATCCGGGAGCAGGTGGCAAAGCTGCTGGAGGACCGGGACGGCCTGATGTGCGGCATCTGCAACGGCTTCCAGGCTCTCATCAAGCTGGGTCTGGTGCCCTATGGCAAGATCATCGACACGGACGATACCTGCCCCACCCTGACCTTCAACACCATCTCCCGGCACCAGAGCCGCATTGTCCGCACACGGGTTGCCTCCAATAAGTCCCCCTGGCTGCGGCTGACCAATGTGGGCGATATCTACAATGTTCCCATTTCCCACGGCGAGGGCAAGTTCCTGGCCAGCGAGGCGCTCATCAAGCAGCTGGCGGAGAACGGCCAGATTGCCACCCAGTATGTAGACCTAGAGGGCAGGCCCACTATGGATGCCGCGTTCAACCCCAACGGCTCCCTCTGTGCCATCGAGGGCATCACCTCCCCGGATGGCCGCGTCTTCGGCAAGATGGGCCACAGCGAACGCATCGGCGCAAACCTGTACCGCAACGTCCCTGGCGAATACGATATCCGCATGTTCGAGGCAGCGGTGAAGTACTTCAAGTAAGCATTCGGTTACAAAACAAGCGAAGCATCCGCCATTGGAATGCTTCGCTTGTTTTTTCGATGAAATGGGATTGAACATACAGAAATAATAGACAATATTTTGCAAATGGCAATATATGTTGACAAATGTGGAGAAATCGGTTAAATATAAACATTTTGCGGTTCCTGAAATTATAAATGAAGGGACGGATTCCATATGAACAGTAACGCAAAAAGAGCCCTGACAGATTACCGGGGGATTGCCCTGTGCATTCTTCTGTTTGTGCTGCTCCTGGTATTCCCCCTTACCCGTATCCGTGGGCTATGGGTCACGGTGCCGTTGTATGCGGCGGTTCTCCTTTTCCTCCGTATGGCAACGGAAAAGCCCGGAAGCTCCGCAAAGGCGTTTGCCATTCTGGCGGTGGTGGGGACCGTTGTGTTGGCATCTGTCTATCTTCGTTTCCTGCTGCCCCGCAAAACCATGGTCAGCCTTGGCACGGCTATGGTAAAAGGGGAGACAGCGCCGAAGGTCTTGTTTATCGTGAGCGGCCTCTATGCACTTGTTACAATCGCTGCTTTTTGGCTGCAATACGTCCGCAAGACCAAAGAACCAAGAGAATAAAAAGCCTCGCAGAGTTTGTCGCCCGCAGGCGGCAAATAAAGTGAAATCATTTTCTGTCGGGGCGTGTACCTGACAGAAAATACCTATCAGGCTGCAAGTGTGCGAGTTGGCCGCCGTAGGCGTCAAGGAGTGCGCGCAGCAGACTGCAATCCCTTTGTCAAAAAGGGCAAGGCCCTTTTTGACAGTTGAACCCCCGCTGCCCAAAAGCAGCGGGGGTTCTCTGCAAAAGGAATAGAAAGAAGAGAGGTAGAAAAGAGGATCTACGGAGAGGAAAGGGAGCGGCTCACGGCTTCCGCAACCTTTCTGCTATTAAGATATCTGCCGGATTTGAACAGCAAATAGCGGAATTGAAAACAAAATTCTACGAAAATATGAACGATTTTCTACAGCTTCAGCGCCTTGGGATCAAAACCCTCAAAGATGGGCAGCCACCCTTCCTGCACGGCGGTCTTAAAATCCTCGGGCGTTCGGATAGTCCAGCTGACGCCCTGAACGCCCCAGAGCCTGCGGATGATGGCGTTGCTGGCATTCTCCCGGTCCTCAAAGCGGTAGGCTATGAAGTCCGGCACAGTCAGAAAGTTTTCTAAGTAATAGGTGCACAGGAACCGCACCGGCCAGGAAATCCCCTTGTCCCGCTTCACCGTGTCCTCTGCCAGCTGACCCCGGATCAGCTCCGGGTAGCGCTGCTTCAGGTAGCGGATACACCGTGGGTCAAAGGACTCGATGCAGTAGGGGCCCTGGTAGCTTTTCAGCATTTCCACAGCGGCCTCCGTCAGGGCGGCGGCGTTGCCGTCCTTGGTTTTGAGTTCGATGATCAGGGGCGCTTTCCCTTGGAACAGCTCCAGAACCTGGGCAAAGGTGGGGATCACCTGGTCCGTGCCGCCCAGATGGTAGTCGGTGAGGTCCTGGGCGGTCAGATCCTCCATGAAGCCCTCCCGGCCGGTCATCCGCTTCAAATCTGAGTCGTGCATCACAGCCAGGGTTCCGTCCTTCAGCAGATGCAGGTCGAACTCGATGCCGTAGCCCTTCTCAAGAGCGGCGGAGAAGGCGGCCATGCTGTTTTCGGGCTTTTCGTCATCGTGGAGTCCCCGGTGGGCATAGTACCAGCCCCGCAGGCTTTCCATGCCGGGATGGTTTTTCCGGCCCCGGACAGCCAGAACGTGCAGTACCATGCAGAGAAGAATGACAAGAATCAGTACAAACATATTTCTCGCTTCCTTTTTTATTCACGGCCTGTGGGCCGCTGGAATACAGAATCAGTCCTCTACGTCGTAGGCCTCCAGTCCCTTCTTGGCGACGACCTTATTGTCACCGTGGCGCACCAGGCCCATGGTGATGAAGGAGGCGAACACGAAGATGGCGGCGTAGGGGAAGAGGGAATAATAGCTGACGTTGCGCAGCAGCCACCCGGCCACTATGGGGGTGACGATCTGGGCGGACATGGAGAAGGTATAGTAGAGGCCTGTAAACTTGCCCACCTCGCTGCCCTTGCACATTTCCACCACCATGGGCAGGCTGTTCACATTGATGGCGGCCCAGGCAAGACCCACCAGCAGGAACAGGATGTACAGCACCGGGCTGAAGCCCTTCAGCGCCATGGTCAGCAAAAACGCGCACAGGAAACTGCCGGACAGCAGCAGGGTACCGAAGCGGATGGTCTTCCGGCGGCCAATGGAGCTGGCAATGCTGCCGATGGGAATATAGCTCAGGATGGCCCCGCCGGTGGCAATGGTCAGGCAGGTATTGGCCTGCCCCAGGCTCATGCCCCAGATATTTTCCGCGTACACGGAGAACCAGGTGGAAACGCCGTTGTAGCCCACAAACCACAGGCTGATGGAGATCAGCAGGAAGGTCAAGCTCCGCTTTACGTCAGCGGGCAGGCTTTCCCCCTCGGCGGTGTGCTCCGTCAGGTCGTCCTCCGGGTGGTGGGATTCATATTCCTGCTGCTTCTTCACCAGCTCCGGCTCGTTGACAAAGAACATGACCACGGCCAGCGCCACCGCCATAATCCCCGCCACAATGGCAAACAGGGGGAAGAAGCTCACATAGCTGTCGGATTTCACATGGTACAGAAAGGTGGTGATCAGCAGATAGCAGATGCCGCCTACCGCGCCCATGAGGTTGATAATGGCGTTGGCCTTGGAGCGCAGGGGCTTGGGGGTGATATCCGGCATCAGGGCCACGGCAGGGCTGCGGTAGGTGCCCATGGCCACCAGCAGCAGCCCCAGAGCGCAGATAAACAGGGCAATCTTGCCGCCGCTGGGGGCGGCGTGGTAGCTGTCGGCGTAGAGGGGCAGCTGGAGCATCAGGACGATGGCAGCCAGGGTGCCGAAGAGGATAAAGGGCCGGCGGCGGCCGA
This sequence comes from uncultured Oscillospiraceae bacterium, assembly GCA_934569045.1. Classification (GTDB taxonomy): domain Bacteria; phylum Bacillota; class Clostridia; order Oscillospirales; family Oscillospiraceae; genus Faecousia. Next base: position 52,958 of record CAKTJX010000004.1, read on the forward strand.
GCCGGCTCTGGCACTTGTCGGACAGGCCGCCGAACAGCGGCAGCAGGAACAGCGCCAGCACATTGTCCGCCGCCATGATGGCGCCGGAGATGGTCTCATTCAGGTGAAAGGTGTTGGTGAGAATCAGGGGAACCAGGTTGTCGTACATCTGCCAGAATGCGCAGATGGAAAGGAACGCGAAGCCCACCAGGACCGTCCGCTTGGTGTCGAGTTTCATAAATTGTCCTCCCGGCCAATTGTATCTTTTGTGCTTTTATTATAAACCCTCCGGGCCCGCTTGTCCAGTCTCCCGGAGCAGGTTATTGAGATAATTCAGCACCTTCTTTTTGTCCAGGGACCACAGCGGGGCCACAAGCTCTTGCCGGGCCCCATCGCCGGTGATCCGGTGAATCACTGTGCCCTCTGGCAGCTGGGCCATGCAGCGTTTTAAAATGCGCCCGTATTCCTCCAGCCCTAAGCAGCGGAATTCCCCTCTGGCGTAGTCCTCTGCCAGGGGGGCTGAGCGGAGCACATGCAGCAGGTGAAATTTTACCCCGTCGGTTCCGGCCAGCCCCACGGCCCGGGCGCTCTCCACCATCTGCGCCTCCGTTTCCCCGGGCAGTCCCAGAATCAGGTGGGTTACCGCCTCCAGCCCGGCCTCGTGCAGGGCGGCAAGGGCTTCAAAGTAGCACGCGGTGTCATAGCACCGGTTCATGGCGCGGGCGGTGCTGTCATGGATGGTTTGCAGCCCCAGCTCCACGCTGACGTATTTTTCCCGGTTCAGCCGGGCCAGTAGCTCGATCACCTCCGGCCCCAGGCAGTCCGGCCGGGTGGCGATGGACAGGCCTACAATATCCTCCGGCTCCATCGCCGCCCGGAAAAGAGGCTCCAGCCGGGACACGGGGGCATAGGTATTGGTGTAGGACTGAAAATAGGCAATGTATTTCCCATCCCGGCATTTTTGGACTACCCGCTGCTTGGCCTGGGCCAGCTGGGCGGCCATATCGGGGGCGGCCCGGGCGGCAAATTCCCCGCTCCCTGCCCCGGAGCAGAACCGGCACCCGCCGAAACCCAGCGTCCCGTCCCGGTTGGGACAGGTGAAGCCGCCGTCAAGGGACAATTTATAAACCTTGCAGCCGAACCGCTGCCGGTAGTATTCGTTGGCGGTAAGCATGAAGACCCGCTCCTTTCCGTTTTGTCTTATACTATCTGTATTTGATAGAAAAAGCAATGGCGGAAATGGATTTGTAACATTTTTACGAACAACGCCCGGCGCGGCTTGCGAAGAAAAAGAAATGTGCTATAATACCAGATACAAAGAGAAAAGTAAGTAAAATTTTTGTGAGGGAAAAACCATGAAAAAAATGCTTTTGGTCGTGAATCCGTTTTCCGGGCAGAAGAAGGCGGCAAAGATGCTTTCGGAGATCATCGCCAAGTTCAACCGGGCGGAGTATGCGGTGCAGGTTTATATTACCGCCGGTCCCGGGGATGCCACGGTGGAGGTGGCCCGGGTCTGCAAGGATGTAGACCTGGTTGTGTGCTGCGGCGGCGACGGCACCTTTAATGAGACCATCGCGGGCCTCCTGCAGGCCCAGGCCGACACGCCCGTGGGCTATATTCCCGCCGGATCTACCAACGATTTCGCGGCGAGCCTGAAGCTGTCTACGGACATTCTGGAGGCAACCCAGGACATCATTCTGGGGCAGTGCGTCCCCTATGACGCAGGCCTCTTCGGCGGACGGGTGTTTTCCTATGTGGCTTCCTTCGGTGCCTTTACCCGCACCAGCTACACCACCCCCCAGAGCATCAAGAACGCCCTGGGCCACACGGCCTATGTGCTGGAGGGCATCCAGGAGCTGTCCCAGATCCGCAAGGAGCACATCAAAATGATCATCGATGGGGAAGAGGTGGAGGATGACTTCCTGTTCGGCGCCATCTGCAATTCCACCTCGGTGGGCGGTATCCTGACCCTGGACCCGGAGGTTGTGGATTTGCAGGACAACAAGCTGGAGATCCTGCTGGTCCGGGCCCCCCGGAATCTGGCGGAAATCCATGAGTGCATCGTGGCCCTGAACACCCAGAAATACGACTGCGCCATGCTGACCTTCCGCTCCGCTACCCATATCCGCATCTTTGCCGACCCGGATATGCCCTGGACCCTGGACGGCGAGCGGGAAGAGGGCCACAGCGAGGTGGTGGTTACCCCCAAGCACCTGGCCTACCGGCTGATGAAGCGGCAGTAAGGAGAGAGATATGCACAATTCCACCCTTTGCTATGTGACCCAGGGAGACCAGGTGCTGATGCTCCACCGGGTCAAGAAGAAAAACGATATCAACCACGACAAGTGGATCGGCATTGGCGGCAAATTCCTGCCGGAGGAAACCCCGGACGAATGCCTGCTGCGGGAGGCCTGGGAGGAAACCGGTCTCACCCTGACCTCCTGGCGCTGCCGGGGCGTGGTCACCTTCCTGCCGGAGGGGGCCGAGGGAGAGTATATGTACCTGTTCACCGCCGATGGCTTTGAGGGGGAAATGCACGTCTGCGACGAGGGAGACCTGGAGTGGGTCAGCCGGGAATTCCTGTATGAGCTGCCCATGTGGCAGGGAGACCAGATTTTCCTGGATCTTCTGTGGCAGGATGCCCCCTTCTTCCTGCTGACGCTGCGCTACCGGGGAGACGTGCTGGCAGAGGCGGTCCTGAACGGCCAGATCATCCACCAGGAGAAGTAAGATTTTTGGGTGTGCTGCGACTGCAACACACCCATTTTCGTCGTCCCGTAGGGACACCACAACCGCCCGCAGGACGATTTCACCCGGTCACAAACCGGATTTCACCCGTCAAAGACGGATTTCACCCGGCCCAGGCCGGATTTCATCGGGGCTGTCGCCAAAAGCGGCGGCCCCGATTTCCCCCCTTGCGCCCATGGAAAAAGCGGGCTATAATAGGCGAAAAGGGGGGGCCTTACCATGTGGCGGGAATCGGAATCGGAAATTGTGCGCTTGCAGCGTGTATTTGCCCACAACGGCCTGACCGGGGAGTCCCTGCTGCAAAAATTCCGCACGGCATCCCGGGAGGATGTGCGCCTGGCTGCGGCGCTGCGGGGGTACTACACCCCCGGCTGCGCCGGGGAGGCGGAGAAAAAGCAATACCTTGCCTACCTCTGCCGCCGGGTCCGCCCCACGGTTCAGGCTCTGATGGAGGAGAACCAGGTGCTGGAATTGGAGGACTTTGAAGAAAAGGCGGGCTTCACCGCGGACATGGTGGATGAATTTCTGCAAAAGGCTATGGAGCTGGACCGGCCGGAGGTTATCGTCTGGCTCCTGCGGCGCAAGCAGCAGCGCTACGGGTTCCGGGACCGGGACTTTTCTTTTTAGGAGGCGGCCATGGAGGACTTGAACAGCCGCATTTTTACGGCCTGCCGCACAGAGCTCTGCGGCCTGTTCCCCGGGCTCAACGGCGCCTTTGCCTGCCTGCCCCAGAGGGACGGGAACAAAATCGCAACAGATGGCTTGTTTTTCTATGCCTCCCCGGAGCTGCCCCGGCGCTACGCCCAGGACCCGGCGGCGGTGCGGCGGGGGTATCTGCATATGCTGCTCCACTGCCTGTATCTGCATATCCGGGTGCCGGACAAGGTATCCTTGGAAGACTGGGGGCTGGCCTGTGATCTGTGGGTGGAGAAATTCCTGGAAGATCTGGAGGAGCCCCGGCTGGGGGTGTCTTCGGAATTCCGGGCGGCGGTTCTGAAAAAGATTCAGGGCACCCCTTGGCAGATTTTGCAGGAGATTCCAAAGCTGCCCTGGCCCAGAGAGCAGATTGCGCAGGCGGTGCGCTTTGATGATCACTGCCTCTGGACGCCGCGGCTGCCGGAGGAAATTGCCGCCCGGTGGGAAGGGTTCTCTTCCTCCGGCCAGGGTGCGGGCTTTGGACATCGGGGCAGCCGGGCGGGCTCCGGGGAAGAGGAGCCCCAGAGCCTGGGCGGCCCCTTGTTTGATTTCCGCCGGTTTCTCCGGCGCTATACCGTCCCGGCGGAGGTGCTGGAGACGGATGAAGACAGCTTTGATTTCGCTTTTTACAATTTGGGCCTGTCCCTCTACGGCAATATGCCCCTGCTGGAGCCTCTGGAATACAGAGAGGTCCGGCGGCTGGATGCCCTGGCCATTGCCATCGATACCTCGGCCTCCTGTGACCGGGAGCTGGTGAGCACCTTCCTGCGGGAGGTCTATGGCATTTTCAGCACCCAGGAGAATTTCTTCCGGAAGATGAAGGTGGTCTTCTTCCAGTGCGACTGCTGCCTGCAGGAGAAAACCCTGGTGACCAACCGGGAGCAGTGGGAGAGCTACGGAAAAAACTTAAAAATCAAGGGCCGGGGCGGCACGGATTTTACTCCCGTGTTCCGGGAAATTCAGGCCATGCGGACACGGGGAGAGCTGCCAAAGCCCAGGGCTCTGCTGTTCTTCACGGACGGGGACGGCTACTATCCCCCAAAGCCGGATTATGAAACCGTTTTTGTGTTGGCGGGGCCCCAAAAGCACCCGGAGCTGGTGCCCAAATGGGCGAAAACGCTGACGCTGGATTAGGAGAGACGATATGGACATTCAAGCAGCCAAAGAGGAAATCCGCAACACCCTGCGGGCCTACCTGCAAAAGGACCCGGACGGGAACTACTGCTACCCCACGGTGCGGCAGCGCCCGCTGCTGCTGATGGGGCCCCCGGGTGTGGGCAAGACCGCCATTGTGGAGCAGGCGGCCAGAGAGGCAGGGCTCCCCCTGGTGGCCTACACCATGACCCACCACACCCGGCAGAGCGCTGTGGGCCTGCCGAAAATCGAGGAGCGGGACTACTGCGGGCAACATTTTTCCATCACGGAGTACACCATGAGTGAGATCATCGGCGCGGTCTATGCTGCCATGGAGCACAGCGGCAAGCGGGAGGGCATCCTTTTTCTGGATGAGATCAACTGCGTGTCGGATACCCTGGCCCCCACCATGCTGCAATTTTTGCAGAACAAGATGTTCGGCAACCACGCTCTGCCCCAGGGCTGGGCCATCGTGGCGGCAGGCAATCCGCCGGAATACAACAAGTCCGTCCGGGATTTTGACATCGTGACCTTGGACCGCATTCGCAATATCCCGGTGGAGGCCAATGTGGAGGCGTTCCTGTCCTACGGCGCGGCCCAGGGGCTCCATGGGGCGGTGCTCAGCTATTTAGGGCTCAAAAAGGAAAAATTTTACCATGTGAGCCGGGATGAAACGAGCCTGCACTATGTAACGGCCCGGGGCTGGGAGGACCTATCCCGGCTGCTGCAAAGCTATGAGGGGCTGAACCTGCCTGTGGATGAGGCTTTGATCGGAGAATTCCTGAACCTGGAGGAGACGGCCCGGGACTTTTACGCCTTTTACCAGCTGTACCGGAAGTACGGCCGGGATTACGGTGTGCCGGAGCTCCTGTCCGGCGCGGCATCCCCGGAAACCTGGCAGGGCCAGATCACCCTTGCCCGGGCGGGGGACTTTACGGAGCGCTTTACGTTGGTGAACCAGATTTTGGTACAGCTACGGGAAACGGCACGGAATTATGCCCGGGTGGATGCGCTGGATGTGACGCTGCATGAGATTCTGGCCGCGTTTTTGCGGCAGCGGGCGGGGCTGGACGATTTTCTGGACCAGCGCCGGAAGGCCTTGGACACCAAGGCGGAATTTCGCCTGACGGATAGGCGGGCCATGGACCTGGAAAAGCGGGCCCTGGAAGCATTGGCACAGTGGAGCTTGGAGGCGAAGAAACGCAGACTTTCGGACAGGGAATCCCTGGACGCATTTCTGAAGACAAGCTTTGAGGCGGTTCTTCCCCAGAGGACCCAGGCGGCGGCCCAGGTGTGCACCCAGATAGACCGGGCAATCGATTTTCTGACGGATTGCTTTGGGGACGGGCAGGAGCTGACGCTGCTGCTCTCCGGCATTACCGGTACCAAGGAACTGATGGACTGCATTGCCCGCCACGGCTGCGAGAGCTATTTAAAGCTGAGTGAGCGGCTGTTGTGCCAGAAGAATGAGCAGGCGCTCCAACAGGAATGCATCAAGGCAGTGAAGCAAAAGTTGCAGTAGCTTTTTCCGGGAAAGACTGTTATAATGAAGGAAATTTTACAAGGGGAGGGACCGCCGTGGACCAGGCCTTTGTCCATCAAGTGAAAAAAGAGAGTATTCCGGCCTGCCCAATTCTGGGGGTTCAGATCGCGGCCATTGATATGCCCTGGCTTATGGCCTTTACGGAGGAAAACCTGAAAAAACTCTCCGGGGACTATATCTGTGTGTCCAATGTCCATACCACGGTGACTGCCTGGAAGGACCCGGCCTATCGGGACGTGCAGAATGGCGGCATTCTGGCGATTCCCGATGGGGGCCCCCTGTCCTCCACAGGCCGCCGCAGAGGCTTTTCCAATATGCGCCGGGTGACAGGGCCGGACTATATGCTGGAAGCCATTGCCCAGGGCATTGACCGGGGCTGGCGGCACTACTTCTACGGCAGCACTCCGGAAACACTGGAAAAAATGGAACAGGTCCTCCGGGAGCGCTTCCCCGGCATCCAGATCGCGGGCAGCTACAGCCCGCCCTTCCGGGCGATGACACCGGAGGAGGACGGGGAAATCGTGGCGCAAATCCAGGCCGCCGTCCCGGATTTTGTCTGGGTGGGCCTGGGTGCCCCCAAGCAGGAAATCTGGATGCGAGCCCATCAGGGGCGGATTTCCGGCCTCATGGTGGGCGTGGGCGCTGCCTTTGATTATACGGCTGGGAATATCTGCCGTGCCCCTGCCTGGATGCAGAAGCACAACCTGGAGTGGCTCTACCGCCTGATGCAGGACCCCAAGCGGCTGTTTAAGCGCTATTTTTACACCAACTCCGTCTATTTAATCCAGGCGGAACTTCGAGGAAAGTAATTATGAAAATTCTCATCGTTCACAACCGCTACCAGATTCCCGGCGGGGAGGATACGGTAGCCGCTGGGGAACGGAAATTGCTGCAGGCCCACGGCCATGAGGTGCTGACCCTGACCCGTTCCAACGGGGAGCTGGCCGGTTTTTCCCTCTGGCAGAAAGTGTGCCTGCCTTTTTCTGTGCTTTTCAGCTTCCAAACCTACCGGCAGACCCGGAAGCTCATCCGGGAGAACCGGATTCAGCTTGTGCATGTGCATAATACGCTGATGCTGATTTCGCCCGCCGTGTACTATGCCGCCCGGAGAGAAGGGGCGGTGGTGGTGCAGACGGTGCACAATTTCCGCCTGCTGTGCCCCGATGCGGTCTTTTACCGGGATGGGGCGGTGTGTGAGGACTGCGTCCAAAAGGGCCTTTCCTGCGCCCTGCGCCACCGGTGCTACCGGGGCAGCCTCCCCCAGACCCTCGGCTGCGTCCTCTCCATGCAGCTCCACAGGGCAACGGGAATTTATAAGAAGCTCACCTATATCTGTCTGACGGAATTCAACAAGCAGAAGCTTCTGCTGCTGAAGGGGCTGAAGCCGGAACAGATTTTTATAAAGCCCAATTTTGTGGAGGATTCCGGGTTGTTTCTGCCCCCGGAGCGGCGGCAGGACCGCATTCTGTTCGCGGGGCGGCTGGACGAGCTGAAGGGCGTCCGGGTGCTGCTGGAAAGCTGGCGCCGCATGGGGAAGGATGCCCCGGAGCTGGTGCTCTGCGGCACAGGCCCCCTGGAGAACTGGTGCGGGCGCTTTGTGGCGGAGAATCACCTGGAACATGTGCGTCTTCTTGGCTTTGTGCCCAATGAAAAGGTGAAGGAGCTGCTCTCGGAGAGCAGAGCCATGATTCTGCCCACCCAGTGGTACGAGGGGTTCCCCATGAGTATCGCGGAGGCCTATTCCGTCGGCACGCCGGTGCTGGTGTCAGACCTGGGTAACGGCGGGAGCCTGGTGGAAGCTGGAAAAACAGGCCTCAAATTCCAGGCGGCGGACCCGGATTCCATCGCCGGGGCCGTCCGGGCCTTCTGGCAGCGGCGGCAGGAGCCGGAGTGGTATGAAAGCGCCCGGCGGGAATACGAAAACACCATGGCCCCGGAGGAAAACTACCGGCAGCTGCTGGCGATTTACGAAAAGGCAATGGAGGCAAGGCGATGAAAAAGGTATTGATCATCAGCAACATTCCCGCCCCCTACCGGGTGGCGCTGTTTGCTTATCTGCAGGCCCACCGGAAGGACATCTGCTGGCACATCCTCTACACCAGCCATACCGAGGGGGACCGGGCCTGGCAGGTATCCCTGGAGGGGCTGGAGAACGTCCATTTTCTCCGCTCCCATGTGCTGAAGGTGAAGGGCGGCGCGGTGGGCGGCACCGCCAGCCGGTTTATCCACATTCCCTATGGCCTGACGAAGACCTTGAACGAAGTCAAGCCCGATGTGATCATCGGCGGCGAATACAATCTCTCCGCCGTCCGGGCCCTGCTCTGGGCGAAGAGGCACGGAGTGCCCTACGTCAACATGACTGACGGAACCCTCCGCTCGGAAACCTACATTGGCCGGGTCCAGAGAGCCACCCGGAAGCTCATTATCGGGAAAGCCGACAGCTTCCTGGCCAGCGGCACCCGGGCCAAAGAAAAGCTGCTCCACTGGGGTGCGGACCCCGAAAAAATTGCGGTGAGCTACCTGACCGTGGATGTGACGCCCTATTTGCGGCTGCAGCGCCAGCCGGAGCCGGGGAGCCTTCTGTATGTGGGCCGGATTTCCCGGGAAAAGGGGCTGGATCTGCTGGTGGCGGCTCTGGCAAAGATGCGGAAAGACTGCGTGCTCCAGGTCGTCGGCAACGATGTGGACGGGGAGCAGGAGAAAATCCAGGCCCTGGCGGAGGAGCTGGGCGTTGCATCCAAAATCCGTTGGCTGGGCTATCGGGAAGGGGAAGCGCTGTATCAGGCTTATGCCCGGGCCGCGGTTCTGGCCGTGCCCTCCCGGTCCGACTGCTTCGGGCTGATCCTGGTGGAGGCGGGCTGTGCGGGGCTGCCCATTGTGGCCTCCTGCTATGCCGATGGGGCCTGTGACGTGATCACCCCCGGCGTCAACGGACAGATTGCGGACCCGGAAAAACCGGAGGCCTTCGCCGCCTGCCTGGATGGTCTGCTGGAAAGCCCCGGCGCGCCGGAGACCCTGCGGGGTGCCTTGGGCGAAAAATTCAGTTTTGCCGCAGCAGCGGAGGGCTATGTCCGGGCGGTGAATCTGGCGGAAGGAGGCGGGAACCATGGCTGATCTGCCTATTGTTGTGGTGGCGTACAACCGAATCGAATCTCTGAAGCGCATCCTGGGGTCCCTGCTCCAGGCGGAATACCCGGAAAGCGGAGCCGAGCTGATCATCAGCATTGACCGGGGAGACAACGCCGATGTGCTCCGATACGCCCGGGACTTTTCCTGGCCCTTTGGGGAAAAGCAGGTTGTGTACCAGCCGGAAAACCTGGGCCTGAAGAAACATATCCTTCGCTGCGGCGGGCTCACCCAGGCCCATGACGGCATTATCTTATTGGAAGACGACCTGTATGTATCCCCGGATTTTTACCGCTACGCCCTGGAATGCCTGGACTTTGTCCGGGGAAAGGACGAAATCGCCGGGGTGGCCCTCTACAATCACCGCCTAAGCCAGCTGACGGAAAAGGTGTTTGAGCCCCTGGAGGATGGGTTTGACAACTGGTACTTCCAGTATGCCTGCTCCTGGGGCCAGCTGTGGACCCGGCATCAGTGGGCGCTGTTTTCTGCCTGGCTGGAGGAAAACGGGGACTACGATTTTGGCCGCAGCGCGAAAATCCCTGTCCACATCCGGGAGTGGGGAAAGCACTCCTGGCTCAAGTATCACATTGCCTTTACCATTGAGACGGGCCGTTTTTTCCTGTACCCCAGGGTGGCCAGGAGCACCTGCTTTTCTGATGCCGGGGTGAATTTCAGTGAGAAGGAAAGCACCTATCAGGTGCCCCTGATGCCCGGCGGCAGGGCAGCGCCCCTGCGCCTTTCGGAGATCAAGGAATCCAAGGCGGTGTATGATGCTTGGATGGAGAATCTGTGGCTGCGGACGGCGCTCCACAACCAGGATCTCTGCCTGGACATGTATGGCTCCAAGCCCGGTTTTGAGGGAAAGGGCTGTGTTCTCACCTCCAGACGGGTGGAGAACGCCCAGCTGCTGCAAAGCTTCGGCAGAGAGATGCGGCCCCAGGAGTGGAACGTGCTGGCTGCGGTGCCGGGAGACGAGCTCCGGCTGTACCGCCTGACAGAGCATTCCCAAGCGAGCCCTGAAGCCCGCCGGGACCGCATGGCGGATGCCGCCTACCATATCCGGGGCATCAGCTATTCCTATAAAAAAACAATCCTGCTGCTTTTCTGGCAGGAGACCTGGCGAAAGATTCAAAAAAAGTTGAAAAAATAACAGGGGCGGCAGCACCGCCCCTTGACGTTTTTTGGAAGAAAATCTATAATATCTGTATAAATCTGGCGAGCCGGAAAGAGGGATCAATGGATGGAACACACCCAATGGTATAAGGATACGGTATTTTATCAGATCTGGCCCCGGAGCTTCCAGGACGGAAACGGGGACGGCATGGGGGACCTGCTGGGTGTTCTGAAACGGCTGGACTATATCAAGAGCCTTGGCTGTGACGGCATCTGGTTCTCGCCGCTGTACCCCTCGCCCGGAGTAGACTGCGGCTACGATATCTCCGACTATCTGGATATTGACCGGATGTTCGGCGGCATGGAGGCCTTTCGGGCCGTGCTGGAGGGGGCCCACAGCCGGGGCATGAAGGTGATTATGGACCTGGTGGTGAATCACACCAGTGATGAGCACGAATGGTTCCAGAAGAGCCGCCGCCGGATTGAGCCCTATACGGACTACTATATCTGGCGTCCCGCCAAGAAAAAGGGCAAGCTGCCCAACAACTGGGATTCTCACTTTGAGGGCAAGGCCTGGACCTATGACCCCATCCGCAAGGAATATTACCTGCACCTGTTCGCGGTGCAGCAGCCGGATCTCAACATGGACAATCCCCTGGTGCGGGAGGAAGTGAAGAAGATCATGCGCTTTTGGCTTGATTTGGGGGTGGACGGCTTCCGGGAGGACGTGATCACCTTCATTTCCAAGAAGAAGGGGCTGCCAAATGACCATCTGATGCCCGTCTATAAGGGCCTGTTCCAATATAACCACGGCCCCAATATCCACACCTACCTCTCCGAATTCCGGGACGAGGTGCTCCAAAATTACGACTGCATGACCCTGGCGGAGGCCCCTCTGGTGACTCCGAAGGTGGCCCTGCGCTACATTCGGGAGGGGAAAGACCAGGAATTCAATATGATGATCCAGAATGCCGCGATGTGCGCCGACTGCCTGTTTCAGGACTTTTTCCCATTGAAATTCTCTCTGAAGCGGCTGAAAAAGGCCTACCGGGTCTGGCAGAACAAGCTGGAGGGCAAGGGCTGGAATATGCTCTTCCTGGAAAATCACGACCATCCCAGAATCGTCTCCCGGTATGGCAATCTCGATTTCCGGGAGCAGAGCGCCAAAATGCTGGCGGCCATGTACCTGTTCCAGAAGGGCACGCCCTTCGTCTACCAGGGCCAGGAGATCGGCATGACCAACTGGCATCCCGGCAGCCCGGAGATGTATGAGGATGTGGCCACCCGCTACTACTTTGACCACTATGCCCAGCGCATGACCCCCAGAGCCCGGCTCCACCGGCTGTGGCACTGCTCCCGGGACTCCGCCCGGACGCTGATGCAGTGGGACGCGGGCCCCAACGGCGGCTTTACCGGGGGCTCTCCCTGGTTCTACATCAACGACAATTACAAGCAGATCAACGTGGCCGCCCAGAATGAGGATCGGAATTCCATCCTGAACTTCTACCGCATGGCCATCGCCCTGCGCAAGCGCCTGAGCTGCGTCCGCTGGGGCAGATACCGGGAATTCAGCAAGGGCTCCCGGTGGCTCTACCAGTATTCCATGCAGGATGACCGGCAGAAGATTCTGGTGGTCTGCTCCTTTAGCACCAAAGTAAAGAAGTACAGGGCCCCTGACGGCTTCTACCTGGACCGGGGCACGCTGCTGCTGTGCAACTATCCCAATGTGGAACAGGGATTCCTGCGGCCCTATGAGACGAGGGTGTATCTCTGGAAGTGATTATGGGCCGCAGTGAAATCCAGCCGATGGCTGGGTGAAATCTGCTTTGCGGCAGGTGAAATCCGGTCTGTGACCGGCTGAAATCGCCCTTATGGGCGGTTGTGGTGTCCCTGCGGGACAAAAATAAAATGGGCACGTTGCAGGTTTTGCAATGTGCCCATTTTTCAAAGTGCCGTTCCTTTTTTCGGGACAAAGAGGTCCCTTAGATCGGCGTGTTCCAGCTCCAGCAGCTTGATTTTCTTCTCAATTCCCCCGGCGTATCCGGTCAGGCTGTCGTTTGTGCCGACCACCCGGTGGCAGGGGATGACAATGGAGATCTCGTTGTGCCCAACCGCGCCGCCCACGGCCCGGGCGGACATTTGCGGCAGGCACTTTTGTTCCGCCAGCTGCCGGGCGATTTCTTTGTAGGTTGTGGTCTGTCCGTAGGGAATCTGTAAAAGGATTTCCCATACGGCCTGACGGAAGGAGGAGCCGGTGGGGTGCAGCGGCGGCGTAAAATCCGGTTCCCGGCCCGAGAAGTAGATATCCAGCCAGCGTTTCGCATCCGAAAACGCGGGGGTACACCCTTCTACGCACTCGGCCGGCAAATCGTGGGCGAAATATTTTTGCCCGTCAAACCAAAGCCCGGTGAGCCCGATTTCATCCGCCGCCAGCAGAATACCCCCAAGCGGGGAATCATAGTGCTGTGTATAAGTCATGGTTTTTTTCTCCGTTTTTCGGTTTTTAGTCCCGCATTTCCGGAATCGCCCCGCCGGCCACGGCCCACAGGTACAGGCTGGCCACGCTGCAATAGGGGCCGAACCGGCGGCGGTACTTCTCAAACAGCCTGCGGTCAATATTGCGGTGGTGATACACCATCCGCATCCACCGCCCGGTCTATGTGCCCGATGCGGTCGATGACCTCCCGCAGCCGCGCATCCCTCTGCCGCAGATAGGAAAGTGCGTCTTCCCCGTATGCAAAGTACATTTCAGCCACCTCCAACCATCGATCGGGAAAGGGCGCATTGCGGTAATCTCCGCAATGCGCCCGTACGATTTTATTCCTGCTCCGCTTCAAACAGGCGCTTTGCCAGATGGTGGGTCACCTGGGCGCAGCGGTGGGCGGCCAGGGTTTCAAAGGCGGGGTAGTCCATTTCGGCGCTGTTGTCCGCCTTGTCGGAGATGGCCCGCAGGATCACAAAGGGAACGCCGTTGCGGTAAGCGGTCTGGGCGATGGCGGCACCCTCCATTTCGGTGCACAGAGCCTGGGTTTTCTCAATGATGAAGTCTTTCTTGCCGGGGTCCGCAATGAACTGATCGCCGCTGGCCACCCGGCCAATTTTGGTGTGCCCCGGATTCACCGCCTCGGCGGCGGCGAAGGCGTAGGCCATCAGGGTGTCGTCCGCGGGGAAGGCGGTGACCTCCATGCCGGGCACCTTGCCATAGGGATAGCCGAAGTGTACGCAGTCAAAATCGTGGTACATGGCGTCCCGGCTGACCACCAGATCGGCAATATCCAGGGCGTTGCTCAGGGACCCGGCAATGCCAGTGTTCACCAGATGGGTGACGGAGAAGCAGGAGCAGAGAATCTGGGCGCAGAGGGCCGCGTTGACCTTGCCGATGCCGCACTGGACGATGACCGCGGGCAGGCCGTCCAGCTTCCCCGCATAGAAGGTGCTGCCGGCGATTTCTTTTGTTTCGTACGCTGCCATAGAGGCAACCAGGGTTTCCACTTCCTGGGCCATGGCTCCGATAATACCGAGTTTTGTCATGTCAGTTCTCCTTTATTCCGGATAGGTAAGGCAGTCGTCCGGGATGTTTTCCAGCAGGGCGGCATACCGGCGGCCCCAATAGTTGGCCATGGAGAGGTTCATATCCAGGTAGTTGCCGCAGTCTCTGGGGCTGGCGCCGGGAACCTCGCCCCGGAAGTCACGGATGAAGCGGAAGCAGTCCGTCACCAGGGGCAGCACATCCCGGGAGCTCAGATCGCCGTGCAGCAGCAGGTAAAAGCCGGTGCGGCAGCCCATGGGCCCGAAGTAGAGCACCTTGGCCTTCCAGGCAGGGTCATTTCGCAGGTAGGTGGCGGCCAGGTGCTCGATGGTGTGCACCTCAGCGGTGTTCATCACCGGCTCCTCGTTGGGGCTCGTCAGCCGCAGGTCAAAGGTGGTAACGGTTTCCGCGCCCACGGCGTCCTTTCGGGAGACATAGAGGCCGGGCTGCAGACGGATGTGGTCAATGGTAAAGCTGGTAATTTTTTCCATTTGGGGTTCCTCACAGCGTTTTCGTAATTTCCTGCACATGATACCATAGAAAAGTCTGAAAAGCAAGAAGCCTGCCGAAGCGCGGCGAAAAAAGATTCATGGATTCTTAAACTAGTTTTATGTCAATTCGGCTTGCTTTTTTTCGGGCGGGATGATAGAATATCATTGACTATACCATAAGGTAGGGATTTGCCATGGATAAGAACGATTTTGATGTCGATTTTGATTTTGAAAAAGACCTGGGCTTTGATCCTGAGGAATTTTTAGACAGCGACGATCCCGGTGATTTCGATATGTCCCAGTTTGATGATTTGGACCTGCCGGGGGAGGAGACTGCCCCGGACGCGGATGCGGATTTTCAGGACTTCGACCTGGATCAGCAGGAGCTTGCCCAGGAGGACGAATTTGATCCGTACCTGACGGAGGATGCCGGGGAGGACCCGGAAGCCCCCACCGAAGACGCGGACTACTCCGAAAGCGAGGACCTGGGGGAGGACCTGTATTTCCCCAAGCACGAGACCCAGTACGATGCCGATACCTTTGATCCCCAGACTTTCGGTCAGGAGGACTACCCCAAGGGCGGCTATGAAGAGGACAGCCAGGGCCAGGAGCCCGATTACCCCGCCGGGGAACCGGTGGACGAGCCCAGCACCCGGGAGGACCGGAAAAGGCTGAAGCTCCCGAAGCTCCATAAAAGCGGCGCCAAGCGGGAGCCGAAGCCCCGGCAGCCTAAGAAGCCCAGCTTCTTCTCCAAGTTCCTGGACTGGTATATGGAGCCCATCAACCGGCGGAATAACCCCGAGACGGAAATCGTCGGAGAGGACGGCCGCCGCAAGAGAAGAAAGCGCCCCACCAAAATGCAGATCTTCAAGGAGGCCTACCTGCCGGTGATCATCGCCGGTGTGACGCTGATTCTGGTCATTACCTTTATTTCCGGCGCGGTGACCAATGCCTTTAAGAACAAGAAGATCAAGGACGAAAACGACCAGAAGGCGGCCGAGGCTTCCAGCCAGGCGGCAGAGGAAGCGGCCCAGGCCTACCAGGCGCTGCTCTCTGAGGCGGAGCTGAAGGCAACGGAATACGACTTCGATGGGGCCATTGCCGTGCTGGAGGGCTATACCGGAGACTCCGAGGATGTGCAGACGGAGCTCAACGCCAAGAAGGCCGCCTATATGAACGAAAAGTCCAAGCTGGTGGAGTGGAAGGATGTCAACGCCATCCCCAATCTCTCCTTCCATGTGCTGATTCAGGACCCCGTCCGGGCCTTTGCGGACAAGGAAAACGGCGGCCAGTACAACCGGAACTTCGTCACCACCGATGAATTCTCCAAGATTCTGACACAGCTGTACAACAACGGCTATGTGCTGGTGGATTTCAAGAGCTTTGTAGGCAGCAATCAGGACCTGACCGGCAGCATGAACTTCGCTTACAATTCCATCTACCTGCCGGAGGGCAAGAAGCCCGTGATGATCACCGAGACCATGGTCAACTACTTTGAATACATGGTTGACGGCAACAAGGACGGCGAGCCCGATGCTATGGGCGCGGGTTTTGCCAACAAGCTGGTGCTGGATTCCAGCGGAAATATCAAGGCTGAGTATGTGGACGGCAGCAACCAGACCCAGACGGGAGACTACGACCTGGTGCCCATCCTGGAAACCTTTATTGCATCCCACCCGGACTTTGTATACAAGGGCTCCCGGGCAACCCTGGCTGTTTCCGGCTCCCAGGGTGTCTTCGGCTACCGGACGGACAGCTCCTATGTGGCATCCAAGGGCGACCAGTACCGGCAGGAGCAGGTTGCCCAGGCCAAGGTGGTTGTGGATGCCCTGCGGGAAAAGGGCTATACCATCGCCTGCTACAGCTACGCCAACAAGGACTATAAGCAGCTCAGCGTCAACGAAATCCGTACCGATATCCAGAACTTCACCAGCCAGGCCATCCCCGTGCTGGGCGATGTGGATACCATTGTCTTTGCCCGTGGCACGGATATTGACGATTACTCCGGCAATAAGTTCTCCGTCCTGTATGACGCGGGCTACCGCTACTTCGTGGGCGCTTCCTCCGAGATCAAGACGGATATCAACATCACCTATGTACACCAGAGCCGCCTGATGGTGACGGGCAACGCCCTGGCCTGGCACAGCAACCTGTTCACAAACTATTTTGACTGCAACGTGGTGCTGGATGTATCGACCCGTGGCAATGTGCCCAACTAATTGGGATTTATAGAGAGCGGGGGAAACAGATGGACGCGGATATTGTCAGAGAAATTGAGTTCAGCCGCAGCCTGCGGGGCTACAACATCGCGGAGGTGGATTCCTTCCTGGAGCGCATCGAGGGAATGCTGCGCCGCCGGGATCTGGAGCAGGAGAACCTGCAAAAGAAGGTTGACGAGCTGGAGAAGGAAAAGGACGCCCAGCAGGAACGGATTCGTTTCCTTACCGTGAGTCTGGAGAACGCCCAGCAGGAGGCGGAGAAAGCCGCCCAGGAGCTGGTCCAGGTGAAACAGGCGCTGGAGGCCAGTCAGGCAGAGCTGGCCCAGGCGAAAAAGAGCCAGGCCGCTGCCCAGTCCGAGGCGGTGGATGCCGAGCAGCGCTGCCAGGTGCTGGAGCAGAGCCTGACGGTGCAGCCCAAAGTGACGGCCCCCACCCGGGAAGAGCTCCAGAAGCGCCTGTCAGGTGTCGGCACCGCCGCCAGGGACACCTGGAAGCAGCTGTCCAGAAATCTGAAAACCCTGCGGAAATAAGCGTTAAGAGCCTCTGCCGGTTCCAACATCAAAAGCAAGGTGCCATTGCAAACCTGCCTGCGGGCTGGCTTGCAATGGCATTTCTTTCTGTATGCGTGGAGCCCCATCTTTGCTTGACTGGGAAAAGTGAGTTTGATAATGCGGATCAAGCGCTGAGAACCTGTAGGGGCGGCTACCATGTCGCCCGGAAGTGACCGAACCTGAGCGTTTTGTTTTCGCCGGTCCCTTTCGACACCTTTCGGGCGGCTGGTAGCCGCCCCTACGAGACTCAAAAGTTTTAAAATTCCCAGAATATCTGTGATTTCTGAATATTTCAATTGTTGATTCACATGGATATAGTACCTTTAAATAATCGCAAGGAGGCCCCGGAATGAAAAGAAATGGTCGCCGTTTTCGGCGTGTTTTGCGCCTTGTGCTCTGTGCGGCGATGTTATTGCCGCTGTTTGGCTGCGGGAAAGAGGAGACTGTGGAGCCGTCCTCCGAATCGGCAGTTGCAGAGGCAGCGCAGACGGAGATTGATCCCGTGGAGGCGGCACTTGCCGCGGCCCGGGCGGATGTGGAGCAGAGGCAGTATGATTCTGCCGCGGAAATTCTGGAGCAGGCAATGGAGTACAGCGCCGACTCGCGGCTCCCGGATTTGCTGGAACAGGTGGAGGAGCAGGCCACCGTTCCCCTGGATGTGGCAGTCAGCCAGAATGCAACAACGGCTATGTGCGTCTGCGTCTGGACTATACGTCTCCGGCCCACTGTGAGGCCTATTTGATGAATACCAACCGCTCCTATGATGTCAATTGCAGCAGCGGCAGCGCGGACGGGCCCCAGTCCGCTGTGGTGGATGTCCCCCCGGACGCACCCCTGCAAAGCGGAACCTTGGGATTCCGGTGCAACTGGCTGCGGATGATGACTGAGGGGCTGCTGTATGTGGATATCGATGTTTCGCCCTTCTTCGGCGGCGACAACCAGCGGACCGCAGCCATTGTGCCGCGGGAAATCGTGCCCTCCGACTGAAAATGGCAGGCCGGCATGGGGCCAATGCCCCATGCTACAGTGTCGCGAAATAGTAGATCAGCCCATAGACCACCGATGCGCTGAGTCCGTACACAATCACCGGGCCCGCAATGGTGAACATCTTGGCTCCTACCCCCAGGATAAAGCCCTCGGTTTTGAATTCCACCGCCGGGGCAGCGATGGCGTTGGCAAAGCCGGTGATGGGCACCAGCGTGCCGGCCCCCGCCGCCTTGGCAATGTCGTCATACAGGCTCAGCCCCGTCAGCAGGGCGGACAGGGCAACCAGTGTCATAGAGGCCGCGGTTCCCGCGTCCTGCTTGGGCAGGCCCACCACGCCGTAGAGCGCCATCAGCCCCTGCCCGATGGTGCAGATGATCCCGCCAATTACAAAGGCGAAGAGACAGTCCTTGCCCATAGGCGATTTGGGGCTCAGCTCCGAAACGAGATTTGCATACTGCTTTTGTGTCATACAGATCCCTCCTGAAAGCAGTATGCCCGGATTTTTAAAGAATAGCAGAAACCGGGATGCCGCCGGAAGCAGCATCCCGGTTTGAATATCGCGAACAAAAATGAAAAACTGTCCTCTTTATCATTTTCGTATGGACAATTTCTGTTTCTCCGTGTATGATGAAAAGAAGAAAAACCCAATTTAAAAACGGAAGAGGAGCATTTTCCATGGAGCAGTTAAAGCTAAAGGATTTTCTGGACTATCAATATTTGTCGGCTATTCGCTATTCCCCGGAGGGAACCCAGGCGGCTTTCGTCTGCGCAAAGGCCGACACGGAGGAAAACGGATATCAGCGCAGGCTATGGCTCTATGGAAGGGACCAAAAGCTTCACCAGCTGACGGACATGGGGAAAGAGGGCAGCTTTCTCTGGGAGGATGATACGCACCTTCTGATTCCGGCTGTCCGCACCGCTGCGGAGAAAAAGCGTGCCGAGTCCGGGGATCAGTTTACTTCCTATTACCGGCTGGATACCGAGGGCCCGGGAGAGGCGCTTCATGCGTTCACCGTACCCTTTGCGGTGCGCGGGATGAAAAAGCTGGAGGGAACTCTCTGGGCGGTTCTTGGAATCATTGACGAGGATACGCCGGACTATTATAAAATGACGGAAGAGGAACGGGCGGCGGTTTCCAAGAAGAAAAAGGAGGAGGCCGATTACGAGGTCTTTGATGAGACCCCCTTCTGGGTAAACGGCGGGGGTGTTACCAACGGGCAGAGAACCGCGCTGTTTCTTTTGAACACGGCCTCCGAAGAGGTCACACGCGTCAGCGAGCCCACTCTGGATATGCTGGATTTTGAGCCGTTCCACGGAAAGCTCTATCTTCTGGGCGGAAAGGGGCCCGTTGGCCTGGAAAACCGGATTTCTCTTTACGCGTGGGACTATCCCGCGCCAGGCGCGGAGCTTTCGCTTCTTCAGACCTACGAGCCCTTTTACGGGCAGGGACTCACGGCGGTGGGAGATTCTCTTCTCCTGTTTGGCACAGAGGGGCACCGCTTTGGCTTGAATGAAAACTGCTGGATATACAGGGTTGAAGAGGGCACAGGAGAGATCACGCCGATTCGGAAAGAAGAGTACAGTTGCTATTCCAGCGTCGGAAGCGACTGCCGCCTGGGCGGCGGGGCCCAGGCCATGGCGGCGGGGGATACCCTTTACCACCTGACAACCCGTGAGGGAAATTCGCACCTCTATGCGCTCTCCACGGACGGAACGGACCGCCCTGTGATTGAAAAGGACGGAAGCATTGACTGCATCGCGGTTTCCGATCATCACAAGAAGGCCCTCTTTGTCGCCATGCTTGACGCAAAGCTTCAGGAGCTCTATGAGGCCGATCTGGAAACCGGTGAGGTGCGCCAGCTGAGCCACTTTAACGACAAGGTACTGGAAGGAAAGTATGTGGCGGAGGCGCTGTCCCTTTCGATCATGAGCGAGGGGCTTCCCATTGGCGGCTGGGTGCTGCTGCCGAAGGATTATGATCCCCAGAAGCGCTATCCCGCGGTATTGGATATTCACGGCGGGCCCAAAACCGTCTATGGCCCGGTTTTCTACCACGAGATGCAGGTCTGGGCCAACATGGGCTATTTCGTCTTTTTCTGCAACCCGAAGGGGAGCAACGGACGGGATAACGCCTTTGCGGATATCCGCGGCCACTACGGCGAGACCGACTATCAGAACCTGATGGACTTTACCGATGCGGTTCTGGAAAAATATCCCCAGATCGATCCCAAACGTGTCTGTGTCACCGGCGGAAGCTACGGCGGCTTTATGACCAACTGGATCATCGGACATACGGGCCGCTTTGTCTGCGCCGCTTCCCAGCGCTCCATTGCCAACTGGCTGAGCTTTTACGGGGTTTCGGATATCGGTGTCCCCTTCGGAACCGATCAGTGCGGAGCTGACCCCTTTGCTTCCCCTGAAAAGATGTGGGACCATTCTCCCATGAAGTATGCGGACAAGGTTACAACGCCGACCCTCTTTATTCACTCGGACGAGGATTACCGCTGCCCGCTGTGTGAGGGAATCCAGATGTATACCAGCATCGCTTCCCGAGGGGTTCCGGCAAGACTGTGCCTGTTCCACGGCGAAAATCATGAGCTCTCCCGCTCCGGAAAGCCCCTCCACCGTGTCCGCAGACTGGAGGAGATCACCGCCTGGTTTGAAAAGTATGTAAGATAATTGCAGAGCAAAAACCGAATCAGCAAAAAGACCCCGGCTCCCAAAAGGAGCCGGGGAAAACTTTTTTATAGAGGGCTTATAGCAGATCCTTCACCAGGGACAGAGCAGCCTCGTCAGCTACCAGGGTGAAGTCGGGGTGCAGCTGCAGGATGGAGCCGGGAGCCTGGGGCTTGATGGGGCCGAAGAAGCAGTCCTTCACAGCCTGGGCCTTGGCAGCGCCGTTGACCACCAGCAGAACCCGCTTTGCCTTCATGATGCCGCCGATGCCCATGGTGTAGGCGTACTTGGGCACATCGTCACGGGTGGCGAAGAAACGGGCGTTGGCATCGATGGTGGCCTTGGTCAACTGAACCTTGTTGGTGTTCTTGACAAAGGCATCGCTGGGCTCATTGAAGCCGATGTGGCCGTTGGGTCCCAGACCCAGCAGTTGCAGGTCAGCGCCGCCGAAGCTGTCGATGACGGCATCGTACCGGGCGCACTCGGCCTCCGCATCGGGGTTCATGCCGTTGGGGATGTTGCAGTTGGCCTGGTCGATGTTCACATGGTCGAACAGGTTGGAACGCATGAAGTAGGCGTAGCTCTGGTCGTGGTCCTTGGTCAGGCCCACATACTCGTCCAGGTTCACAGTGTGGACTTTGGAGAAGTCCAGATCGCCGCTTTCGTACTTGGCAATCAGCTGCTTGTAGGTTCCTACAGGGCTGCTGCCGGTGGCCAGGCCCAGAACGCAGTTAGGCTTCAGCTGGATCTGAGCGGCAATGATATTGGCGGCCTTACGGCTGACATCTTCGTAATCTTTGGCAACAATCAGTCTCATAAGTATTCCCTTTCTGATACATATATTTTGAAAATGGAATCGGGCGAACCCCTTATGGCCTCATTATACCATCTTTTCCCGGCTATGTATACCCCATTCCCACTTTTTTATTTATCAATTTCTTTCCTGCTGGCCTCATTTTTTAGAAGAATTCTGATACTTTTTTTGTTGCCAGATGCTGGTATAATAGCACCATTCAATTCCGGGAGGGAAATAGAATGGAAAAGAAATCTACAGTATCCACAAGAAAAATCGTTTTTACCGCCCTGATGGCCGCGTTGGTCGTGGTGGGCTCCGCGCTGCGTGTCCAGCTCCCCATTTCCGTGGGCGGCACCACTGCGTTCCACCTGGGCAATATCTTCTGTGCCCTGTCCGGCCTGCTGCTGGGCCCCTGGCTGGGCGCGGCTGCCGCGGGTGTTGGCTCGTTCCTGTTTGACATTATGAGCAACTACATCGGTGAGTGCTGGATCACCTTCCTGACCAAGGGCGCTTACGGCCTGGTTGCGGGCCTGATCGCCTGGAAGGGTGCCAAGGAATGCGGCTATGTCAAGGCGCTGCTGTCCACCACCGCCGGAGCCGTCACCTACGCCGTGCTGTATCTGGTAAAGAGCTACTTCTGGAACGGACTTCTCAAGCAGGGCCTGACCCCGGATGCCGCCATGGTCGGTGTGGTTGCCAAGATCCCCGCCACCGTGTTCAACGCCGCGGTTGCCATCATCTTTGCCCCCATCCTGTTCCTGGCCATCCGCAAGGCGCTGGAAAAGAACCATCTGTCGCTGGAAGACCGGGAGAAATGAAATCCAGCCGATGGCTGGATGAAATCTGCTGGATAGCAGATTTCATCCAATCCAGAATTGGGTGAAATCGCCTGCCCTGGGCGGTTATGGTGTCCCTTCGGGACGAATGAAAGATAAGAGGATGTGCTGCAAGGTGAACTACAGCGCATCCTCTTTTATTCTTCCCGAAGGGACACATTTTCCACCCCGAAGGGGTGATTTCGTCCGGGAATAGACCGGATTTCACCGGGGCAGCCACTCCCAAAGCGGCTGCCCCGATCTTTATCCTCGATCAAAAGTCAGCTCTAAGTACAGATTCCGGTACTGCCACGCGGAATTCTCCCAGGATACGTTCTTGTCCATATCCCGCTGAACCATTTCATCCCAGCAGTAGCGGTTGGTGAAGTAGAAGGTCTTCGCCCGGTTGATGGCATCCAGCAGCAGGCCCGCGTCATAGCGGTCAAAGGTGAAGCCGTTGCCATCGTGGGTAAATTCGTTGTGGGGCTGCACCGTGTCCTTCAGGCCGCCGGTCTCCCGGACGATGGGGATGGTGCCGTAGTGCATGCCAATGAGCTGGGTCAGGCCGCAGGGCTCAAACTGGGAGGGCACCAGCAGGGCATCCGCCCCGGCATAGATCCGGTGGGCCCGGCCCTCGTCATACATAATGTTGGCGCAGACGTTGCCCCGGTAGGCGTTTTCGTAGTACCGGAAGGAATCCTCATACAGCCGGTCCCCGGTGCCGAGAACCACCACCTGGGTGTGCTCGTCCATAATCTGGGGTAGAATGGCGTTTACCAGATCCAAGCCCTTCTGATTGGTCAGCCGGGAGATCAGACCGATGACGAACTTGTGGTCATCCTGCCACAAGCCCAGCTCCTCCTGCAATGCCCGCTTGTTTTCCTTCTTCCGGGGCAGGACATTGGTTATGTCGTAATTGGTGTGGAGCATGGGGTCCGTCCAGGGGTTCCAGATGTCGTAATCAATGCCGTTGACGATGCCCCGGAGCTTGCCGGAGTGGTAGCGCAGGTGGGCGTCCAGCTTTTCACCGTAGGCCGGGGTCTGAATCTCCCAGGCGTAGGTGCTGCTGACGGTGGTGATGCTGTTGCAGTAGGTCAGACCGCCCTTCATCATATTGGCATCCTCATAGCCCTGCTTCAGCGCGTCCTTGTTGAAAACGTAATCCGGCAGACCGGACCAGTAGCGGATGGTGGGGATGTTGTAAATGCCCTGGAACCGGAGATTATGGATGGTGAATACGGTCTTGGCCCGGTTCAGAGGCGTGGTTTCAAACAGCGTCCGTAGATATACCGGCACCAATGCCGCCTGCCAGTCGTGACAGTGGATGATATCCGGAATCCAGTCCATGTAGTTCAGCGCCGCCAGGGCCGCCTTGGAGAAGAAGCAGAATTTGGGAATGTCCCCGATGATGCTGGTATAGGGGCTGCCGCCGCTGAAGAACTCCTGATTGTCAATGAAGTCGTAAACAACGCCGTCCCAGACGTATTCCATGATGCCCACATAGAAGCTCCGTCCGTCGCTGCACAGGGGCATATAGAATTCCCCGCGGTAGACCATCTTGCACTGGTACTCCCAGGGGATGCAGGCGTACCGGGGAAGGAGCACCTTTACATCGCAGTTCATCCGGGACAGGGCCTTGGGCAGGGCGTACATCACGTCTGCCAGACCGCCGGTCTTGACAAAGGGGTAGCACTCGGAGCCGATGAAGGCGATGCTTCTTCTGGGGCCGGGCTGGGGGGCGTAATAGGGTTCCTGGTAATCAGACATAGGTGCTTCCTCCTGAACGGGTGCGTCCTGTGCTATTGCGGGCGTTTTCGGGGCGGGCTCGGCGGCGGGGGCGGCTTCCGTGGGTGCCTCCGGGATGGACGCGGCAGGTATTTCCGCCGCAGCTTCCGCCGCGGGCTCCGGGATGCTGGCAGCGATCACGTCCTCAGAAGGCACGGGGGCTGCCGGGGCTTTCCGGCGGCTCTTCTTGGGGGCCTCCTGGGCCGTTTCGGCGGCAGGGGCGGCTTTCTTTGTCTCCTTGTCCTCCGGGGCGGTCACCGGGGAAGCCTGCTTTTTGGTGGTTCGCTTTTTCGCGGGAGCCGCGGAAGCCTCCGTTTTATGGGTTGATCTCTTTTTGACGGGTTTCTCCGCAGCGCTTGCCGTGGCCGCTTCCTTGGAAGGGGCCTCTTTTGTATTCGGCATGGGATCTTACCTCCTAAAAGAAAAATAAACAGAATCAACAAAATGGAAGGGGTCGAAACGGATCAGAAATGGGAAATCCTACAAACCCTGCTATCAGTATAATACATCTTGCCGGGAAAAGCAATCGGAATAATTTCAGAACTTTCCAAGAACATATTTACAGACGGCGGTGAAATGTGGTATGATAACAAAAAAGATGGAATGTAAGAGGTTTGCCCCATGGATTATATCGTATTGGATATGGAATGGAATCAGCCCTGGCCCGGTTCCCCTTCGTCAAAAAAGCCCCTGCCGGTGGCCATCCGGGGGGAGATCATCCAGATCGGCGCGGTGCGGATCACCCAGGCGGGACAGGTGGCGGATGAATTTCAGATCATGGTCAGGCCAAAGGTCTACCGGCACCTGAACCGCCGGGTCAGCAAGCTCACGGGCATCAAAGAGGCCCGGCTGCGGGAAGAGGGTGTGCCCTTCCCGGAGGCCATGGAGCGGTTCCGCGGCTGGTGCGGGGAGGATGTTATCTTCCTGACCTGGGGCTTTGACGATATCGGCATTCTGCGGGAGAATCTGCGGCTGTACGGCCTGGAAGAGGACTGGACGGACCGGTGGTACAATGCTCAGATGATTTTCAACGCCCAGACCGATGGCTCCACCTCTCAAAAGGCCCTGAAAACCGCCATGGAGATGTTTGAAATCGAGGCTACCCGCCCGGCCCACGATGCCCTGGGAGATGCCTACCACACGGCGCAGATCTGCGCGAAGCTGAATCTGACCAAGGGGGCCGAGGAGTACGATTCCGCTCTGCGCAGCCATGAGAACGGCTTCCACGGTGCGGAGCTCCCCGGCTGCATTCAGCGGGAGGTCTTCCGGAACCTGCCGGATAAGACCGCTGCCCTGGCCGCCATGTCCGGCAAGGAGAACCGCTGTCCGGTTTGTGACCGGCAGATGCTGGGCTCCCGTTGGTTTGCCCAGCCGGGCCACCGGTATATGGATCTGGCCGCCTGCCCGGAGCACGGCAAATTCCTGATCCGTGTCCGCATGAGCCAGCAGCCCGACGGCCTGATCCGGGTGAGCCGTCTGACCTACGAGGCCACCTCCGAGGCCGCCGAGGCCTACGCCAGACGGGCCGAAAAAGCCGACCCGGAAACCCGCCCCCGCCGCAGGAGAAGAAGACGCTCCCGGGGGGCAGGCGGTCAGAAAGCGGAATCTTAATGGCTTGCAGCCGTGGTGAAATCCGGCCTGGGGCCGGGTGAAATCTGTCTTCGACAGGTGAAATCCGGTTTGACCGGACGAAATCGCCCTTGCGGGCGGATATGGTGTCCCTTCGGGACGATTTTAAATGCTGTCATTTCAAACCGGCAGCCTCCACGGGAGTCATGCTCCTGTGAGGACTGCTACGGGGAGATGGCGGCATTTTATTTTTAGATTGACAGTTTGGGTTTAATATGTTAGATTATATATGCAGAGTCTAACAAATTAAACCGAAGGAGCGATTTTTATGCGTACACCGAAAATTTTTGAGAGCGAATACCGTTTCTGCCTGATCCTGTGGGAGCATGAGCCGGTGCCCTCCGGCAAGCTGGTGGAGCTGTGCCGGGAGAAGCTGGGGTGGAGCAAGGCCACCACCTACACCGTGATCCGCCGCCTGTCCGAGCGGGGGGTGCTGAAGAATGAGAATACCATCGTCTCCGCCCTGATTTCCAAGGAGGAGGCCCAGGCCTCCCGGCTGGACGAGATGGTGGAGGAGACCTTCGAGGGCTCCATGCCCGCCTTTATTGCCGCCTTTTCCAAATCCAAAAAGCTGTCCAAGGAAGAGGTAGAGCAGCTGCAGGCCATGATCGACAGCTACGAGGCGTAAAAGCAGCCAAAAGAAAGACAAGGAGATGATCCTATGGAAGCGCTCTTTTCCAATGTCCTTACCGCAAGCTTTCACGGCAGCATTGTGATCCTGGCGGTGCTGCTGCTGCGTTTTCTTCTGCGCAAAGCCCCAAGGAAATATATCTGCTTCCTGTGGCTTCTGGCAGGGCTTCGGCTCCTGCTGCCTACCCCGATCCAAAGCAGCCTCAGCCTGCAGCCCGCTCCGGAGACCAGCCGTCCGGCGGTCTCCGTGACCGAGACTGTGCCGGCAGCGTCCACGCCCCGGCAAACCCTGCCGGAGGCGGAGAGAATCCGGCAGGAACAGCAGACGGCCCCCGCAGATACGGAGCAGGCGGCGGAGGAACTACCTTCGGACCAGGTGCTCCGCGGTTCCCCCGCCGCCGCCCCCAAGCCCACCCTTTCCTGGAAGCAGGTGATCCCCTATGTCTGGCTGGGGGTGGCCATCCTCTTTGGCATCTATACCCTCTGTGCCTATGTCCGTCTGCGGCTTCGGGTCCGGGAGGCGGTGAAAATTCCCGGCGGCTGGGAGTGTGACCGAATTGAGACGGCCTTTATCCTGGGCTTTCTCCATCCCAGAATCTATATTCCCATGGGCCTGCCGCCCACGGTTCGCAAATATATTCTGGCCCATGAGCGGACCCACCTGGAAAAGGGAGACCATTGGTTCAAGATGATCGGCTTTCTGGCCCTGGCGCTGCATTGGTTCAATCCGCTGGTATGGCTGGCCTATTATCTGCTCTGCAAGGACATTGAGCTGGCCTGTGACGAGCGGGTGGTGCAGTTCCTGGAGCTGGAGGAGCGGAAGCGCTATTCCGCCGCCCTGCTGCAATGCTCCACGAACCGCTCCCATTTCGCCGCCTGCCCGGTGGCCTTTGGAGAGGTCAGTGTGAAGGAGCGGATCAAAAAGGTCCTCTCTTACCGCCGCCCCAGCTTTTGGGTAAGCCTGCTGGCCGTGGCCGCCATCGGGTTTGTGGCGGTGTGTCTGCTGACGAACCCGAAGGAGGCGGTGGCCCCGGAGCCCGAACCCACCGAGACTGTGGCCCCGGCAACGGAGGAGACACCCCAGACCGCCGAGGCATTGCGGCAAAAAATCCGGGATGCCCTGGATGACCTGCTGAACGCCCAGGACGGCGGCATCCGCTACACGGCCACCAATGAGGATGATTCCACATATTGGCAGTGCGTCTATCTGATGCACGGGGCGGATCGCCGTTGGAGCGTCGCGGTAACCGGGGACGGGTACTCCACCGTAGACCACCTGGTTTTGAATGGCCAGGACTATGAGGGGAAAGATGGCTTGTGGGTTGCCTGTGACCCCGTCCCGGACCCCACCCTGGAATGCCGGGAATGGTTCCAGTGGGACGATCTGGACTACCTGGGGGACGTTTCCGTGAGCCACACCACCTCCACCAAGGGCTATTCTTACAGCGAGATCCGGTTCCAGGGCACCCGCGGAAAAGACCTTCTTACCTACAGCTTCACCTTTTCCCAGGACGGAACCCTGCAAAGCGGCAGCGTCACGGGCCTGAAAACGGACTACGGCGACAGGGTATCCATCCAGCCCGAGCAGCCTCTGGAAGGGGACTGGTCGGAAATTTTCCGGCTGGCATCCGAGCAGACCGTGACCCCGGAGGAATATGAGGACGGCAAAATCCCAAGCAACCGCACGGAATACGACCAGAACTACGCCCTGGGAGCCGGGCAGATGCGCTGGCATTTCCTGGATGACAGCTGGCAGTTCGCCCTGGGGGCGGAGAACGCCACCGCTACCGGCCTAACCCTCTTCTACTGTGAATCTGACGATGACCACCAAAGCCTGACCGCCGAGGCGGGCTTCTGGATCGAGCAGCTGGTGGACGGAAAATGGACGCTCCTCACACCTAAGGCAGAGGTGACGAACGCCCCGGCAGCCCAGATCCACGTCTCCTGGAACAGCCGGGATACCCTCCCGGTGGACTGGACGGACAGTTACGGCCCCCTGGGCCCCGGCTTTTACCGCCTGGGCCGCTACCACACCGTCACCATGCCGGACGGCCAGACCGAGACCCGGCACTGCTACGCCAAATTCCGGCTGTATGACCCCAATCAGAATGTGCTTTTGGCCAAATGCGCCAACGCGCTGGATGCTCTGCTGGCGCGGGACAGCTACCATATCTACAGCTTTGACTACGGTGAATCCTACAGACAGCCGGGCAGTTCCTATCAGCAAAAGAAAATCTGGAAGCAGGGCAGCGACTATTTCAGCCTTTCCAGCAGCATTCAGCGAACGTCCGGGATAAGACGATACTATGGAAGCCTGTGGAGAGACGGGAAATATTACGGCCTGGAGTGGAGCGGGGAACCCCTTACTTCTCCTTTAAGCAGTTGGTGGCGCAGCGTGGATGGGTACATGGACAGCTCTGACCTGAGTATGTGGGATTATTCCATACGTTGGTTTGATTCCAAAGTAGAGGAGGTTATTCAGGAGGGAAATACCATCTCCATCTATGAAACCTATGATTTTGATAATCGTTACCAGTGCAGCGAAACGCGGCTGACTTTTGACGATGACGGGAATTTAATGGGAATGGTCCGGTTCTACCTGCCCACCCGGGATTGTGCTGAGGCAGAAAAGGTGACCGACGAGGAAATGGTGGTGCTTGGGTCCTCCGCTTCGGAGATTCAGCAAAAAATCCGGCAGGTGGACGTGTCCGCGCCCATTCCCTTCTCTTATGAGCAGGACGTGGAGGCCAATCCCAAGGCAGTGAAGAGCGGCTTCCGGAATACCTCCGCCAAGCCCATTTCCGGCGTGGAGGATGCCATCACACTGGCGGACAGGGAATGCACCCTGCCCAACCGGGAGAACGATCTGGCAACCCCTTATTACCAGATTGAAGTCTACCACGACGCGGACGCGGGCATCTGGAAGGTGGAGCTCTACTGGTGGCAGGACGAGGATGTCTACCAGGCCATTTATATGGACGAGCAGGGGATTACGCAGATGGTGGTGAATGAAAAGGAAACCGAGTAGTCCTAATGAAATCCAGCCTGCGGCTGGGTGAAATCTGTCTTGCGACAGGTGAAATCCGGTCTTGGACCGGAAGAAATCGCCCCTGCGGGCGGATGTGGTGTCCCTTCGGGACGATTGAAAATACAAATCAATAGTTGGAATATTCCATATTTCATGGATATTTTGTGCGCTTTAAAACTTTTGAGCCTTGTAGGGGCGGCTACCAAGCCGCCCGGAAGGTATCGAAAGTGTGTGGTGAAGTCGTAATACTCAGTCCCGGTCACTTCCGGGCGGCTGATAGCCGCCCCTACGGGGACGTTTATATTACAACAGCTCCGTCTAACGGAAAAATAACCGCGTTGTCCATGCTGCCGCCGTGAAACCCACCAGGTCTGCGAACAGCGCGGCGGGGAGGGTGTAGCGGCTGCGGCGGATGCCGGCGGCGCCGAAATAGACGCTGACGGTGTAAAACGTGGTCTCCGTGGAGCCCAGCATCACGGCGGCGGTGCGCCCAATCTGGGAGTCCACGCCGTAGGTCCGCATCAGGTCGGTGCCCACGGCCAGGGCGGCGCTGCCGCTGATGGGGCGGATCAGTACCAGCACCGCGCACTCCGGCGGAATGCCCAGCAGGGAAAAGAGGGGCGCGCAGACCCCTTGCAGCAGCTCCGCCGCTCCGGATGCCCGGAACAGCTCCACGGCGGTGAGCAGCACCACAAGGGTTGGGAGAATGTCCTTTAGCAGCTTCAGCCCCTCGGCCCCGCCCTCCAGCAGCAGGCCATAGCTGTTTTCCTTTTCCCGAAGGGCCAGGGCGGAGGCCAGCAGCAAAAGGGCGGGAATCAGGTAGTCCATCATGGCTTCCTCAGTTTTCCGAGCAGGACCGCGGCGGTCACCCCCAGCCCGGCGGAGAGCAGACTGGTGACCCACACGGCGGGCAGGATATCAAAGGGCTGTCCGCAGCCAAGGGCACTCCGGACGGCGGCCACATTGGTGGGCAGCAGCTGGATGGAAGCGGTGTTCAGCACCACCAAGCGGCACAGCTGGTCGCTGGCCTCGTCAGACCCCGGTGCTTTCAGCCGTTTGGCGGCCTGGATGCCCATGGGAGTGGCGGCGTTGCCCAGCCCCAGCAGATTGGCGCAGAGGTTGGCACAGAGATACCCCCGCAGAACGGAGTCCTTCTGGCTGTCCGGGAAGACCCGTTTCAGAATGGGATTCAGGAGCCAAGCAAGTATTTCCATGGCCCCGCCCCGCTCCAGGAGCTTCCCAACTCCGGACCACAGGCAAACGGCCCCAGCCATGGCAACGGTCAGTGTCACCCCGGACTGTGCCCCCCGCATGGCGGCCCCCGCCAGCGCTTCACTCTGCCCGGTCAGAGCTGCCGAAAGCATGCTCACAGCAATCAGCCCCGAAAAAATCCACCCCATCACCATGCACGCTGCCCCCTTTGGCACAAGGGTATGAAAGGCGGACAGAAAAAGAACAGCTCTCCGAATGGGAATCCCAATTGGAAAGCTGTTCTTCTTTTTTATTCCTCTTCCAGCGCCAGCGCGTAGACCGTATTCTTTGGCAGTCCCAGTTCGGCGGCGGTCTGCTTGACCGCGTCCTTCCGGGATAGCCCCTGGGCCAGCAGCGCCCGGACACGGGCGGCGGCATCGGCCTCGGTGGGCACTTCCGTGGGGGCCTCCGGGGCCCCTGCCAGAATCAGCACGAATTCGCCCTTGGGCGGATTCTCCTGATAGCGCCGCACCGCCTCTCCAAGGGTGGTGCGGATCACCTCTTCGTGGAGCTTGGTCAGCTCCCGGCACAGGCTGATGGGCCGCTCCGGCCCGAAGACCTCCGCCATGTCCTCCAGCGTGGTCAGCAGCTTGTGGGGCGCTTCGTAGAAGATCATGGTTCTGCGCTCCTGCTTCAGACTGTCCAGGTGCTCCCGGCGGCTTTTCTTCGCCGTGGACAGGAAGCCCTCAAAGCAGAACCGCCCGGTGGCCTGGGCGGAGATGCTCAGGGCGGTGATGGCGGCGCAGGGGCCGGGAATGGCGCAGACGGTTACCCCCGCCGCGGCGCACTGCTTCACCAGATCCTCGCCGGGGTCCGAAATGGCGGGACTCCCTGCGTCAGACACCAGGGCGCAGGTTTCCCCCGCCAGAATTCGGTCCAGAATCTTTTCGCCCTTAAAGGCCTTGTTGTGTTCGTAATAGCTCACCAGGGGCTTTTTCAGCTCCAGGTGGTTCAATAGCTTCAGGGTTACCCGGGTATCCTCCGCAGCGATGAAGTCCGCCGATTCCAGGGTTTCCCGGGCACGCTTGGAAATATCCCCCAAATTGCCGATGGGCGTGGGGACAAGATAGAGCATTCCGGCCATAGTGGTCTCCTATATTATAGATGGTAGATTTTTCGGTATTCTTCCGTTGGGTTTCCCTGTTCGTCCGTCAGTGTCAGCTCCTGCCAGATAAGCCCGGGCTTCGCCCCCTTGCGCAGGTGCAGCAGGACAATAGCGGGGCTGCCGCCGGGGCGGTGGCGCACCAGGCACAGCCGCTTGGCCTCCAGCTGGAATTTCCCCGCCTGGGCAATCAGCGCCCCCAGCCGCTCCGGCTTGTGGACCAGGAACAGGTCACCGCCGTATTTCAGGGCCCAGGCGGCGCTGCGGCAGAGCTCCTCCAGGGAGCAGCAGTCCTCCCGCCGGGCCAGAGGCAGGGCGGATGCGGGGCCGCCGGAAAAATAGGGCGGGTTGGAGACAACAGCCCCGAAGCTTCCTGCCGGAAACAGGGAGGGAACTTGCCGCAGGTCCGCACATATACTCTCCATGCGGCCCGATAGGCCATTGCGGGCGATGTTCGCCAGGGCCGCCGCATGGGCAGAAGCCGTCAGCTCCAGGCCGGTGACGCGGCAGCCGGGGTCCCCGGCGCACAGCAGCGTGCCCAGGGTGCCGCAGCCGGAGCCCAGATCCAGAACCCGGGCATTCCGGGGGAGCTTTACAAACCAGCTCAGCACCATGGAATCCGTGCTGAGGGGAAAGCAGCCCTTAGGGATTTCCAGGGTAAAGCCGTTAAACAGTGTTTCCAAATTGCCTCCGTATAAAAACCGGCCTGCGCTTTGCATAGCGCAGGCCGGAGGTGTTCCGAAGAATTAGCCTTCCTCGATCGCTTCAGCGGGGCACTGATCGGCGCAGGAACCGCAGCTGACGCACACGTCAGGGTTGATTACGTACTTGTCTTCGCCCTCGGAAATAGCCTCAACGGGGCACTGCTCAGCGCAGGAACCGCACTTCACGCAAGCATCAGTAATATTGTAAGCCATGAAAAATACCTCCTATCGTTTTTTTCAAGTGTGCATTACAAACAATGCATCTTTATTCTAGCATGGATTTTCAAAATTGCAATTCCTTTTTTCGGATTTTTTTCATTTCCGTATATTTCCTGTTTCCCCTGGCGAAACTGAAGCGGAAAGGGGGAATTCCATGCGTTATCATGCGGAGTCCCTTGCTCTGATCCGCCTGTCCGGCGGAGAGGCAAGGCTTCTGGGCCACAGCTATGTGGGCTCGGTGCATCTGCTGCTGGCCCTGTGCCAGATGCCGGGGGGGACGGCCCAGCTGCTTCGCTCCTTCGGCCTGGAGCCCGGATTTCTGCGGGAGCTTACAGGCCTCCTCTACGGCGTGGGACGGCAGGACCTGCCCCTGCCCCAGGGGCTGACCCGGGAGGCCCGGAAAATTCTGCGAGGCGCGGGCCGGGAGGCAAGGCGGCAGGGAAAACGCCAGGTGGAGCCGGCCCACCTATTGCTGGCGATGGCCCGAGAGCAGGACAGCGGGGCCTATGAAATCCTGAAAACCTGTGGTGTCAGTGCGGATGCCCTGTTTACCCATACATTGGAGTATCTGTTCGTGGATGCCCCCCAGAGGGGGAAGAAGGAGGCGGTTGCTACGAAACTGTTGGAGCAGTTCAGCGAGGATCTGGTGCAGAAGGCCATGACTATGGACCCGGTGATCGGCCGGGAGAAGGAAATCGATACGGTCATTGGCATTCTCTGCCGGAAGAACAAGAATAACCCGGCCCTGATCGGGGAGCCGGGGGTGGGGAAGACGGCCATTGTCGAGGGCCTGGCCCAGCGAATGGCCGTGGGCAGCGTGCCGCCCCAGCTGAAGGAGAAGCGGCTCTACAGCCTGAATATGGCAAGCCTGGTGGCGGGCACCAAATACCGGGGGGAATTTGAGGAGCGGCTGCGGGATGTTCTGGCGGAGATCCGCCGCAGCGGTGACGTGATCCTCTTTGTGGACGAGATGCATACCATTGTGGGGGCCGGGGCCGCCGAGGGGGCCATTGATGCCGCCAATATTTTAAAACCCGCCCTGGGCCGGGGGGAGCTGCAAATGGTTGGTGCCACCACCCGGGAGGAGTACCGCCGCTATATCGAGAAGGACGCGGCCCTGGAGCGCCGGTTCCGCCCGGTGCTGGTGGAGGAGCCGGAGCCGGAAACGGCGCTGGAGATTCTTAGGGCTCTGAAGCCGGGACTGGAGCGGCACCACCATCTGCGGATTTCGGAGGAGGCCATGAAGGAGGCGGTGCGCCTGTCCCGGCGGTATCTGCCGGACCTGTATCTGCCGGATAAGGCCATCGACCTGCTGGACGAGGGCGCGGCCAGGGCGAAGATGGAGGATGTGTCCTGCGTCCGCTCCTCCTCTGCCCGGAAGGCCCTGGAGGAGGAGCTCCACGAGGCGGTTCGGGAGCGGCGGTTTGAACGGGCGGCGGAGCTGCGGGACAAGGTGCAGAATCTGATGGAGCGCACCGCCGACGGGAAACGGGCCCGGGCGGTGACGGCGGCGGACATCGCCTGGGTGGTTTCCGCCCGCACCGGCATCCCTGTGGGGCGGCTGACGGCAGGGGAGCGGGAACGGCTCCTGAACCTGGAGGGGCTGCTCAGCGCCCACGTTATGGGCCAGCCGAAAGCGGTCAAGACCGTGGCGGAGGCGGTGCGCCGGGGCTTTTCCGGCATCCGGGACGGCAGCCGACCCATTGCGAGCCTGTTGTTCGCCGGCCCCACCGGGGTGGGCAAGACGGAGCTCTGCCGTGCCCTGGCGACGGAGGTCTACGGCAGCCAGGAGGCCATGATCCGCCTGGACATGACGGAATATATGGAGAAGCACTCCGTATCCCGCCTCATCGGAGCCCCTCCCGGCTATATCGGCTATGACGAGGGAGGCAAGCTGACGGAGGCGGTCCGCCGCCGTCCCTACAGCCTGGTGCTGCTGGATGAGCTGGAAAAGGCCCACCCGGAGGTGCTGGGGCTGCTGCTGCAAATCATGGAGGAGGGGGAGCTGACGGATTCCACAGGCCGGAAGGTCAGCTTCAAAAATACCATTGTGGTCATGACCTCCAATGTGGGCGGGGCCAACCGGAGTGACGGCCTGGGCTTCTGCGGCAGCGGGCGGCAGGATCAGTTTGCCCAGGCTCTGCGGGAGCAGTTCACCCCGGAATTTCTGGGGCGGCTGGACGGTACGGTGTTCTTCGATGCTTTGAGCCCCGGCGCCATGGAGTCCATTGCCCAGAAATATCTGCGGCAGCTCCAGCAGCGCGGTGCCGCGGCGGGCATCCAGCTGATTCTGCCCCCGGGGCTTGCCCAGGCTTTCGGCAGCCGATGCCAGGGCCGGGACGGCGCCCGGCAGCTGCGCAGGCTGGTGCAGACGGAAATTGAGGACGGTCTGGCGGTCTTTTTGCTGCGCTGCGGCAAAAAACCGGGCCGGGTCCGCCTACGGCTGGAGGAGGGAAAGGTGACTTTTGGCCTTTAATTGCACGAATACTCGAACACTTGTTTAAATATTCGGTGGAAAAATAAGGTTTTTACGCCCATTCCCGGCCAATTCCCCAAAAAATGATTGATTTTTTTCGGGGAAGGAAGTATACTGTATGAAAATGGAGCAAAGTGGATGTAAAGTGGAGGAATAGGGAATGGAGGTGAGACTGTGATCGGCAAATACGCGGCCCGGATGGATGACAAGAACCGTCTGATCGTCCCGGCAAAGCTCCGGCAGGAGCTGGGGGAGAGCTTCTATGTGACCCTGGGTGTCAACTGCGGCCATCGCTGTCTCACGGTCTATACCGCCCCCGAATGGCAGCGTCTGAGCGACAATTTCAATGCCCTGAGCATTTCCCAGCGAGCGGGGGCCACCAGCCTGATTTTTATGAACGCGGCGGAGTGCGCCCCGGATAAGCAGTTCCGGTTCAGTCTGACCCCCTTTTTGCAGAGCTACGCGGGCATCGACCGGGAGGTTATGATCGTGGGCCGGGCCGGACAGGCGGAAATCTGGGACGCGGAGGAATTCCGCAGGTTTGAAGAAGAGAATCTGACGCCGGAGAAGCTGCTGGCATCCTTGGAGGCAATCGGACTATGAGCGAATTTCATCATGTTTCCGTCCTCCTGGACGAGTGCATCGAGGCCCTGAATATCAAGCCCGACGGCATCTATGTGGACGGCACCCTGGGGGGCGCGGGCCACTCCTACCACATTGCGGAAAAGCTGGCCACTGGGCGGCTCATCGGTATTGACCGGGACCCGGTGGCTCTGGAAGCTGCCGGAAAACGCCTGGAGCCCTTCCAGGACCGGGTGACCCTGGTACACGCCAACTTCTGCCAGATGGCGAAGGTTTTGGACGATCTGGGCATTGCCGGGGTGGACGGGATTCTGCTGGACCTGGGGGTATCCTCCCCACAGCTGGACGATGGGGCCCGGGGCTTTTCCTATATGGCTGATGCCCCCTTGGATATGCGCATGGACAACGGCGACGCGCTGACCGCGGATGCCGTTGTGAACACCTGGTCCTATGAGGAGCTGAAGCGTATCCTCTATGACTATGGCGAGGAGCGCTATGCCCCCGCCATCGCGTCGGCCATTGTCCGGCGCAGAGAAGAAGCGCCCATTCGGACGACTCTGGAATTGGTGGATGTGATCCGCTCCGCCATGCCCCCCGCGGCCCTGCGGGAGAAGCAGCACCCGGCCAAGCGGACCTTCCAGGCCATCCGGATTGCTGTGAATGATGAACTGAATTCCGTGTCCAAGGCCATGGAGGCGGCCATCCCCAAGCTGAACCCCGGCGGGCGCTTGGCGGTGATCACCTTCCATTCCCTGGAGGACCGGATTGTCAAGAGCGCCATGGCGGCGGCGGCCAAGGGCTGCATCTGCCCGCCGGAATTCCCGGTGTGCGTCTGTGGGCGGAAGCCCCAGGTGACGGTGCTGACCCGGAAGCCCATCGTATCCGGGGAGGAAGAGCTGGCCCGGAATCCCAGAGCCAGAAGCGCGAAGCTTCGGGTATGCGAAAAACGGTAACAGGCCGTAGGAGGAAGCAATGGACCAAAAACCGGTAATTCAATATGTGGGCCAGTTTTATGTCTATGGCAGTGAGGCAAAGGTCAGCAAGAAGAAGGCGGAGGAGAAGCGAACCCTCCTGCCGAAGCTGCGGCCTGCCCGGGAGCACCGGGTGTATGTGGACCCGGTAGCCATGGGTGGGATTGTGCTGGCTGTGGTTTTGCTGGCCGCGCTGATCGTTGGCGCATTCCAGCTGGGGGCCTGCATGAAGGCCTATAACGCCGCCTCCGATACCTTGACGGAGGTCAAGCGGGAAAACGCGAAATTGGAGCACGCCTACCGGACAGGACTGAATCTGGAATCCATCCGTTCACGGGCGGAGGAGCTGGGCCTGGTAGATGAGAGCCAGCTGGAGAAGGTACAGATTACGGTCACCGTGCCGGAGGCGAAGAAGGAGCCCAGCGCCTGGGAGAATTTCCTGTGGTTCCTTTCGGGACTTCTGGGCGACTCGGAGCCGGCGGCGGAATAACCGCGCCACCCGGACATATATTGAAAACGGCAGCTGCGAATGGGCGGCGAGGGTTTCCCTTGCCGCCCATTTTAAGACAGCGCTGCCGGAAGGGGCCGGGACATGGGCAAAGATGGCAAGAAGGTTTACCGCCGGGTCCGCATGGACTCTGCCCAGCACTGGCGCATCCGTCTGACGGCGCTGGCCCTGGGGCTGCTGGCATTCCTGCCGGTGGCGGCGCGGCTTACCCAGCTGATGGTGGTGGACTATGACTACTATGTCGCCAGGGCCCTGAACAATCAGACCCGCTCCACCGCGGCGGCCTCGGACCGAGGCATTTTGTATGACCGCAATATGAACATTCTGGCCTCCTCCGTGGGGGTGGAGAATGTGTACTTAGATCCCCATGAGCTGAAGCAGTCCAAGGCGGATCTGGAAGCGATCGCCGCGTTTCTGTCGCCGATTCTCGAAAAAGACGCGGCCTGGATTGCGGAGCAGGGGAAGGATACCCGCCGCCGCTATAAGCAGGTGGGGGCCCAGATCCCGGAGGAAACCGCCCAGGCCATCCGGGACTATATCCGGGAAAATGAAATTTCCGGCATCCACCTGGAGCCTGCCGCCATCCGCACCTATCCCTTCGGGAGCCTGGCCTGCCAGGTCATCGGCTTTACCAATCTCTCCGGCCAGGGCAGCGAGGGAATCGAAGCGGCCTATGACCGATTCCTTGCCGGGAAGACCGGCCGGGTGATTACCACCAAGGGCAACAATGAAATGGATATGCCCTTTTCCTATGAGAATTTCACCGCCTCTCAGGCCGGGTGCAGCGTCATTTTGACCCTGGATGCCACGGTGCAGGCTTGCCTGGAAAAGCAGCTCCAGGCTGCCATTGACCGCTACGATGTGCAAAACGGGGCCTTCGGACTGGTGATGAACTGCAAGACGGGAGAAATCCTCGCCATGGCCACCCTGGGGGGCTACGACCCCAACGACTACCAGCAGATCTACGACGAGAAGACCCGGCAGGCGCTGGAGGCGCTGAAGCAATCCTACGAACAGTTCCCCGCCGCCAGCGGGGAATACACCGAAGGAAAGCAGCGCTATGATTCGGCCCTGACCCAGGCCCGGCTGAAGCAGTGGCGCAACCGGGTTCTCTCCGATGGCTATGAGCCGGGGTCCACCTTTAAGGTGCTGACCATGGCGGCAGCCCTGGACTGCGGGGCCATTGACCTGAATACCAGCTTCTACTGCCGGGGGGCGGAACAGATTCCGGGCCGGTCCCAGCTGCTCCACTGCTGGCGCGCCGCCGGACACGGGGCAGAGCAGACGCCCCAGGCCCTGCAGAACTCCTGCAACCTGGCCTTTGCCCACATTGCCTTAAAGCTGGGCGGGGAGCGGTTTTATGACTATGTGCGCAATTTCGGCATCTTGGAGAAAACGGGCATCGACCTGTCCGGGGAGAGCAAGGGCGTTTTCTTTGACAAGGCCCTGGTGACCAATACGGACAAATGGGGCACCGCCAGCCTGACCTCCGGTTCCTTCGGCCAGACCTTTAAGATTACCCCCTTGCAGCTGGTGCGGGCCATTGCCTCGGTGGTCAATGGCGGCAAGCTCTTAGAGCCCTATCTCGTCTCGGAGGTGATCAACGACCGGGGGGAGACGGTGCTGAAGCAGGAGCCCACGGTGGTCCGGCAGACCATCCGGCAGGAGACCTCCGAGACCATGCGCACCCTCATCCGTTCCGTGGTCACCGAGGGTACGGCGAAAAACGCCAATGTGGCGGGGTTCTCTATCGGCGGAAAAACCGGCACCAGTGAGAAAATTGATGTATTTGACGAGAACGGCCAGCGGGTTCTGGATAAAATTGTCTCCTTTGTGGGGATTGCGCCTATGGAAGATCCGGAGTATATTGTATTGGCGGCGCTGGATACCCCGTCCCGTAGCACCGGCATCTATATTTCCGGCGGTGTGATGGCAGCGCCCACCGTGGGGGCCATTCTTTCCGATATCCTGCCCTATCTGGGTGTCGCCAGAAATTACACCCCAGAGGACCTGCCGGGACAGCAGATCACTGTGCCGGACTGCACCGGCCTCGCCCCCAAGGAGGCGGAGAAGGCACTAAAAGCCCTGGGTTTCACTGCCCGGTTCCAGGGAGCGGGAGAGCAGGTACTGGGCCAGATTCCGGCGGCGGGCCAAAGCCTGCCGGGTGGCAGCCAGATGCTTCTTTATTTACAGGACCCGGAGCAGCCGGGGCAGGTGACGGTTCCGGATTTCCTGGGAAAGACCCGCCAGCAGGCATCCGATTTGGCGGGACAGCTGGGGCTCTATATTCTGCCCGCCGGAAATCCGGGCGTTTCCCCCCAAATTACCGCCATCGCCCAGGACCCCCAGCCGGGAAGTCAGGTGGAGGCGGGCGGCACGATTACCATTTCCTTTGCCGACCAGTCGGCAGACGATTAGAGATACAGGAGGTCACAATATGAAATTACAGGCACTTTTGCAGGACGTGGAGGTCCTGGAGCAGACCGCGGACCCGGCAACAGAGATCAATAAGGTGGTCTATGACTCCCGGAAGGCGGAGAAGGGCTGCCTCTTTGTTGCCATTTCCGGCTTTGCCTCCGATGGCAACCGGTTTATCCCTATGGCCATGGAGAAGGGCGCGGCGGTGGTGGTCACCGCCAGACGGCCGGAGCAGGACGTTCCCTATGTGCTGGTGCGGTCTGACCGGCTGGCTTTGGCCCAGATTGCCTGCAATTTCTACGGACACCCTGCTAAGGCCATGAAGCTCATCGGCATCACGGGCACCAACGGCAAGACCTCCACCACATTGCTCCTGAAATCCGTGCTGGAAAAGGCGCGGGGGGCCAAGGTGGGCCTCATTGGCACCATGGGCAATCTCATCGGCCAGGAGGCCATTGCCTCGGACCGGACCACCCCGGAGAGCCTGGAGCTGCAAGAACTGTTTGCCCGGATGCGGGACGCGGGGTGCGGTTACGCGGTGATGGAGGTTTCCAGCCACGCCATTGCCCTGGACCGCATCGGCGGGGTGCACTATGACGTGGCGGCCTTTACCAATCTGACGGAGGACCATCTGGATTTCCACAAGACCATGGAGGCCTACTGCGATACCAAGGCGGAGCTGTTCCGCCGGTGCGACCGGGCCGTTGTCAATACGGACGATCCCTATGCCCCCCGGATGCTGGAAAAAGCGGCCTGCCCGGTGCTGACGGTTTCCGCCCGGAATCCGGCGGGGCTCTATGCCAGAGACATTGCCCTCCATGCCCAGGGCGTGGAATTTACGGCGGTGCACGGGGCGGAGCAGGCGAAGATTTTTGTGCCCATCCCTGGCAGATTTACGGTTTACAACGCGCTGACAGTGCTGGGCGTGGCGGCCCAGCTGGGAATTTCTCTGGCGGAATGCGCCGAGGCGCTGAAAGATGTTTCCGGGGTCAAGGGCCGCATTGAGGTGGTTCCCACTCCTGGAATGCCCTATACGGTGCTCATTGACTATGCCCACACACCGGATGGGCTGGAAAAAGTTCTGCTTTCCGTGCGGGATTTCTGCAAGGGCAGGCTCATTGCGGTCTTTGGCTGCGGCGGAGACCGGGACCCCCTGAAACGGCCCATTATGGGCGAAATCGGCATCAAGAACGCGGATTTTTCCATTATCACCTCCGATAATCCCCGCACAGAAGACCCAATGGCGATTATTGAGGATATCCTAAAGGGGGTAAATCCGGCCATGGGGGCCTATACGGTCATCGAGGATCGGCGTAAGGCCATCAGATACGCTATGGACATTGGCAAAAAAGATGATATAATTGTATTGGCAGGAAAGGGCCATGAAACATATCAGGAGATCAATGGCCATAAGTATCATTTGGACGAGCGGGAAGAGGTCTCGTCTTACCTGTCGGAATTGAGGAACGCGCATGAGTAAAATAACCCTGAAGCAGGCCGCCGCCTGGTGCGGCGGCACCGTGGAAGAAAAGTATGAGCATATAGAGTTTTTGGGGGCCAACAACGATACCCGCACCCTTCAGCCGGGGCAGCTGTTCCTGGCCCTGCAGGGGGCCCGGGACGGCCATGAGTTCATCCCCGCCGCCATGGAGAAGGGGGCGGCAGCCGTGCTGTGCACCCACTGCGTGGGGGACTATCCCGCCATTGTGGTGCCGGACGTGCGTCTGGCGCTGGGGGATATCGCCCGGGGTGAGCGGCAGCGCCTGGGCATGAAGGTGGTGGGGGTCACCGGCTCCGTGGGTAAGAGCACCACCAAGGAAATGATTGCCGCGGTGCTGGAGAAAACCTACCGCACGGCCAAAACTCCGGTGAACCACAACAATGACATCGGCATGCCCATGGCGATTCTTGCCATGCCGGAGGATACCCAGGTGGCCGTGCTGGAAATGGGCATGAACCATTTCCGGGAGATGGCCTATCTTTCCTCCATCGGCCAGCCGGATCTGGCGGTAATCGTCAATATCGGCACGGCCCATATTGAGTTCCTGGGCAGCCGGGCGGGCATCCGCCAGGCCAAGATGGAAATTCTGGAGGGCATGGCCCCGGAGGGAACCCTGCTGCTCAACGGCGACGATGCCATGTTGTGCAATCTGGATACCCAGCCGGAGCAGCGGATTGTGTACTTCGGCTCCGATGAGGGCTGCGCCGTCCGGTGCAAGGAGATCGTCAATGCCGCGGAGGGCCTGCGCTTCCGGGTGACCTGGAGCGGCGGCAGCTTCTCCGTGATTATGAACCTGGAGGGGAAGCACTTCGTCAGCGATGCCATGGCGGCGGTGGCCGTGGGCCTGGAGCTGGGGGTGCCCCCGGAGAATATTCAGAAGGGACTGCGGTCCTTCCGCAACCTGTCCGGGCGGCAGGAGATCCTGCGGGCCTATGGCTATACCCTCATCAAGGACTGCTACAACGCGGGTCCCGAATCCATGGAGGCGGCGCTGGTGGTGCTGGGGGAGAAGACCGGGCGGAAAATCGCCGTGCTTGGAGATATGCTGGAGCTGGGCGACCGGGCGGCGGCGGAGCACTACCGCATCGGCCGGATCGCCGCCGAGCGGGTGGACTATGTGCTGGCCTACGGCAGGCAGGCGGACCGGGTCATCGGCGGCTGCATTACCGGCGGCATGGCCGACAGCCGCGCCCAAGCCTTTACGGACCAGACGGCCCTGGCCTGCGAATTGCAGCGGGTAGCCCGGCCCGGGGACGTGATCCTGTTTAAGGGCAGCAACGGAATGCACATGGAGCGTGTGCTGGAAGCCTTTATGAAATACGAAAAAGACCTGAACGGAGGAGATCAAACATGATCCGAATTCTTTTGACCATCGCTGTCAGCTACGGGGTTTCTGCCCTGCTGGGCCACTTCCTGCTGCCGGTGCTGCGGGCGCTGAAGGCAGGACAGTCCGTGCGTTCCATCGGCCCCACCTGGCACAACAGCAAGGCGGGCACACCGCTGATGATGGGCCTGATGTTTATTGGCGGCACGCTGATTCTGCTGCTGCTGAACCTGCCGGGAACCTTGGAATACAGCGCCTTTTATGTCTATGTGCTGGCCTTCTGCTTTGGCGCCATCGGCTTTCTGGATGACTACTGCAAGGTGAAGAAAAAGCGGGACATGGGCCTGACGGCCATCCAGAAGTCCCTGCTTCAGGCGGCGGTGTCCGCGGTATTCCTGTATATGCTGTACATGGAGGGAATCCTGACCTGCGACCTGTATATCCCCTTCTTCAATGTCACCTTCTATATTCCCCCTGCGGTGTATCTGCTGTTTTCCATGTTTATCATCGTGGGCACGGTGAATGCGGTGAACCTGACCGATGGCATTGACGGCCTCAGCGCCTCCGTGACCATCCCTGTGATGATCTTCTTCACGGCGGCCAGCCTCGCTCTGGGCCGGAATGAGCTGGCGGTGCTGCCGGAGGCCATGATCGGCGGACTGCTTGCTTTCCTGCACCTGAACTGGCATCCGGCCAAGGCTTTTATGGGCGACACGGGCTCTCTTTTCATGGGCGGCGTGGTCTGCGGCCTGGCCTTTGCCCTGGATATGCCGCTGGTTCTGATTTTTGCCGGCTTTGTCTATCTTGTGGAGACCATGTCCGTGATTTTGCAGGTGACCTATTTCAAGGCCACCCACGGCAAGCGGCTGTTTAAAATGAGCCCCATTCATCACCATTTTGAAATGAGCGGCTGGAAGGAAGAGAAAATTGTCCTGAGCTTTGCCGCCGTGTCCGCGGTAATGTGCGTGGTGGCCTGGCTGAGCATTTCCGGCCTCGTATAACCCTTTTGGAAAGGAGCGGCGTATGGCGGTGGGCGGCAGACCTGCCAAAGAGGACCGCCGGAGATTTCCCGGTGAAACACTGGATGTTCCCTTTCTCTTTCTGACGCTGCTGCTGCTGACGGTTGGGCTTGCGGTGCTGTATTCCGCAAGCTCCGCCCAGAGCGCCTACGATACGGGCTACGCCATCACCACCCGGTATCTGCAAAAGCAGGCGGTGTGCGCGGCCCTGGGGCTGATTGCCATGTACGGCTTCAGTCGTGTGCCGGTGAAGGTGTGGTATCACCTGGCGTGGCCTGCCTATTTTTTCAGCATTGTGCTGCTGCTCAGCGTCCTGGTGGTTGGCCAGCAGGTCAACGGGGCCAGACGCTGGATCAGCATTGCGGGGCTGCAATTCCAGCCCTCAGAGGTGGCAAAATTCACCCTGATTCTGCTGCTGGCAAGACTTACTCGGAATTTCGGGGAGAAGGCTTCCCAATTCCGCTATGGGGTGCTGGGCTTTGGCAGCTGCCTTTTGGGCATCCTGGTGCCCCTGGCGCTGGAAAAGCACCTGAGCGCCATCATGCTTCTGGGGCTGGTGGCGGTGGTTATGATGTACATTGCCGGAACGGACCCCAAGTGGCTGCTGCTGGGGGCTGCCGGGGCGGTGGTGTTTCTGCTGGTGTATATCTCCTTTATGGGTTACGCCGGCGACCGGGTGACCGCCTGGCGGAACCCGGATTCGGACCCCAGTGATACGGGGTATCAGATTTTGCAGTCTCTCTATGCCATCGGCTCCGGCGGCGTGTTCGGCCTGGGCTTTGGCAAAAGCAGGCAGAAATATCTCTACCTGCCCTTTCAGTATAACGACTATATCTTTGCCATCGTCTGCGAGGAGCTGGGCCTGGTAGGGGCCTGCGGGATCATGGTGCTCTTTGCGCTGCTGATTCTGCGGGGCTATCGGATCGCCCGGCAGGCAGAGGACCG
The DNA here is from genome assembly GCA_934569045.1 of uncultured Oscillospiraceae bacterium. Taxonomy (GTDB): domain Bacteria; phylum Bacillota; class Clostridia; order Oscillospirales; family Oscillospiraceae; genus Faecousia. The sequence continues at coordinate 97,453 of CAKTJX010000004.1, forward strand.
GTTTTCCACGGTGCTGGCCGCGGGGCTTGTGACCCTGATCGCGGTGCAGACCATTTTGAATTTGTGTGTTGTCACGAACCTTCTGCCCTCTACGGGCATTGCGCTGCCGTTCTTCTCCTATGGAGGCACGGCGCTGGCAGTGAACCTGGGGGAAATGGGGATCGTGCTGAATATATCCCGTAAAAGAACCATCAGGAGGCAGTAACATTGAATCTGGTATTTACCTGCGGCGGTACCGCCGGTCATATTAATCCCGCCATTGCCATTGCCGGAGAAATGCGGCGGCGGCACCCGGACTGCAAGGTGCTCTTCATCGGCGCGGAGGGCCATATGGAGGAGAAGCTGGTGCCCCAGGCGGGCTACGAGCTGCGAACCCTGCCGGGCTCCGGCCTGAGCCGGAAAAAGAGCATGGCAGGCCTGAAGCAGAATATCCACGCCGTCCGCTGTGTGCTCCAGGCGGTGAAAGCCTGCAAGCAGATCTTCCGGGAGTTCCAGCCCGATGTGATCATCGGCACCGGCGGCTATGCCAGCTTTCCGGCCCTCTACGCCGGAAGCCAGATGGGCATTCCCACCTGCGTCCATGAGTCCAACGCCGTTCCCGGTGTCACCACCAAGATGATCGCCAAGCGCGCCAGCCGGGTGCTGGTGGCCTTTGAGGAGAGCGTCCATTTTTATGCCGACCCCAGCAAGGTCGAAGTGGTGGGCATGCCGGTGCAGCAGGGTTTCCTCTATAACGATAAGAAGACCGCCCGGGAGAAACTGGGGCTGAAGGATGAGTTTGTGGTCCTGTCCGCCTTCGGCAGCCTGGGGGCCAAGCATATGAATGAAATTATGGCGGAGCTGTTCTGCCTGGAGAAGCAGGCGGGCTACCCCTTCCACCATATCCATGCCACCGGCGGCTTCGGCTGGGAGTGGATGCCGGAGCTGCTGGAGAAGGACGGGCTGGACCTGCCCCACACCCCCAGCATCGATATGCGGGAGTATATCTATGATATGCCGGTGGAGATGGCGGCGGCGGATGTGGTCATCAGCCGTTCCGGCGCGGCTACCTGCAATGAGATTGCCGTTTCCGGCACCCCCAGCATTCTGATTCCCTCTCCCAATGTGACCAACAACCACCAGGAGCACAATGCCCGGGTGCTTTCCGATAAGGGGGCCGCAGTCACCGTTCTGGAAAAGGACTGCACAGCCCAGGGCATTTTCGATGAGATTCAGGCCCTGCTGGCAGACCCGGACGGACGGGAGAATATGAGCAAAACCCTCCGAGGCATGGTTCGGCTGGATTCCACCCAGCGAATCTGCGACATTGTGGAGGAATTGAGCAAGACCTGAGCACATACCCCAGGAGGAAAAAACAATGGATACAAAGGATCAAGCCGGGTCTGTGAACCCGGAACAGCAGAGCGAGAAGCCTGCCCGTCCGGTCCGCGCCAGCGCGCCGAAGATGGATGGCGTCAGCGCCGGAGGCCGCCCCCGCCGCCCGGACAGCGCCGGAAAGCCGCCCACGGGCGGAGAAAAAACCGCCCGTCCCCGCCCGCAAAAAGCGGCGGAAGCCAAAAAGGAGGAGCCGGAAAGACCTGCCCGAAAGGCCGGACAAATGTCTGCCCGGAAGGCAGCCCAGCCCGAAAAGACGGAAGGAGCCCCTGTCCGCCGCCCGGCCCCGCGGCCCCAGCGGCAGAGCGCCCAGGCACCCCAGCGGAAGTCCGCCGCGCAGCCCCAGAAAAGAAATCGCAGGCAGGCGGAGGGGGACTCCGGCTATCAGCCCTACCGTCAGGCAAACCGCAAGCGGAAGGCCCAGCGCTCCGGCAGCCTCAAGACATTTTTCTCCGCCCAGAACCCGATTCTCAAATGGTATGAGCGGATTCGCTACAATAAAGACAGCTTTGCCGAGGACTCGGACCTGGCCAAGCAGCGCCGGGAACGCCGGGCAGCGGAGGCGGAAAAACGCCGCAAGCGCCAGAATCGGTTCAACACCCCCTCCGTCATCTATACCCAGCCCGCGGCCTTCAACCGGGACCGGCTGCTGGTGCAGCTGATCACCGTGCTCACCGTGGTGGTGGCGCTGATGCTGGGGCTGTCCCTGTTCTTTAAGGTCAAGGTCATTACGGTTTCCGGCACGGGGGTATACAGCCCCTATACCATTGAGGAGGCCTCCGGCATCTCCAAGGGAGACAACCTGCTGACCTTCAGCCGCGCCCGGGCGGCCAGCCAGATCCGGGCCAACCTTCCCTATGTAAAAAGTGTAAGAATTGGAATAAAACTCCCGGATACGGTTAATATTGAGATTGTGGAAGACGACGTTGTCTACGCCATCCAGTCCGATGCCGGCATCTGGTGGCTCATGAACTCCCAGGGCAAGGTGACGGAAATGGTCAACAATGCCGTGGCCGGAAACTATACTCAGGTGCTGGGCGTTACGCTGACGGACCCCACTGTGGGGCAGATCGGCGTTGCCACGGAGCTGACGGCGGACCAGCTGGGGGATGAGACCCAGGCGGAGGGCCAGGACGAGACCCAGCCAACGGCGGACACCCTGCCCACTGTCAACACCACCGTGGTCACCGGCGCGCAGAAGCTCACCACCGCGCTGGAGATCCTGAAGGCGCTGGAGGACAACGATATTGTCGGTGAGGTTGCCAGCGTGGATGTGTCCCGGCTGGACGATATTATTCTCTGGTATGGCACCCAGTATCAGGTGAATCTGGGCGATGGAAACGACCCCAGCCACAGCCTGAACTACAAGATTGCCTGTATGTACGATGCCATCCTGCAGATGACGGACTACACCAACGGCATCCTGGATGTAAGCTTCACAACCTGGGAAGACCAGGTGGGCCTGACGCCCTTTAGTTGATTTCCGGGAGTTCCTCAGAAGAAAAAACGGAAATTTTTATGGAATTCTCAGAATTTCTATTGACCAATTAAAAAATTCAAGCTAAAATAGAAAGGTACGATTCAAAGTTTATGCAGAAGCGGTCGGGCTCAAACTGCAAAAAGATACATAGGAGGAAAGAATGTATGTCTGAAACCATTCAGGATCGCGTTGTCAAGATCAA